>AGIF02000001.1:2128768-2432878 GCA_000227505.4 gamma proteobacterium HIMB55 | reverse complement strand
CCCCTCGAAATAGCGGGTTTTACTAAGCGCGATATTGATCGCCGCGTTCGCGCAGCCTTGGACAAAGTGGGTTTACTAGATCGCGAGCGGGCATCACCAGAAATGTTATCGGGCGGTGAGCAGCAGCGCGTTGGCATTGCGCGCGCGGTTGTTGCGCGACCTAAAATTCTCATTGCGGATGAGCCGACGGGTAATTTAGATCCGCAACTTTCGGCTGAGATTATGGGTTTGTTTGCCGCGTTTAATAGCGTCGGTGTGACGGTTATCGTCGCGAGTCACGATTTGGCGCTGATATCTCGCATGTCACAAAGGATTCTTACACTCAAAGAAGGGCGCCTTATCACGCTAAACAATGATGTGCGAGGTGAGAGTTGATGGCGGGACAGTCACCAGCAGGCGTTGGCTCTGGCCCGAGGCCTAGAATCCTCGCTTGGGCGCATCATCATCGGGAAGCCGCGGCCATGAGTGTGGAAAAGCTCTTCCGCGAACCCATTTCCAATCTGCTCACGGTTTTCGTGATTGCGCTTGCGCTTGCGCTCCCAACGTTTGGCCTTGCATTGGCGAGCGCCGTTAATAAAGAGGTCAATCGGTTAGACGCGCCACCGCAACTCTCTGTCCTGACCGATGCTAGTTTGACGCTTGACGATGCAAAACGGTTGGCCGAAAAAATTCAGCGACAGCCTGGAGTGGCTTCGGTAAAGGTCATTGACCGCGATACAGCGTTGACCGAATTTATCGAGGCTACTGGTTTGTCTGCGTTGTCGAGCCGTATGGAGAGCAACCCGCTTCCCCATACGTTGTGGCTTTACCCTGCGGCGAACATCCGTTCCGCGGGACTTGCGCAACTGAGTCAGGATTTGAAGGCTTTACCGGGCATTGCGGAAGTCATCTTAGACAGCCGGTGGCTTGAGCGGCTCGAGGCGGTTATCGGATTAGCACGCTCCATTGCCTTGGCGCCTGGCGTGGCAATGGCGTTGGGCGTCGTGTTGACCCTCGGTAATACCCTTCGGCTGGGTATCGAGTCGCGCAGGGAAGAAATCGTTGTCATCAAATTGATAGGTGGCGGCAACGCGTTCGCCCGGCGTCCGTTCTTATACACGGGTGCATTATTGGGCGCACTCGGAGGGCTGGTATCAGGGCTTTTGATCTTCATTACATTTGAAGTGCTGAACGCGCCGATCTCGCAACTATTTGAACTCTATGATCGCTCGGCTGCTGTCTCCGTATTTGGTTTTGGAGATCTTGTATTGCTAGTTGTTGTGGGCTCGGTGCTGGGTTGGATAAGCGCCTGCTACTCCGTTCAACTCCACTTGGCGCGCATTCAGCCACGTTAGGCTGTAGGCGGAACTTTTGGGTGAATTAGCACTCTCAAGGCAAGAGTGCTAATATTCGTAGCCAGTTTAGGAGTTTTGCGTATGTCAGATACCAATACAGCAGTCGCATTGTCACCAAGTGCCGTTCTTAGCATGGCGCCCGGGGCCAATCTCGGCGCGTATGTACAGACAGTCAGCGCTATCCCAATTCTCTCGATTGAGCGTGAAAGAGAACTTGCTGAACGACTTTTTTATGAGAACTGCGTTGACTCTGCACGTGAGTTAGTACTTGCTCACCTACGATTTGTAGTGCATGTAGCGCGCTCTTACTCAGGCTATGGCTTGCAGGAAGCTGATCTTATTCAAGAAGGTAACGTTGGTTTGATGAAGGCGGTAAAGCGTTTTGATCCAAGCAAAGGTGTTCGCCTTGTTTCCTTTGCCGTGCATTGGATAAAAGCCGAGATGCACGAGTACATTCTGAAAAATTGGCGTATCGTCAAAGTGGCTACTACAAAAGCGCAGCGCAAGTTGTTCTTTAATCTGCGTAGCCAGAAAACGGGTACGCATTGGCTCACCGAAGCCGAGACTCTAGCGATTGCAGAGGATCTGGGTGTCGACCCTGCGGAAGTGACCCGCATGGAAAGTCGGTTATCCGGCCGTGATGTGGCGTTTGATATGCCAGTTGATGCTGATGAGGAATCGGCATGGCAGGCGCCTCAGCAATACCTTGAAGATCAGTCGATGGACCCCGCTATGGTTGTCGAGTCTGCTGATTACGTTGCGCATGAGGAAAACCAGCTGTCCGAGGCCTTGTCTTCCCTGGACGCGCGGAGCCGCGATATTGTTGCTCGCCGCTGGTTATCAGAGCCGAAAGCAACGCTACACGAGTTGGCCGATGAGTATGGTGTATCGGCCGAACGCATCCGTCAGCTCGAGAGCAACGCCATGAAGAAGCTCCGAACGGGAATGCTCGCCTGACCACACGCCTATGAAGTCGTCTTATGTGACTGTCGCCTGCGTGCTTGGGTTCGCAGGCGTTGCCCTTGGTGCCTTTGGTGCACACGCGCTCGTCTCAATCACCACGGCTAACCGCCTGGAAACTTGGGCAACAGCGGTTGATTATCACCTGTTTCACACGTTGGCGATTTTGGCCTTCTCAGCGCTATTTAGAGGTAAAACCTCTGTTTGGCTACAGCGAGCCCTACTTGCCTTTACCGCTGGGATTTTTGTTTTCTCGGGTAGCTTGTACCTACTTGTGATTACGGACGTGGGTATTCTGGGTGCTGTCACGCCTATCGGTGGCGTCTTACTTTTAATCGGCTGGATATGTGCCTTCGCCGCGTCGCGCGAGTTAGCTGACAATGACTGATTACCTGGGAAAGCGCATCAAGAGCTTTGTCATTCGTGCGGGCAGGATGACTGAGAGCCAGCAGAAAGGCTGGACGACGGGGTTTCCTCTACACGGTTTTGAGTTGAGCGATAAGAATTTTGACTGGGATAACTCGTTTGATGTTGCTGGCCGTCGCGTTCTAGAAATAGGTTTCGGTATGGGTGATAGCTTGGTGGCCATGGCTGACCACAACCCTGGAGACCGATATCTGGGTATAGAAGTTCATACGCCGGGCGTCGGTAAGCTCTTATCGGAAGTCGATAAACGCGGGATCACCAATCTAAAAGTATTCGCCGAGGATGCGGTTCAGGTGCTGGAGGATGCGATTCCTCCTCACTCTATCGATTTGCTGCAGATCTTCTTTCCAGATCCTTGGCATAAAAAGCGCCATCACAAGCGGCGATTAATACAGCCTGACTTTGTCGAGTTGATTGTCAGTCGCCTTGCCGGCCACGGACGATTGCATTTGGCGACTGATTGGCAGCCCTATGCAGAACACATGATGGAAGTGCTGTCGGCCAATGCCGCACTCAGCAACACGGCTGGGCCCGGCAATTATATTCCGCGTCCTGATTCGCGTCCCGAGACGAAGTTCGAGCGTAGAGGTCACCGGCTGGGCCATGGTGTATGGGACTTGATGTTCGAGAAATCGGCGTCAGACCTGACTTAAGCTCGCAAGCCCTTTAAAAGAAAGATTCAACGACCGAATCTAGGTACCGGTATCCAAGCGCTGTTGTCGCCAATCTTTCTTTGTCGTTCACCATAAGCCCGCGCGCCTCAAGTGATTCAAGCGTGCTGCTAATCGACGCGTGTGCTTTACCCGTTCGCTCGCTTAGTAGCTTTAGCGGTACCCCGTTGCGCAAGCGCAGCGCGTTCATCATAAATTCACCGACAATATCCTCGTCTGGAACAGCTGTGAGCGAATTGATACTGGAGGTCGTGGTCGAACGTCCAAACTCGTCTAGGTAATGAGCCGGATGTCGCGTCCGTTGGAATCGGTAAACACAATTGTCGACGCTAACCTTGCCATGAGCGCCTGCGCCAATTGCTAAGTAATCACCAAACCGCCAGTAATTTAAGTTGTGGCGCGACTCCTCGCCTTCCCTACTCCATGCAGATACTTCGTATTGATGAATATCTAAATTGCCAAGTAATTCGCGAACCCCTTCCTGCCATGGTTCAACCACATCTGCACCGGGAAGTGTCGGTGGCTTTGACCAAAACGCAGTGTTTCGCTCGATCGTGAGTTGATACCAAGACAGGTGTGACACGCCAAAGCTTAGGGCCGTTTCAATATCCGCAATCGCTTCGCTACGCGCTTGATTCTCTAGGCCATACATTAGGTCAACATTGAGGCGATCAAACCCTGAGGCAAAAGCCATATCGATCGCGGCCTTGGCCTCGTCGCTACTGTGGATTCGGCCAAGGTCTTTCAATTTGTCATCGTCGAAGCTTTGAACACCGATGCTTAGTCGGTTCACCCCAGCGTCCTTATAAGCCTTATATTTTGCTGCTTCGGCACTACCAGGGTTGCTTTCGAGGGTGATCTCGCAGTTGTCATCAACTGAAACCCGGGACCTGACGCCCTTTAGGATTTGGTCGATAGCTGTTGCTGAAAATAAGCTGGGTGTACCGCCACCAAAGAAGATCGTAGATATGGGTCGGCCACCCACTAAATCAAGCTGTTGATCAAGATCATTGAGCAAGGCCGACACGTACAGCGGCTCAACACCCGGGCTGTAATTTTCGTGCGAATTAAAGTCGCAGTAAGGGCATTTTCTCTCGCACCACGGAATGTGGACATACAGGGAAAGCGGAATAGACGGCTTCACAAAAATTCGTTTAGTTGCGGAGCGAGCGCGTTAAGCGCAAGCGCGCGATGGCTTAAAGACTGCTTTTCATCGCGGGCCATTTGCGCAGCTGTGATATCGAAGCCGTCCGGAATGAATAATGGGTCATACCCAAAGCCTCCATTACCGGCAGGTGTCTCCGCGATTCTTCCGTACCAGCGTCCCTCCGCGATGATAGGCATAGGGTCATTTGGGTGTTTGATCAGAGCGATGACGGCGACATAGAAGGCGTTTCGACCTGCGCCTTCGACGCCATCGAGTGCGCGCAATAGTTTCTCATTGTTAGCTGTATCGCCCTTACCTGAATACCGCGCAGAATAGATTCCGGGAGCCCCATTGAGTGCAGGAACGACAATACCCGAATCATCAGCCATTGCCGGTTTATTCGTTTTCTCTGACGCGTGACGCGCTTTGATCAGGGCGTTCTCGATGAAGGACAAGCCGGTCTCGTCTGCATCCTCTACGCCAAACTGGGCCTGCGGTAATACCTCTACACCCAACTTCGAGAACAGCTGTTCAAACTCTCTGAGCTTACCCGCGTTGTTGCTCGCCAAGACAAACGCCATAGGGAATTACTCCTGGCGCCAAAGCTGCGTTTGAAACTTATATTTATAGGCCTTTTCGGAGCCTTCAGGTGTAAAGGTGAATTCGAAGAAACGATACTCTCTGTCGAGGAACTCGAAAGGCACGAGATAGTAGGTTGCTCGGCCCTCTTTGACCTCTTTAACCTTCATATCTCCGCCTGTAATCAAGTCCCAGGTTTTACCCTCGATCGCCATTGGCCGCCCTTCGATATCACCTGCGTCAGCGTCTCGAACCGATAAAGTAAGCATGGCTTTGTCTTTACCGCGAGGGATACCAAACTCAGCCGCAATCTCGGCGGTGAGAAAGGTTGTGTAAACAATGCTGTAGTGCAACTCGAATTGATCGAAGCGCTCAGACTGCTGTGCCTGCGCCTGTGATACCCACAGGGAAATGAGAAGGGTGAGTAGATACTTCACGTGCGTTTAATCCTGTAGCTCGCGGACTTGGCAAATAAATTTGGCCAGAGCTTAGCCAATATATGCCCGCTGCCGGATGTCTTTCGCTCGATAATATCGATCTGTAGTTGGTCACAAAGTTGCTCAAAATCGGCCACAGTGCAGAAGTGGATATTTGGAGTATCAAACCAACTGTAAGGAAGCGCTTTGGTTTTTGGCATACGGCCTGAGAGTAACAGCGAGAGGCGAGAGCGCCAGTGACCGAAATTGGGGAAGCTCACGATCGCTTCATTACCAATGTCGACAACGCGTTCAAGCACGCTGTGCGGTCGCGTAAGCACTTGCAGCGAGAAGGCAATGATAACGACGTCGAAGCTCTTAGCATTGAAGTTTGATAATCCGTCTTCCATATTTTGCTGAACGACACACAAACCTTTATCTACTGCCGCAATGAGGTTCTCAGGGTCAATATCTAAGCCCAGTCCTGAGACGGCTTTCTTCTCGGTCAGCGCAACCAGCAAATCGCCATCGCCACAGCCAAGGTCGAGCACCCGACTGCCTTGCGTAACCCAGTCCAGAATCGTGTCGATGTCACCGCGCAGCATCACGATGCAACCCTCTTCATCCAAGCGCTGACAAGGGCCATGTAGTCGTCATCCTCGAGTAAAAAGCCATCGTGTCCCGCGTCAGACTCAATGTCTGCATAGGTGACCTTTTTACCTGAAGCCAGCAGTGCGTTGGCAATTTCTTGTGAGCGGCTCGGGGCAAAACGCCAGTCGCTACTAAACGAGACCACTAGGAATTCTGCCGTTGCTTTCGCTAATGCCTCGGTAAGGTTTCCATTGGCACGCGCTGCAAGGTCGAAACGATCCAATGCCCGGGTCATGATGACGTAGGTATTCGCATCAAAACGACCAGCGAATTGTGAGCCTTGATATCTGAGGTAGCTCTCGACCTGGAAAATGGGCTCATCGTCATCGGGTTCAAAGCTGCCTTGACGAAGTTCGCGCCCAAATCTGTCTGACATCTTGTCGGCAGACATATAGGTCAAATGCCCTACCATTCTCGCCAAGGCCATCCCTTTTTCGGGGGCTGTTTCCGATAAGGCATAGTCCCCCTGCATCCATTGCGGGTCTGAAAAAATAGCTTGCCGCGCAATCTCATTGAAAGCGATGTTTTGTGCGGTAAGTCCAGGTGCAGCGGCGAGTACAACGCAGTGGCTGAGCCAACTTGGGTAGCGCACCGACCACTCGAGAGCTTGCATGCCGCCTAGGCTGCCACCAATTACGGCTGCCCAGTGCGATATGCCTAAGTACTCAGCAAGACGTTTCTGTGTTTCTACCCAGTCCTCAACCGTCACCTGTGGGAAGAGCGAGCCCCAGGGTCTGCCGCTGCTCTGGCTGATACTCGATGGTCCAGTGGAGCCGTCGCAGCCACCGATATTATTTGAGGACACAACGAACAGGCGGTTGGTATCAATGGGCTTGCCCGGACCGATCATGGTGTCCCACCAACCTGGCTTTGCATCGCCTTCGCTGTGATAGCCGGCCGCGTGATGGTTGCCCGACAAAGCGTGGCAAATCAGAACAGCGTTGCTGCCCTCTGCGTTTAGCTGGCCATAGGTTTCGTAGACGAGCGTGTACTCCTTGAGCACCTCGCCCGATCTTAGAAATAAAGGCTCATCGAAGAACGCCGACTTGGGCTCGACAATACCCACGCTCGCTTGTGAGTGCGCGTCAGTCACCTGATTAAATTCCAATCACAAAGGTCGGCATGCCAACTGTAACGGCCATGTTTGCTAGAGACACCCGAATAACGTTGATACCGATGAATAGCAGGATCGGTGAAAAATCGAGTCCCCCCATGGGTGGAATGAGACTTCGGAGTGGCGCCATGACAGGCTCCGTGAGTTGCCACAAAAATTCCACTGCTGGGTGATTACTCTGTGGAGCGAGGAAGCTCACTACGATGATCGCCAGCACGCTGTAAAAAATAATGTTGATGAGCAGGCCTGCGGCACCTAACACACTCCAGATAAGGGCTGGAACGATATTGAAGTTGTCAAAACGGCTCAAGATCCACAAGATGACAGCGATGTAAGCTGTTTGGCAGAGGATAAGTGCAACGATCGCACCGATGTTCAATCGCTTGCCCGCTGGAATGAGACGGTTTATGGGTGCAACGATTGGGTTTGTTATTTTTCGAATCCCTATAGAAATCGGGTTGTAGGGACTGACGCCACAAAGCTGACCAAGAAAGCGCATTGCAATGAGAAAAAGTGCTAGGCTGAATAAGGGCGAGGCGATTGTGATAGCAATGTCAGACAAGGCATTGTTCATGCGCCAAATTCCTCACTCAATTCAATAGATCGTTTTCGCGCTGCCAAAACCGCATCATCAACGACGCCGCGAAGCCCGGATTGTTCAAAAGAGAGTACCGCTTGCTCTGTGGTTCCACCGGGACTTGTCACATTGTTGCGGAGTTGCGACAGCTTGTCATCGCTCGCTCCGGCTAACTTTGCAGAGCCTAAGGCCGTTTGCACCGCAAGTAATCGCGCTTCTTCAGGAGGCATACCTAGCCGGATAGCAGCCTCGGTTAAGCTCTCCATGAACAGGAAGAAATAGGCAGGCCCACTGCCCGAAATTGCGGTTACCGTATCAAGATCCGACTCTTGCGAAACCCAAATCGTTTTCCCAACGGCGGCCATGACTTGCTCTGCGAGACTCTGACCATGTTCAGAGCACTGGCTGTTGGCGAGCAATGCTGTCATACCCTCATTGACCAGCGCAGGCGTGTTGGGCATGCAACGAATAATCGTCGATGTGTCAGCAAGCCCTAGCATGGTTGCTAGCGATTGGGCATCAATCCCCGCGATGATCGACAGCACAGTGGTCGCTTCAGATAGCTTACCTTGCAGTGACGCTAGCACCGTTGAGGCAATTTGGGGTTTTACTGCGAGCACCAGTAAATCATCCTCGATTTCATCGGGAGCGGTGCCGTAAACGCGTTTAAGTCCAGCGGATTTCGCTTGCTCCTGCGCTGTCTCTGAAGGATCAACGACGCTGATCTGATTGGAACCAAAGCCGTTGTCTAATAAGCCGCCATAAATAGCACCGGCCATATTACCGCCGCCAATAAATGTGATCGCTGAGTGACTCACCCGCTAATTCCTCTGTCCTACTGCTTGCTGTTGGCTAATTATACCGTGCACCGAAAATATCTGTGCCTATTCTGACCATGGTTGCACCTTCGGCAACCGCCGCATCCATATCACCAGACATACCTATCGAAAGTTCGTTCATTTGCTTTGGTAAATCGGGAATAGACAGAAGCTGCGCGATGCGGTTGAACTGTGCACATTGCTGCTCAAAGTCGCTTGCAGGTGCAGGGATAGCCATGATTCCTCGCAGGGCAAGGCGATCCATTTCGCTGATCGCGAGCGCCAAATCGAGTAACTCGGCCTCTGAAGCAACCCCAGACTTTGTTGGTTCCGCCGGTATGTTCACCTGCAGACAAACGTTGAGCGGTGGCAGCGCATCGGGCCGCTGTTCGTTCAATCGTTTGGCAATCTTTACTCGGTCAACGCTGTGAATCCAGTCGAAATTGGCGGCCACAAGTCGTGTTTTGTTCGATTGGAGGGGACCTAGAAAATGCCAACAAATATCCAGCGACTCCAGAGCTGACATTTTCTCGATGGCCTCGGAGACATAGTTCTCGCCAAAATCGCGTTGGCCGGTGTCGTAAACGGCTTTTATGGCTTCTGCCGACTTGGTTTTACTTACTGCGATCAGCTTCACACTATCCGGTGCTCTTTGAGCGGCATCTATCGCTTTTGAGAGTCGGTTTCTGATCCGAGATATGTTTTGATGTAAGTCAGGAACGTTCATGCCGGTATGGTACGCGCGATAGTGTCCATCCGGTACTTATGCAGAGGATGAGTTTCATGGACATTACCGAATTGTTGGCATTTACCGCACAGCAGAATGCGTCAGACCTCCATCTCTCTGCCGGACTGCCACCGATGATTCGCGTTGACGGTGATATTCGCAGAATCAATGTGCCTCCCATGGATCACGCGCAAGTGCAAAGCCTGATCTACGACATCATGAACGACCAGCAGCGTCGGGATTACGAAGACCAGCTCGAAACTGATTTCTCGTTTGAGGTCCCCGGGATCGCACGCTTTAGAGTCAATGCCTTTAATCAAAATCGCGGTGCAGGAGCAGTTTTCCGAACCATTCCCTCAACGATTCTCTCGCTGGAGGACCTCGGTATGCCTGATGTTCTCAAAGAGTTTGCGATGATGCCGCGGGGCCTGGTGTTGGTGACAGGCCCAACCGGGTCGGGCAAGTCGACAACGCTTGCTGGCATGATCGATTTTATTAACGAAAAGCGATTCGACCATATCCTCACCATTGAAGACCCGATCGAATTCCTCCACGAAAGTAAAAAATGCTTAGTGAATCAGCGCGAGGTCAATCGCGACACCAACAGTTTTGCCACGGCACTGCGGTCCGCCTTGCGAGAGGATCCTGACATTATCATGGTCGGGGAGATGCGTGACCTTGAGACCATTCGGCTTGCCTTAACCGCGGCGGAGACGGGGCATTTAGTATTTGGGACACTGCATACAACGTCCGCGGCAAAGACTGTCGACCGAATCATTGATGTATTCCCAGCTGAAGAAAAGGGGATGGTTCGCTCAATGCTATCTGAATCCCTAATGGCTGTAGTATCGCAAACCTTGCTAAAGCGAAACGGGGGTGGTCGGGTTGCTGCACTTGAAATTCTCAGGGGCACCCCCGCCGTGCGCAACTTGATCAGAGAAGACAAAGTGGCGCAGATGTACTCCGCGATTCAAACGGGACAATCGGTGGGCATGCAAACAATGGATCAGAGTTTGCAGCAGTTAGTGGATAAGCGGCTTATCGATGTGGCCATAGCACGCAGTAAAGCGCGTCAGCCGGATAACATTGTCTGAGGCTGCGATGGAATTAACGGAATTTCTTGAGCTGGTTGTAGAGAAGAATGCTTCCGATGGTTTTGCTGCCGTTGGGTCCGCCCCAATTTTTAAGGTCAATGGCGATCTCTTGGCTGAGGGTGATCTGGTTTTGTCAGCGGATGATGTCAGGGCGTTGATTCAAGTGAGTATGACGGCAAAACAGTTTGAGGATTACTCGATCAATCGCGACGCTAACTACGCTATAGAACACCCCAGTCTTGGGCGTTTTCGCGCAAGCGCTTATGTGCAGCGTGAGCAGCCTGCGCTGGTGGTTCGCCGGATTCATCATGAGATCCCCAGTTTTGACCAGCTGGGCCTGCCATCTCAGCTCAAAGAATTAAGCTTGCTTAAGCAGGGCTTGGTCATGATTGTTGGTGCAACGGGCTCGGGTAAGTCATCAACCCTGGCCTCGATGGTGGACTATCGCAATGAAAATCGGCGGGATCACATCATTACCGTTGAGGACCCTATCGAGTTTGTTCATAGCCATAAGCAGTCGATCATTAGTCAGCGCGAAGTGGGTGTTGATACAGACTCCTTTGAGGTAGCACTCAAAACAGCGCTTCGCCAGGCCCCCAATGTGGTCATGATTGGTGAGGTTCGCGATGCAGAGACAATGAGAATTGCGCTGTCTTATGCTGAGACCGGACATTTATGTTTGTGCACCCTCCACGCCGGCGGAGCAAAGCAAGCGCTAGAGCGCATTCAAAGCTTCTTCCCAGAGGAGCACGTCCGTCGCTTGTGGATGGACCTATCGATCAACCTTCGTGCAATTGTTGCGCAGCAACTGCTTCAAAAACGCGATGGTAGTGGTCGTGTTGTTGCTGTTGAACTTATGCTGTCGTCACTTCTGATGCAGGAGCATATCCGCGCTGGGAATGTCGAAAAGATAAGCGAGCTCATCAAGCGATCCTCTGAGTACGGGATGCAGACCTTTGACCAGGCGATTATTTCCTTGTTCAAGCAAGGCGTAATCAGTGTCGAACAGGCGCTGCGGGCAGCAGATTCTGAGAACGATGTCCGTCTGGCGATTAAGCTTGATTCACCGCTCGGGCGAAAGGATGGCCGGCAGGCGTTTGATGTCGAGGCGCCTACAGGCGCACATGTTGATAAATGGTGGCAGGATCAATAGCTTTCGCGGTTCAGCCAGCTCTCAAGAATGATAGCGGCGGCCAGGTCATCGATTGGTTGCTTTACAAAATCGCCTTTGTGGCCTGATTCTTTCGCCCGTAACTTAGCTTCTTTAGAGCTAAACCGCTCATCGTGAAGCGTCGCCCCAAGACCCAGCCGTCCCTCTAGCTGACGGGCAAATTTGGCAGCTTTCGCTGAGAGTTCAGTGGGCCCACCGTCTTCGTCGATTGGGTTGCCGACGATTAATGCCTTTGGCTGCCATTCTGTGACTAAGGCTTCTATTTCCTCCCAGCGAGGCTTTCCGTTGTTCGCTGCTAAGATAGCTATGGGTCTCGCTTCTTTCGTAAGGGTGTTGCCGAGTGCAACACCAATGTTTTTCAGGCCGTAATCAAAGCACAGGTAAGCGGAAACATCCGACATTTAGCTATGACCCGCGTGCTGCGTGAGCAGCCGAATATCGATGCCCAGCAGATTACCCGCGGCTTCGAACTTTTGTTTGACCGCCGTCTCAAATAGTACTTTTTCATCTGCCCTTACAGTTAACCAACTGTTCTCGGCGATTTCCTGCTCAAGCTGTCCGGCAGACCATCCGGCATAGCCGAGGGCAACTAAGTGTTTTTCGGGCCCCGATCCCGCCGCGATATCGGCAAGCACATCTTTTGATGTGGTCAGCCATACATCAGCATTGACCTTTAACGTAGCGTCAAACGTTCTATCAGGAGAATGCAGCACAAACCCGCGATCGACTTTTACGGGCCCCCCTGCCATAACAGGCACCTCGTCGTGACTCAGTAGTGGCTGAATGTTTAGGTGCTCGAAAATATCGGCAAGCTGAAGGTCGAGAGGTTTGTTGATAACGATCCCCATGGCACCCGTTTCGCCATGCTCGCAGATATAAGTCACCGTTTGCTTAAAAAAGCCCGACTCAATTGCGGGCGTCGCAATGAGGAAATGGCCTCTTAAGCTGTCGGTTGTGCGCTGTACTTTCATGGCGGTAGTGGCATTGGATAATGTTTTTTTATGGCCTGGAGTATATGACGTTCGGTGCTGTAATCCTTGTGATGGCTTAACTGTCTCAGTCCACCTTAATATCTTCTGTTACAGGGCACCTGCGACAAGAGCCCCGCGACTCTACCCGAGCTACTACTATCGGGCTTCGCCTTCATGGTCTGAACTGCCAGGTCCTCACAATCTCTAGTTTATCGACTTGTGCACTCAATGCGGGAGGAAATGCTGGGTATGGCGCTGCATCTTGCACAGTTCTCACAGCTGCGCGATCCAAATGAGGAAAGCCGGAAGAGTCGAGCACGGTGACATCTAGGAGAATCCCCAATTTATCAACCACGACAAGTAATCGGACGTCCCCTCTTGCACTGCCGACATTACCAAGTGCTGCATTCCCAAACTTCTCGACTCGACTAACCCAGCGCTGAAGATAATCCGCATCAAGCGCCCTTCGGGCAGCGACACTGCCAAGGCGGGTGTTCTGAGCTTTTGTTTCCTGCATTTGGGTCAGATCGCTCTTTAGCTTCTGCACTTCTGCAGCTAAATCGTTGGGGTCGGTGGTCTCGACTGCGAGTGCTTGCATGATCGCCAGCTTCGTTGTCGCAGATTGCTCTTTAAGGGGTGTCTGCATCTCGCCCATACTCGCGATTTGATGTTGGCTCGCCAAGTGAGAGGCTTCGTTCGGCGCCTGTTTGCTGGGTGTTAGCACAACAGTGACGGCACTGGAGCGGTATGTATTGACTGAGGAGGCAATAGAGCTCGATATCAGCAGCGCAAAAACAATATGGATGGCAATGGACACGCCTGTTGCTGCAGGCATGCTACCCGATACATCGTACTCAGCCTGCACGGTGCTCCACCAACGCAACTTCGATAGCGGCGATGACTTTCTCGGCAATTTGGGTGTTTTCCGCACGATCAATCTCGCGCATACAGGTTGGGCTCGTCACATTGATTTCCGTGAGGTAGTCGCCAATGACGTCAAGACCAACAAACAAAAGGCCCTTCTCGCGTAATGTTGGACCTACCTGCGCGGCGATCCATTGATCTCGCTCTGATAGCGGCTGTACAACACCCGAGCCACCCGCTGCTAGATTTCCGCGATTCTCCCCTGCCATGGGTAGTCGCGCCAGGCAAAAGGGTACCGCCTCGCCGTTGACCATGAGAATGCGCTTATCCCCTGACTTGATCTCTGGGAGGCAGCGTTGAGCCATGATTGTTTCGCCGCCGTTTCGCGTCAATGTCTCAAGTATCACGTTCAGATTGGGGTCGTTCTCGCTCACTCTGAATATGGATTGCCCACCCATACCGTCGAGTGGCTTGTAGATGACGTCACCGTGTTCGCTATGGAATTGCTTGAGAGCATCCTGGTCACGCGATACCAAAAGCGGTGGGCAGCACTGAGGAAATTGAGTGGCAAATAACTTCTCATTGCAGTTTCTCAAGCTCTCGCACCGATTAACAATAAGAGTGCCTCTGCGCTCAGCATCTTCAAGCAGCTGGGTGGTATAGAAGAACTCCATATCAAAGGGCGGGTCTTTCCGCATCAGAACCACGTCTAGCGATGATAGCGATGCTGTGTAGCTATCACTCAGTGCGTACCAGTCATCGTCGCTCTCGAAAACCTCGAGTGGCTGGAGGTTTGCGAACGTCTCGCCCGCTTTGATGAAAAGGTCTTTCTGCTCAAGGTATACGAGCTCATGCCCAGCCTTCGTCGCTGCGCGCAGCAGGCCCAAGGTCGTATCTTTTTTGGTGTTGATGCCAGAGATGGGGTCCATTAACACCCCAATGCGCAGTCCCATAATTCCGTGCTCACCGCCTAGTTAACATGAGTAAGTGTGAGTGCCCATAACGGTGGGTTCAAGCGTTTATATCGCTCTTAAGTCACCCCAATGCGTACCAACGACAGACAAGGCGACGAGTGGAGCAGTTTCTGTTCTCAAGATGCGAGGTCCTAAGTTCAGGCCAAGAAACCCAGAGTCTGAAGCCAGGGTAACCTCGTTATCGCTCAACCCCCCCTCCGGTCCAATCAGAAGCGCGACGCTGTTTGGCGGTGTTGCGGGGAGCGCATTGCTCAAGCCGGGGTGTAGACAAAACTTCTGGTCTGCTTTAACTGTTTCAACCCAGCCTCCAAGTGGTTGTGGCGGGTGCACTTCGGGAACGACGGCGCGGCCACTCTGCTCGCAGGCACTAATAACAATCTGCTGCCAGTGATCCTGCTTCTTTTTCCAGCGCTCGGGGGCCAGCCGCACGTCAACGCGTTGGCTCAGTATGGGGGATATCGAAGAGACACCTAACTCGGTAGCCTTTTTGATCGCCCACTCGAAGCGATCGCCTTTTGACACCGCTAAACCCAAATGGGTAGCAAGTGGTGACTCATTACACGGATCTTCTTTGCTTAAAAGGTCTACCGTGACATTAGTTTTGGTAACAGCAGATATGCGAGAGTAATAGTTGTCGCCGTCTCCATTAAAAACGGTGACGGCGTCGTCTACTTTAACTCTGAGGACGCGAGCTAGGTGATGGCTCGACCGCTCATCAAGAACGGCCGACTGCCCCACATTGAGATCGGACTTTGAATAAACTCGATAACTGCGCATAGCGCGCAGTGTATCAGTTGATTCCTATCTAGTACTTGTAGCTGTCGTTTTTGAAAGGCCCGTCGACACCGACGCCAATGTAATCACCTTGCTCTTGAGTGAGCTTGGTCATGACGCCACCAAAACCTTCAACCATAAGTGCTGCAACTTGCTCGTCGAGGTGCTTGGGCAAAACTTCAACGGTAATAGCCGCTGCCTTCTCATCCGCAGGTAGGTCCGCAAAGCGCTTCGCGTATACGTGAATCTGCGCGAGAACTTGGTTTGCGAACGAACCGTCCATAATGCGAGAGGGGTGACCCGTTGCGTTTCCGAGGTTGACCAGACGGCCCTCAGCTAGGAGCAGGAGGTGATCGTTGGTATCTCGGTCGCGGTACACCTTGTGCACCTGTGGCTTAACCTCTTCCCACTCCCAATTTTCGCGCATGTAAGCAGTATCGATCTCATTATCAAAGTGGCCGATATTGCACACGACTGCGCCTGGCTTGAGTGCACGGAGCATCGCCGCGTTACACACGTCGACGTTACCGGTTGCAGAGCAAAGTAGGTCTGTTTGACCGAGCAAGTCAGTGTTGATTGAGGCGTCTGTACCGTCGTTTACACCGTTAAGGAAGGGGGATACAACTTCGTAGCCGTCCATACAGGCCTGCATGGCACAAATCGGATCGCATTCAGTGACGCGAACAATCATGCCTTCCTGACGGAGCGATTGAGCAGAGCCTTTGCCGACGTCACCGTAGCCAAGGACCAATGCGCGTTTACCTGCCAACAAGTGATCGAGTCCACGCTTGATCGCATCGTTCAGGCTATGACGGCAACCGTACTTGTTGTCGTTCTTTGACTTAGTCACTGCGTCGTTTACGTTGATCGCAGGTACTTTGAGCGAGCCTTCTTCAAGCATTTCGTAGAGGCGATGGACCCCTGTTGTCGTCTCTTCGGTAATACCGTGGATGCGCTCGAGCATTTCGGGGTACTTCTCGTGAAGCATTGACGTGAGGTCGCCGCCGTCATCCAAAATCATATTGGCATCCCAGGGCTTGCCGTCTTGCAAGATGGTCTGCTCGATACACCACTCGTACTCAGGCTCTGTCTCACCTTTCCAAGCAAAGACAGGAATGCCTCGTGCCGCAATAGCCGCTGCCGCGTGGTCCTGTGTAGAGAAAATATTGCAGCTCGACCAGCGTACCTCAGCACCTAGATCAACCAAGGTCTCAATCAGAACACCGGTTTGGATCGTCATGTGGATGCAGCCAAGAATTTTGGCACCAGCCAGTGGCTGCTCATCTCGATAACGTTCGCGCAATGTCATTAACGCGGGCATCTCGGTTTCCGCGATAGCGAGTTCGCGGCGGCCCCACTCGGCGAGAGTGATATCCGCTACTTTGTAGTCTGAAAATGTTGCTGAGTCGATGGCGGTTGTCATGACAGCTCCTAGTGTCTAGTTAACTTAAAGTCCCGCCGCAGCGCGTAGCGCATCGGCTTTATCGGTTTGTTCCCATGTAAAGTCTGCTCGCTCACGGCCAAAGTGACCGTAAGCTGCCGTGGGTTGGTAAATGGGTCGTTTGAGATTGAGCATATTGATAAGGCCTTTGGGGCGGAGATCAAAGTGCTCTCTTACAAGCTCTACGATACGAGCCTCTGAAACGTTGGCTGTTCCAAAGGTATCGATCGAAATTGAGGTAGGCTCTGCTACGCCGATTGCGTAGGAAACCTGAATCTCACAGCGGCTTGCGAGCCCCGCTGCGACAATATTTTTGGCGACATAGCGTCCCGCGTAGGCCGCTGAGCGGTCGACCTTAGACGGGTCTTTGCCCGAGAAGGCACCGCCGCCGTGACGCGCCATACCACCGTAGGTATCCACGATGATCTTTCGGCCGGTGAGACCGCAATCACCCATCGGGCCACCAATTATGAATTGTCCGGTTGGGTTGATGTGGTATTGCGTGTCGGGTGTCAGCCACTCAGCGGGAAGAACAGCTTCAATGATCTCGCGCTTCACAAAGTCTCTCAGCGTGGCTTGATCGATATCAGGTGAGTGCTGGGTCGAGAGTACAACTGCATCAACCGCGAGCGGGTTGCCATTGTCATCGTAACGCAGAGAAATCTGACTTTTGGCGTCGGGTCGCAAGAAGTCAGCTTGGCCAGATCGGCGAAGTTCGGCTTGTCGCTCAACCAAGCGGTGCGAGTAAAAGATAGGTGCGGGCATCAAAGTTTCGGTTTCGTTAGCGGCGTACCCAAACATAAGTCCCTGGTCGCCCGCGCCTTGATTAGCCTCGTCTGCCTCGTGCGTTCCCATGGCGATATCAGGTGATTGCAACCCGATAGCATTAATTACCGCACAGGTATTACCGTCAAAGCAGACATCAGAACTGTCGTAACCAATGTCACAGATAACGTTGCGGACAGTGCTCTCAATCTCGCCTGGCGTGATTGTCGCCGACGATGTTACCTCACCAGCAAGCACGGCCATTCCGGTTTTAACCAATGTCTCGACAGCAACACGTGCGTTCGCGTCTTTGGACAGATAGAGATCTAAAATGGCGTCAGACACCTGATCGGCCACTTTATCTGGATGGCCTTCCGATACCGATTCTGACGTAAAAAGTGTGTATGAACTCACAGGATATTCCCCCCCGTATCTCGAGGAGTCACTATATAAAGATATCCTTATGTGTCAATGTCAATTGTTCTTAGGTAATTACAAAATACGGACAACACCGCCGGGGGTACTGATTAGTAGGACATCAGCCGACCTGTGAGCAAAGATACCATTGCAGACGATGCCCGTAAGGTTGTTGATTTCACTCTCAAGTGCTTTGGGGTCGTTAATTTGCAGGCCGTGCACGTCGAGGATGATATTGCCGTTGTCAGTAACGACACCTTCACGCCACACAGCATCTCCGCCAAGCTGGTTGAGCGCGTCTTGAACAAGGGTACGCGCCATTGGAATAACTTCGACTGGTAGCGGAAATGCCCCCAGCTGCGAGACCATTTTGCTGTTATCGGCGATGCAGATGAACTCTTTGGCTTTAGCGGCAGCAATCTTCTCGCGGGTCAGCGCAGCGCCGCCGCCTTTAATCAAAAAGCCCTCTTCCGTCGATTCATCGGCGCCGTCGATGTAGACGTCGACCCGATCAACGTCGTTGAGGTCCTTTACGTCAAAACCGAGTTCACGCAACAGCTCGGATGATCGTTCTGAGCTCGACACGGTTGTTCGAATCCTATCCCGGAGTCGAGGCAACTCCGCTATGAAGCACTCCGCTGTGCTGCCCGTCCCAATACCAACGACAAGATCGTTGCCATGTGCAGTCATCACTCTCTCGATAGCCTCGCGTGCCACCATCTGCTTTAGGGTGTGTGCGTCCATAGGACATCCTTAATTACTGTAATTCTGATTAGTCCGCGGAAAATATTTTGCCAGGATTCATGATGCCATCGGGGTCAAAAATCGCTTTGATTGCGCGCATCGACGCGATTTCGCTCTCTGATCGAGTGTACTCGAGGTAGGGTGCTTTCAGGGTTCCGACACCATGCTCTGCTGAGACACTTCCGCCAAGCGCTTTAATCGCTTTGAAAATATCGATAGACACTTCGCCACATCGCGCCTTGAAGTCAGCGATGTCGAGTGTATCGGGCTTCAAAATGTTGAGGTGCAAATTGCCATCACCAATGTGTCCATACCAGCAGACTTCCCAGTCCGGGTAGTGCTGATGCACCACCTCATCGACCGCTGATAACAGCTCAGGTACTTTGGAGACGGTCGATGAAATATCATTTTTGTAAGGCGTCCAACGCGTGATGGTCTCTGAGATGTCCTCACGTAGCCGCCAAAGCGCCCTTGCTTGGGCAACGCTTTGACTCATTACGGCATCCAAAACCCAGCCTTCTTCCATGCAGGCTTCGACGGCCTCAAAGACCATAGCTTCGGTCTCCTCGCCATCGCGCTCAAACTCGATCAGCGCGTAGAAGGGTGTTTTAGTCTCAAAAGGGCGGGCAACGCCGGCGTGTTCAACCACTTTTGACACTGCAAGCTCTGAGAAAAACTCGTAGGCGAGCAGTGGCGTTGTCGCTTGAATGCGCTGCAGAACCTGCATGATCGCATCCATATCGCTGAGTCCAAGCACCAACACAGTAGGATCCTTCGGTGGTGAGCAGAGTTTTAGTGTCGCCTCAGTGATAAAGCCCAAGACGCCCTCAGAACCAATAAAGAGATGCCTAAAATCAAGGCCTGTATTGTTCTTCATCAGACCCCGATTGAGCTCCAGTATTTCACCGGTACCAGCAACCACAGTCAGGCCTGCCACCCATTCACGCGTCATGCCGTAGCGGATTACATTGATACCGCCCGCATTGGTGGCAATGTTGCCGCCAATCTGACTCGAGCCGCTGGACGCAAAATCGACGGGATAGAAAAGTCCAGCTTCACTCGCCGCCGCTTGGATGGCCTGGGTGATCGCTCCGGCGCCTACCTGAATGGTTCTGTCGGTTTTGTTAACCGGATAAATCGCGTTCAGTTTATCGAGCGAGACAACAACCTCACCGTTTGCGGCAACAGCACCGCCACTCAGCCCAGTACGACCACCAGAGGGGACCAGCGCAATACCTTGAGCTTTCGCAAACTTAACGACGTCGGCTACTTCATTGGTGGTTCGCGGGAAGACGACGGCGAGCGGCGCAGGCTGGGTAAAACGTGTCCAATCTTGTCCGTAGCTTTCGAGGACTGGGGTCTCCGTTGAGACTTGATCCTCGGAGAGCACAGACTTGAGTGCATGAATAACGTCGATTGACGGTTGGGACACATTGAACTCCAAAGCGGTTAAGACCGTAATGTTATCATCCGCGCCCCGCGCACTCACCTTCAGAAGTAGGTCATGAAACAACAGTCTCTCCAAAAATCGAAGATTAAGTTCCTCCTGCTCGAGGGTGTTCACCAAAGTGCGGTCGATGCGCTGGCGAAAGCGGGTTACACCAATGTTGTTACCTATCCTAAGGCGCTTCCGACAGAGGATTTGAAACAAGAGATAAAAGATGCACACTTTGTCGGCATTCGCTCGCGCACCCAGCTCTCCGCGGATGTGCTCGATGCAGCAGAGCGCCTAGTAGCTATTGGTTGCTTTTGTATTGGTACAAACCAGGTAGATCTGGAAGCCGCCGCGCGACAGGGTGTTCCTGTCTTTAACGCCCCGTTTTCCAACACTCGTAGTGTTGCCGAACTTGTGATGGCCGAGGTTATTCTGTTACTTCGAGGCGTGCCGCAACGCAGTGCTGCTGCACACAGAGGTGAATGGCAGAAGACCGCAACAGGCTCCTTCGAGTGCCGTGGCAAAACCCTCGGCATTATTGGTTACGGCAATATTGGCATGCAGCTAGGCGTCATTGCTGAGAGCTTGGGTATGAAGGTGGTTTATTTTGACGTCGAGTCCAAGTTGCCTCTTGGAAACGCACAGCCCAAGGCAACACTCAGAGCGCTACTTGAGGAGTCACATGTTGTGAGTTTGCATGTGCCCCAACATGCCAGCACCGAGTTATTGATTGGCGCAAAAGAGATTGCTGTGATGCGTTCAGGCGCTGTGTTGATAAACGCATCGAGAGGGAACGTGGTAGATCTTGATGCGTTGGCAGAGGCACTAAATGGCAATCATATCGGTGGTGCCGCCATCGATGTATTTCCTGTCGAGCCCCGGTCAAATAACGATGAGTTCCAATCGCCGCTTCGTGGTATCGATCAGTGCATCCTCACGCCGCACATCGGTGGTTCGACTCAAGAAGCGCAGGAAAATATTGGTGTCGAGGTGGCTGAAAAGCTCACGCGCTACAGCGACAACGGCACTACAACATCTGCGGTGAATTTCCCTGAGGTTGCCCTGCCTGAGCACGAGGGTAAGCACCGTTTGCTGCACGTCCACCAAAACATTCCGGGCATTATGAGCGCGATTAACCAAGTGTTCAGTGACAGCTCGGTCAATGTTAGCGGTCAGTACCTGCAAACCATGGGCGACACCGGATACGTAGTGATTGATATCGAGAGCGATTATTCGAAGACTCTGATTAATCAGCTATCGGCGATTGAGGGCACGTTGCGGACGCGTGTTCTGTTTTAGACCAAGGCCTTTTGTTACCGCAAGGTATTGGTGATAAAGCAACGTATATTGTGTTTTGTTCGTTGGTCGTACTTTGTGATCTGTGGGCTAAATGTAAGCGCAATAAAAAGCCCTCGGATGAGGGCTTTGATGGGTGTCATTGCATAACTCACTAGGCCGTAACGATCGACCACTTAGTGCAACGCTAATGTCTAGCGATTTGCTAATGAATCTCCCGTGCTCATTGCGCCGCAGTCATTCTTAAAGAAGTCGAGCATGGCCTCGTAAAACTCAAACTTGTGGTCATAGGTGAGTGTGCTCGAGAAGTGGTCAGCACCCTCTAGAATGAGCTTTTGGTAATTAATTCCCGCCCGGTCAAGCTCCGCAATGTACTTATCAAAATGCTCAGGGGGTACTCGCTGGTCCACATCACCATGCACGATGAGAAGCGGGACATTAATGTTTTCCACTTCCTTGATTGGCGATATTGCACCGTCCCACGTTGTTAATTGTTCAACCTCTTGTGCGCCTTCAATCCCATACCGGTAATAATCCATTTGCATTTCTGGATCGGTAACCGCCGCGCCTGCAATGGCGCATTGGTATATTTGATCTTCACGCGATGCGGCAACGAGCGCGGCGTAACCGCCGTACGACCAGCCGAACATCGCCATTCGATTAGGATCGACAAGACCTTGCTTGACCAAATAAAGCGCGCCATCGTCCTTATCGTCTTGCATTGCGCGGCCCGCCTCAGAACCGTTGATAAAGGCTGATTGGTAAAAATCTAAGCCGTATTTTTTTGATCCTCGATATTGCGGTTGAAGGACCACATAACCGTGGTTGGCAAGTAATTGTGACCACTCGTCGAATCGGTCAATGGTTTCTGAGACGTAGGGCCCACCGTGGGGCATGACAACGAGCGGGAACGGCCCTTCTCCATTGGGAACTGTGACGTAACCAGAGATCTCCACGCCATCCCGTGCTTGGTAAGTAATGTACTCAACTTTTGCGAGTTGGTCGTGCTCAAGGTATGGCTTTCTTCCACTGATTTTAGATATCTTACCGTTACGGATCAGGTAATACGTGCCTGGGTCTCGAGGCCCCAAATTGCTCACAATTAACGTATTGCCATCGCGTGAGCGGTCTTGAATTCTCACCTGGTCGGCGTTGGGGATGATACCTTCAAGCTGGCGGTAAAGCGCTGCCTCTTGGCCATCGAAAAATTCTCGGTGGCATTTGTCTTTGCACCAACCGATGCCCACCATTTCATCAGGGTTAGTGTGTCGATTGCTGTGACGAATCGGATAGCCTCCGTCCACATCATTTCGTCGGTAAATTGCTTCGGTAAATTCTTGCTTTTCTGCATCAAAAGACCATAGGCCTTGCTTATCGTAGCCATTATGGGCCACTACTAAGAAATTATTTGCTGCATTAGGATCTGGAAAAATAGGGCTAAAAGTCTCAAAGCTATTCTGAGAAAGACGATACATTTCTTCCCATTCTTTCGTGCCTTTAGGGCGCCAGTAATAGACAAAGTCATTCGTTCTAAAGTCGTAACCGTAAGCGTGTGTGGCCTCACCTTCGCTGTTGAACGCTACGCTACCCAAGGACAGTCTGCCGCGCATTAGAAGTTTACGGCGATCCGTTTTTAGGTCGTATTCCCAATAAGAACGAGGTCTGAAAAATGTCTTATTTTTTCCAGCTCGATCGGCGACGTCTTCCCTGCTCGAAATGATTATTTTATTTTTTTTCCCGGGGAGGGTTTCTTCAACTCTAAAGGCTTCTTGCCGAATTCGCCCCAAAGCGTTTTTTGAGCTGTCGTATTTGACGTTTTGGTATTCGTAAACACCGCGGTTGAAACCTTGAATGATTTTTCGCACTTTCTGCCGTGTTGAGAATAAAAAAACATCACCATCAATCCAGCTTACTCCCGGCATGATTTCCGAGGGGCTTGAATCGATGCGCACGGGTTTCGCCGACAGATCATCCGAGTCATAGAGCTCAATGATAGGGTTACCACCTCGCTCAAGAATTCGGGTCAGCGCAAACTTAGACCCGTCAGGTGATAGCGAGACGCCGGTGACGGCTGATCTTCTTGCCCAATAATCCAGTGGGTAAGGCTCTGCGGCTACTTCTGTAATAAGTAGGCAAAAAAGTAAGGCGATACCTCCAGCGCGGTACATAAGTCATCTCCTCTGGTAGACGCTGCATATGCTAGCCGATTTGGCAAAAAAAAAGCGCACCTAAGTGCGCTTTTGTGACAATTAAGTTGGCTTTAGAAGCCGAGATCGAAGTTGTAAGACGCGTTCAAGAAGAACGTACGTCCAAAGACATCATAGCCGTAACCGATAGGACGTGCTTTAACGCCTGTAACTTCACTGGGGTCAGCCAGCGGTGGTGCCTTGTCCTCAAGGTTTCTGACGCCCATGCCCAACGTCCAGTTGTCTTCACGGTAGAAGAGCGAGACGTTGTGAACCATGTAGCTGCCAGTTTCGCCGTAGTCACGACAGAGCTCGTCATCGGGTGGTCCCAAACAAGTATCTGAAGCCGTGAAGGCATCAGAGAACTCATCAATAGCATCCACATCCTGTGAGACTGCACCTAAGTAGCGTGTCTGCCAGTTAAAGGTCCAGCGATCCCAGTTCAAACGAACCTGACCCAGTGCACGCCACTCAGACAAGCCCCACTCACCCGAGTAGTCCTCGAAGTCAACGGTGCCGTCAGCATTGGTGAAGGTCAACGAACGCTCAAGGTTTCGGTTAGCAGTCAAGTTAACCGAGAGGTTGACGGGTACACCCAGGTCGATTACATCCCGGAAGGTCAGGTTGTAGTCGATACCGCGTGCTCGCTCGAGGTCACGGTTAATGAAGCCAAGGTCCATCAGTTGGATACGAGGGTCGGTAGGGTCTGAAAGGTCACGCTGGATGCGCTCACAGAAGACCGAAGCACCGGTTCCCGCTTCGTCGTAGAGACAATCTGCAATGATGAAGCTGGTAGAAGGCTCAATCACGGTGTTCTCAACTTTAACTGAGTAGTAAGTCATGCCCAGTGAAAGGTCGAACTTGTTGCTGAAGTCCTGCTCGTAGGCAAAACCATAGGTGTAAGACTCAGATTCCTCAGGATCGAGGGTCAAGCTACCACCGGTCTGAACTTCGGTGCTGAAGCTGTTAAAGCCACCGTTGTTAGCCAGTGTTGGATCAACACCAGTTGCACGACAGTTAGCTAGCAGCTCTGGATCGCGCTGATCACGCTCAGGAATGTAAGCTCCTTCGTTTGCGCCGTCGCCAATTCCACCAATGGCAGATTCTGGAACGTAGCAAGGGTCAAACACGTTGGTGAAGCCCGTCGAACCAAGCAAGAACAACTCGCGGTTGTTTGGCGCTCGGAACGCAGTACCCCAAGTTGCGCGAAGCAAGAAGGGCTCTGACGGACGGTAGCCAACTTTCACAGACGCTGTGTCGTTTTCACCGTAGTAGTCGTGGTCAGTCAAACGACCCGACAGGTTAACAGTCAGCTCCTTGAGTAGAGGCATATCAGCACGAAGTGGCAGTTCGATTTCACCAAACACTTCATTTAGTGTGACGTCACCGAAAGCGCCCTTGTCTGAGAAGAAGCCCCAGAACAGACCATCGCGTGCTACCGCATCGGGGTTAGACTGAATATCATCGTTACGGTATTCGTAACCAATCGCCATCTTCGCCATTTCACCGCCGGGCATTTCAAAAATGTCACCGTCGAGTACCAAGCTCACAAGCGTCTGCTCGTATACTGTGTTGAAGTCACGTGAATCGAAGAGATAGTCACGCTCTGCCTGAGTCGCGAAGTCACCGGTCACAGTGCCAACAGGGTAAAGCGATGGCGCGTACATATTGACCGGAACACAACCCGCGGTGTCTGACGCCAAGGTTGCCCCGAGGTCGTTTTCACACGGTGTACTGGTCGATGAGTAATAGCCTAGCGCCAACTCCAAGCGATCTTCACGAACACCGTAACGCGCCGAATCACCTTCGGAGCGGTTGTAGGCGATCGAGAAATCACCGCGCCAGTTGCTGAGCGAACCGACGTCAAGGAACGGAAGGTCTGCGGACGCACCCAAAACAAGGCGCATCTGTTCCATTTCTACATCAACGAGGTTTCGATCGCCGCGTACTGAGACGATAGGAATTGTCGCGAGAGGACCAGAAGGACCGCCCAACAAGCCAAAGGTCGCTGGTGAGCAGAACGGTGCTGGTACGCCGAAGCAATTCGCCGCGTCTAAGTAGTAATTGGCAAAGTTTTGAACGATGTTGGGGTTGGTGAGATAGGCGTCATAGCCCAAGCCACAATCCACACCGTTTTCCGCATCGGGGTTACAAAGATTGTAAGGGTTCAATGCAGGAACGTTAGGGAAGAGCTGGCCCTCACCACTGTTCTGGTTAACTTCATAGGTGTTATACATCGCCTCAAAGTAAGGCGTGATGTTCATATCACCTTCGAGCGTTGTCTCACCGTAAGCCAGAATGTTCAGCGATTCAGACTTGGGTAGTAAATCAGAAGCTAGATCGCTCGGTGCGCCATTCAGGTTGTAGTCGAGGAAGTTGATGTCGCCGACACCGTCACCGTTGCCATCTGCGGCCAAGCCTGTGTAGGGGTCACCTGACTCAGTGAAGTTGCCCCAGCCGCCGTTAGAAGAGCCCGGTGTGTAGTAGATCGAGCCATAACGCGTACCAGGAACAAATGTTCTGGCCGCTAATGAGAGCGATGAACACTGGCCCACATCAGGATAGCCGAGGTTTGCGTAGTACTGATCTTGGCGACGAATCTCACCACTTTCGGTGATTTCAACGTTACCTGTACACTCGTTTGTCCATGGACGATCTGACATTAATACACGCTCTTGCTCGGCGTATTCCACGCCGATACCAAATACGCTCTTGTCAGTGTTGAAACCCCAGGCAGCTGCGATGGTGCTGCTGTCACCTCCGTTTCGGTCAGGGGTGTCGGTAAAGACTTGAATTTCTAGGCCATCGAAATCTTTACGCGTGATGATGTTGCTGGCACCGGCAATCGCATCAGATCCGTAGATCGATGAGCCCGCATCCAATAGGTTCTCGTAGCGAGCAACCATCAGCTGTGGCACCAGCGAGATATTCGGTGCAGACGGCGCACCCTCCACGCCGCTTGGCGCGAGACGTCGACCGTTCATCAAGACGAGCGTACGGTTTGCACCCAGGCCGCGAAGGCTGATGGTGGTTGAACCGGGGCCGTTGTCCAATACGAATCCGTTAAAGGTAAGGTCAATCTGCTGACCACCAGCACTCGTAGAGTTCTGCAAAATGTCGGTCGCGTCGATTAAACCGACTTCACGCTGAAATTCTGCATCAATGATTTGTAGAGGTGAAACGCTGGAGTAGGTTGAACTGCGCAGGCGGGAACCTGTGACAATAACTTCTTCCACCGAATCGGTATTAGCTGTCGCGGATTCATTTGCAACAGCCTCAATGGTAGACGACTCTAATTGCGCTTCTTCTTGGGCAAATGCAGCGTTCGCTGTAAATAAGGTCCCCAGAAGAGTCGCGGCCGCTAATGGCTTTAATCTGAACATTGCAGTTCGACTCCTTTTTTATGAAGAGTGAGGGCGGAATTCCCCACTCTGGTTTTCCAAAGATGCTTTTAACAAAAGTACAGGCAAAATGAAACCAATAGAAGGCGTTGAGTGTCGCTTTTGAGGCTTTGGTCGTTTACCGGCACAAGCCGCTCCCAAGTTTCCCGCTTTTGGGGCTCCGAAAACGCCCAGCCCTAAACGCCGGTTGACTGCACTGCTCCTCAATTCGAGGGTGGCCAGAAAAGCAAGAAGGAAGTGTCTAAGCATGGAGGAAGTGTGTAAGGATGGAAGCGTCTTAGGAAGTGCCGAGAAGTGGGGAGAACCGTCGCAAGAAAGTAGCGTAGGGAGGAAGCAGTAAGTAGGACGAACAGAATCGCAATGTTGTGGCGGGCGACCACTGAACAAACAAATCTCGTGGGCGTCTTTTATGGGTGTCTACAGCACCCCTATCCACTCCTCGACGCCCTGCGCGCTACTCGACAAAAAGCTACTCCAAAAAGGTACTACAAAATCCGTAATTACCTGCGTATTTCATCGTAATACGTGCGATCATTGCGCCCGAATCGAATCCCCCTACTGAGGACCTCGTTGTGCAACAATCCGCCGCCACCTCCGTAACGCAACTGCAAGCCGCCAATGCTATTCGAGCCCTGTCGATGGACGCAGTCCAGAAGGCAAATTCAGGCCACCCTGGCGCACCCATGGGTATGGCGGACATCGCCGAAGTGTTGTGGACGCAGTATCTGAAGCACAATCCGAACAACCCTAATTGGGCGGACAGAGACCGATTCGTGCTTTCGAACGGTCACGGCTCGATGCTGATTTATTCGTTGCTGCACTTAACGGGCTACGATCTCTCTATCGATGACATAAAAGACTTCCGACAGCTCCACAGCAGAACGCCCGGACACCCCGAATATGGCTATACGCCCGGTGTAGAGACAACTACGGGACCTCTGGGGCAAGGCCTCGCTAACGCAGTGGGCATGGCGGTTGCCGAAAAGCTCATGGCTGCGAGATTCAACAAAGGCGATCACACGCTCGTCGACCATCGAACATGGTGTTTCGTTGGCGATGGCTGTCTCATGGAAGGCATCAGTCACGAGGCTTGCTCGCTCGCAGGAACGCTTGGTTTGGGCAAGCTCACCGTTGTCTATGACGACAATGGCATTTCAATCGACGGTGAGATCGAAGGTTGGTTCACTGATGACACGCCTTCGCGATTCGCTGCCTATGGTTGGCACGTGATTCCTGATGTCGATGGACATGACTCTCAAGCGGTATCCAAAGCAATCGACGAAGCCATTGCTGAAACCGGCCGTCCAACGATCATCTGCTGCAAGACGACGATCGGAAAAGGAAGCCCGAATAAGCAGGGTACCGAGTCATGCCATGGTTCGCCGCTTGGCGATGGTGAGATTGATCTGACGCGCGAAGCACTCGGATGGAGCCACGCACCTTTCGTCGTGCCCGAAGATATCTATGCGCATTGGGATGCGCGTGAGTCGGGTGCTCAGGCTGAGGCTTCCTGGAATGGCGCTTTGGAAGGCTATCGCAGCGCTTATCCTGAGCTTGCAGATGAGTTCGAGCGTCGCATGCGAGGTGAACTTCCCGACGAATTTATGAAAGGGGTTGATGATTTCATTGCGCAGTGTGTTGCCAATGAATCTGATGTCGCCTCGCGCAAAGCGTCACAGCAGGCGATCGCAGCGCTAGCGCCTACGCTGCCCGAGCTGCTCGGTGGCAGTGCTGACTTGGCGGGTTCTAACTTAACCCTATGGCCCGAGGCCAAAGGTGCCGACGCCTCCGATGCTGAAGGTAATTACATCTACTACGGTGTTCGTGAGTTTGCCATGGCGGCAATGATGAACGGCATCGCGCTGCACGGCGGATTCATTCCCTTTGGCGGCACCTTCTTGATCTTTATGGAATACGCGCGAAACGCCGTGCGCATGGCGGCGCTTATGCGTCAGCGCGCTATTTATGTCTTCACGCATGACTCCGTAGGCTTGGGTGAAGATGGCCCTACCCACCAGCCCGTCGAGCAGCTCGCATCTATGCGCTCAACACCGAACTTAGATACGTGGCGGCCTTGTGACGCTGTTGAGTCTGCCATCGCTTGGAAGCAGGCGATTGTTAGACAAGATGGTCCCTCGGCATTGGTCTTTTCGCGGCAAACCCTTCCCCACCAGGTGGGTGCTGCCGAGCGTGTTTCTGATGTTGCGCGAGGCGCCTACGTGCTGCGTGAAGAACAAGGCGAGCTGGAGGCCATTGTGATTGCGACGGGCTCTGAAGTTGCGCTGGCAATCGATGCCGCTGAAAAGCTGTCAGCCGCCGGTCGAGGTGTACGTGTTGTTTCGATGCCCTGCGCAGATGTCTTTGAGCGACAAGATGCAGTGTATCGAGAGGCCGTTTTGCCAAGCCACATTTTGGCACGCGTAGCGGTTGAAGCGTCTCACATAGACTGGTGGTATAAGTATGTGGGCCTCGATGGACGAGTCGTTGGAATGAGCTCGTTTGGTGAATCAGCGCCCGGCCCTCAGCTGATGAAAGAATTCGGCTTCACGGTCGAGAATGTTGTCGACGCGATTGAGGATGTAATTCTCAGCTAATGACACGCGTTGGTATCAACGGGCTCGGAAGGATCGGGCGTCTTTTGGCGCGTCGAATAAGCGAGCGAGAAGACGCGCGCACCGCCTTGACCTTGGTGGCAGCGAATGAGCTTGCCGATGCCGAAACGGTTGCTCACCTTCTGAAGTATGACTCTACCCACGGGCGCTTTGGCTCTAGCGTTAATGTTAGCGAGGGCGCAATCCACATTGCGGGTAAGGCCATTTCGCTGACCCATGAAGCGGCCTTTGGTCACGATGTCTGGGCAAAACAAAATGTTGAGCTGGTTATAGATTGTACTGGGGAAGAGCTCGACAGGACCTCAGCGGCTAAGCATTTAGGCGGCTCGGTCGAGCGCGTACTCTTATCGCAGCCGGCGAGTGCTGATGTCGACGCGACCATTATATGGGGGCTCAATCAACAGGCACTTACCTCAGACATGGCCATTGTCTCTGCGGGGTCGTGCACCAGCAATGCCTTGATGCCCATTCTATCTATTGTCGATGAGATACTCGGGATCAACGCCGGCATCATCACGACGATACACTCCGCGATGAATGATCAGCCGGTGATCGATGCCTATCACCACACTGACTTAAGAAAGACGCGCGCAGCTTTTAACTCGGTCATTCCTGTCGAGACTGGCTTGGCTCAGGGGGTGGAGCGCTTTTTGCCGCACCTTGCCGATAAGATTCAGGCGCGCGCACTGCGCGTGCCGACGCTAAATGTATCCTCGCTCGATGTTGTTCTGGCAGTCGGTTGCGATACGACGCCAGAGGCCGTCAACGAAATGATTCGTAAGGCGAGTCCCTCTTTCTCTGGTGTTCTTGCCGTTAATGATGAGCCACTCGCTTCGTGTGATTTCCTCGGTATGGACGCTTCCTGTGTTGTAGATGCAACCCAAACGCAGGTGAGCGCGGGGCGGCTCATCAAATTGATGATCTGGTTTGATAACGAGTGGGCATTTGCCAATCGAATGGTAGATATCGCTATCGCAATATCGGATTTTGGCGACGAAAAGGCATCCGTCTAGCAAACTATTACGAATTGACCTTTACAGCAGTAGTGGAGTTTTTATGCGTTCGATGAATCAGTTATCGCTATCCGAAAAGCGGGTTTTGATACGCGAGGATCTGAATGTGCCGATTCGAGATGGAAAGGTCGCTAACGATGCACGATTGCGTGCTGCGGTTCCCTCGATTAAGGCTGCGGTAGAGGCGGGTGGTCGTGTCATTGTCATGTCGCACCTCGGTCGCCCCACTGAGGGCGAATTCGACGCGCAGTACTCCCTAGCGCCAGTGGCGGATGCCCTATCAGAGCTTATGCAAATGCCCGTCTGCCTGCAGTCGGATTGGCCCTCTGGCGCACCTGAGTCGGGTGAAATCTGGCTGCTCGAGAATGTACGATTTAACGAGGGTGAAAAAAGCAACGCCGATGATCTTGCAAAGCGCTATGCGGCCCTTTGCGATGTGTTTGTCATGGACGCTTTTGGCACGGCGCATCGAGCACAGGCATCCACCCACGGTGTGGCGAAATTTGCTGCCGAGGCCTGTGCTGGGCCACTTCTCTCTGGAGAGCTCGAGGCATTGACGAGAGCCTTGAGTGAACCTGCAGCGCCTCTGGTTGCTGTAGTCGGCGGATCAAAGGTTTCCACGAAATTGGCTGTGCTCGAACGACTCTCGGAGATCTGTGACCAGCTCGTTGTCGGTGGTGGTATCGCAAATACTTTCCTCGCTGCGGCGGGCTACCCTGTCGGCAAGTCGCTCTGTGAGATGGACCTAATTCCCACGGCAAAGGCGCTTATGGCCAAGACGCAAATTCCGTTACCCATTGATGTTGTTGTGGCAAAAGAGTTTTCGGATTCTGCAGACGCGACTGTCAAGTTGGCCGCTGACGTGGCTGATGATGACATGATTTTAGACATTGGGCCTTTATCTCAGGCTCGCATGGCTGAGGTGCTAGTGGCGGCAGGAACGATTTTGTGGAACGGCCCTGTGGGGGTCTTCGAGTTTGATGCTTTTGCTGGGGGCACGCGCGCACTCTCTAATGCAGTTGCCGAAAGCGAGGGTTTCTCGGTTGCTGGTGGTGGCGACACGCTCGCCGCTATAGACCAGTTTGAGATCGCGGATAGGGTGTCTTACATATCGACCGGTGGTGGTGCTTTTTTAGAGTTTGTTGAAGGCAAAACCTTACCTGCTGTGGCGATATTAGAAGACCAAACGGACATTTAATTCCGTATTTATTTTGATGAGGATATGAGGAGACGGTTATGGCGCTTATCAGCATGCGACAGCTACTCGATCACGCGGCGGAGCACCAGTATGGTATTCCAGCTTTTAATGTGAATAACCTAGAACAGACCCGCGCCATTATGGAGGCTGCTGATCAGTGCGATTCTCCGGTAATCATGCAGGCAAGTGCCGGTGCCCGGAAGTATGCAGGAGCGCCCTTCCTGAGAGCTTTGATGGAAGCGGCCGCCACGGAGTTTCCCCACATTCCGATCGTTGTTCATCAGGATCACGGCACCTCACCCGCTGTCTGCCAACGGTCCATTCAGCTTGGCTTTACCTCGGTGATGATGGACGGGTCTTTGGGCACCGACGGCAAAACACCTATGGATTACGACTACAACGCGAGTGTGACACGACAGGTTGTCGAGATGTCGCACGCCTGCGGCGTGTCAGTTGAGGGTGAGCTGGGTTGTTTGGGATCGCTTGAAACGGGTGAAGCTGGCGAGGAGGATGGCGTTGGTGCCGCGGGTAAGCTTACGCACGACCAAATGCTGACAGATCCCGACGAGGCGAAGCAGTTTGTGGCTGATACCCATGTTGATGCTCTCGCCATTGCTTGTGGCACCAGCCACGGTGCATACAAATTCACCCGGCCCCCCACGGGGGATATTTTGGCGATCGATCGCATAAAAGCGATTCACGCCAACATCCCTAATACTCACCTTGTCATGCACGGCTCCTCGGCCGTTCCGCAAGAGTGGTTAGCGGTTATCAATGAACACGGTGGTGAGATTCCTGAGACTTACGGTGTTCCCGTTGAGCAGGTTGTCGAGGGCATCAAGCACGGCGTTCGAAAGGTAAACATCGACACCGACTTACGACTCGCATCGACGGGTGCGATTCGCCGCTTCTTGGCTGAAAACCCAGCCGAATTTGATCCGCGCAAATACTTCAAAGAGAGCCTCATTGCGATGCGCGATATTTGTAGTGCGCGATTTGAAGCCTTTGGCTGCGCGGGCCATGCGTCGAAGATTACGCCGCTGTCGCTCTCGGAAATGCAAGAGCGATACAGCAACGGCAGTCTGTGAGTTTCAAGCGAGACGCTGTGCGAGGCCTCATAACAATGCTCTGTTGCGAGGCTGCGTAAAAGGATGCTCGAGAAAGTGTGCCCAAATAGCGTCGACAAATAGCGGCGAAGCCCAGCGCAATCACGTAAACTCACGTTTTTTGTTTGCGCCTTGCTATGACTGACCCCTACATCGACAAAATTCTGAGTGCTGACGTCTATGATGTCGCCAAGGAAACGCCGCTTACCGAAGCGCCGTCGCTGTCCGAGCGGTTGGGCTGTGACGTATTCCTAAAGCGGGAAGATCTTCAACCGATTTTTAGCTTTAAGTGTCGTGGGGCGTATAACAAGATGGCCTCGCTCTCAGCTGAGCAGCGCGCGCGAGGTGTGGTTGCTGCCTCTGCGGGCAATCATGCGCAAGGTGTTGCGTTGGCGGCACAGAAGCTGGGTGTTGATGCGACCATTGTCATGCCGGTTACCACGCCCTCCATTAAGGTCGATGCCGTCCGCCGACGAGGTGCAAACGTCGTGCTCCAGGGCGACGCTTTCGATCAGGCGTCGGAATATGCAAATGCGCTCGTGGAAAAGCGCGGCGCTACCTACCTGCACCCTTTCGATGACCCGAGTGTTATCGCTGGCCAAGGCACTGTTGGCGTTGAGGTGGCGCGGCAGGCAAGCGCTCCTGCGGATTACGTCTTTATCCCCTGCGGCGGCGGTGGCTTGCTCTCGGGTATGGCGGTTTATCTCAAGCACGTCTGGCCAGAAGTAAAGATTATTGGTGTTGAACCAGCGGATGCTGCCTGCGCCCTCGCTGCAAGAGAGAACGGCAGCCGTGTAACCCTGGATGAAGTGGGCTTGTTCGCTGACGGCTGTGCTGTTGCGCGGGTGGGTGAGGAAACCCATCGCGTTATCAGTCAATACGTTGATGAGATCATTACTGCCACAACCGATGAAATGTGTGCCGCGGTAAAGGATATCTTTGACGACACTCGTGCCATCGCGGAGCCCGCGGGTGCGTTGTCTATCGCAGGGATGAAATCGTATATAAGCGAGCACGGGCTGGAGGGTAAGTCGGTCATTGCCGTATTGAGCGGTGCCAATACCAATTTCGACCGATTGCGTTACATCTCTGAACGCACCGATATTGGCGAGCGTCGTGAGGCCATTCTGAGTGTGACCATCCCAGAGACGCCCGGCGCCTTCCGCGCATTTTGTGGTGCTATTGGTAAACGTAATATCACCGAGTTCAATTACCGTGGCACAGACAATAGCTCTGCCAATGTGTTTGTCGGCCTAACCGTTGCGCCTATGAGCAATGACGTTTCGGCGTTGACCAACAAGTTATCGGCGGCGGGTTATCAAGCGCTTGATCTCACAGATAACGAGATGGCCAAGCTCCATGTGCGCTACATGATAGGTGGTCCTCAGCCTGGCAATGGCTTGAACGAACGGGTTTTCCGCGTTGAATTCCCTGAGCGCCCAGGCGCCTTGATGAAGTTCCTTGACGCCCTTGGAGACGACTTCAATATCTCGATGTTCCACTACCGTAATCACGGCGCTGCTTATGGAAGAATTCTCGTCGGGTTCACGGGCGACGCAGCCCACTCATCGGCACTACTGGAGACCTTAGATCGGGTAGGTTTTCGTTATTGGGAAGAGTCCGAGAACCCGGCTTACAGGGCTTATCTTCAGTAGCACGCTTGAAATGTGACAAATTACCATTATGCTTTCCTCCGATTGAGGCTCGCTTCAATCGCCAAAAATAAGAACGAAACAAGAACGACAGAAGAACAAACCGGGGAAATCGTGGGCAAGCAAAAACCAGGACTATTCAGTGCGTTGACGCTAGGTCTCGTGCTGCTGATTGCCGCCAGTGCTTTAACAGCGAACAATAATTCAGGATCTGTAGCTGCACCTGCACAAATAGCGCCGATAGAAAAATAACGCAGGTAGACACTACCTTACATGGAGGTAGATACGGATCGACATAGAGAGCAGCGCAGACCGACTAAGGCAACGCGACCAGCATTTGATCAGCATCTATTGAACGGGCGTTTTGACAGATGCACTGCCGCCCTACATCAAAAATAGGTCGCCCCATCTTCACTGATAAAGCCATCGAGCGTCACATCGTGAGCCTCGCGCTCGATATGTTCGACGAGCTGTACAGTGAAACCAACGCCCAGCTTGAATCCACGTTGGTTCACGAGTGCCCGATCGTAAAAGCCCCCACCAAAGCCCAGACGGTTTCCCCGCTGATCACAGGCAGCGAGGGGTACGAGAAATAAATCAATGTCCTCTGATCTAACCACGGGCGAGTTCATAGCCGGCTCCATAATGTTTCCGAACCCTCGCTCGAGCGTTGAGTTTACCGTTACTTCGTGAAAGCTCATCTGATTGTCAGCTAATGTCCGAGGCGCCACAAAGCGTTGCGTTAGCTGGGTGGAAGCTTTCAGCAGAGCATCAATAGCGAGCTCGGTTTTGAGCGGCAGGTAGATAGCGACGGTGCCCGCTGTCTGAAAAACAGGCATTTGAAGTAGATGCCTTATTGCAGCGTCGCTTTTCTGCGCTCGCTCCTCTTCGGTGAGAGCAGCGCGTCGGTTCAACGCCTCGTGGCGTAAGACATCTTTCACTGATGACATAGCGTGAGCCGCTGTTAAATTAGGTGTGACCCAGAGTACCGCCGACGGTGTCGCCCTTGAACCGTAGCGGTTCAAGGTGGTGATCCCCATTCTGCATCAGGCGTCCCGGTCGCGCCGGGCTTGCACAACAGCCAGAAGTGGAAATCTCCGGGTGGTGCATTATCGGCTCGAGGACTGACGGTCTAGCAAATACACCAGGTCGGCACTGAGTATAGCTGATGGGAGATGACGGGATTAAGAAATTTCAAATTGTCTAAGTTGAAAAAGTGCTTCATCAATTCGACTAGTAATGGTTTTTAGCTGTTCTTCCAGTGGATCTTCTGGCTGTCCGCCAGACTTCATCACAAGCACTTGGTGACTTAAATTAAGCGCTGCCATGATGGCAACGCGCTCTAAGCCGATGACTTTGCCGGTAGAGCGAATAGCCCGCATTTGATCGTCCAGATCGCTAGCGGCTTGCTTAAGCTCTGCTTCTTGCTCGGGTTCGCAGGCGACTTGATAGCTTTTGTCGAGGATATCGATGCTGACGGTGTGCTGGCGCATTAAGAATTGTTCTCTAGGGTCTTGAGCCGGTCAATGGACTGATCGATGAGGGCACCGGCCTGACGATGTCGCTCTATGAGGTCGCGCTTTTCATGTTGCAGGTCAGATAGTCGTTTTTTCAGTGCCTGATTCTCTAGTTTGAGCTCTGTACTCAACTCAATAAGGTTGTCGACCTTAGTTTCGAGCGATTTTACAAGCTTCTCTGACACTTCGATTGCACCCTTTGCGCTATTGGGCTTCACTATAGGTAAGCGACCTAAACGGGTCAATCTCATGCAAAATACGACCCCTGTATTTAGGGGCTTCCGAGAGTAAAAAAACATCATGCTGGATTTATTGGGTGCGTTCGAGGACATGCCAGAGTGGGACGAAGTAGCGGACCTACTTTTTAATGCAGGCTTAACGCTCAACCCATCGGAGTTACACGGCGTACTCGTCGGCTTAATGGGCGCTGGCTTTAGCCCGGATGACCAGCATCATTTAGAACAAACACTGTCATCGGTTGAGAAAGCATCGGGCGTTCAGTTGCAGGGAGAATTAGTTGACATGGTGTCTCGATTAAACCTCGCTACTTTGTCTGCGATTGTGGACACCGACTACGCATTTCGAATGGTGTTACCCGATGACGATGATCCCATCGAGCAGCGATTGAGGTCGTTCTCTAACTGGGTCACAGGATTTATCTCGGGCTTTACTGAGGGTATGACAGTGCGCAAGGCCATAGGCTCTAGCATCCAGCCGGAAGTCGCGGAAGTGTTGAAAGATTTCGCGGCTCTGGCGCAGGTCGAGACAGATCAGGCAGAGTCTGAAGAGGCGGAGCGACAGCTCGAGGAGTTGGTAGACTACGTCAGATTAGCCGCGATTAGCATTGTGCAAGACGCCATGAATTCAAGGGAGTTAGAAGCGTGAAAATAAGCAAGTCAGAGTTTGCAGCGCGGCGAAAGCGGCTGATGGCTGAAATGGCGCCAAACAGCGTCGCCATTATTCCTGCGGCGCGTGAAGTCACTCGCAGCCGCGATACGGAATACCCCTTCCGCCAAAACAGTGATTTCTTTTACCTCACAGGCTTCCAAGAGCCTGACGGTATTCTTGTGCTCATACCTGGTCGTCGTCAGGGGCAGGTAATCATGTTCTGCCGTGATCGGGATCCCGAGCGCGAATTGTGGGACGGCTACCGTCAGGGACCCGAGGGTGTCGTGAAGAATTTTGGGATGAATGACGCCTATCCGGTCAGCGACGTCGATGACATTGTCCCGGGTCTCATCGAGGGGCGCTCCACCATCTATTTCTCGATGGGTCACGACGATGCATTCGATCGACAGGTACTGGGGTGGGTTAATAGTATCCGTGCAAAGGTGCGTACAGGTGCGAAGCCGCCTGGTGATATATCAGACCTTTCATTCCTGCTTCATGAGCATAGGTTGATTAAATCAGAGGCTGAAATTCGTGTGATGCAGCGCGCTGCAGACATCAGTGCTGAAGCCCACAGCCGCGCGATGCGCGAGTCGAAGCCCGGACGCTATGAGTACCATCTAGAATCGGCGATTCAACACACATTCGCAGAGCATGGTGCGCGCTTCCCTGCCTACAACCCCATTGTTGGTAGTGGAAAGAATGCCTGCTGCCTGCATTACACGGAAAATAACTGCAAGATGGCCGAGGGCGACTTGGTGTTGATCGACGCCGGTTGCGAGTACGAAGGGTATGCAGCGGATATCACCCGAACCTTTCCCGTAGCTGGTAGATTTACGCGAGAGCAGCGCGCAATCTACGACGTCGTTTTGAAGTCTCAGCTTGCGGCCATTGCGGCAACTAAGCCTGGCAAAAAATGGAACCACCCCCACGACGTGACGGTAAAGGTGATTACTCAAGGGCTTGTAGATCTAGGGCTTCTGTCCGGTGATGTCGACGAGCTAATCAAAGACGGCGCGTACACCGATTTTTACATGCATCGAGCTGGGCACTGGCTGGGTTTAGATGTGCATGACGTCGGTGAATATCGAATCGATGGGAAGTGGCGTCCGCTCGAGCCAGGCATGGTCTTAACCATTGAACCTGGTATTTATGTGGCCGCAGATAATATGAACGTCGATGCGAAGTGGCGCGGCATCGGTGTACGCATCGAAGATGATGTGGTGGTCACGGAAAAGGGCTGCCATGTGTTGACTGCGAATGTGCCGAAGGATGCGACCGAGATTGAAGCGCTCATGGCGGCAGCCTAATACGTGGCCTTTTGCTGACAAGACTCTGATAGAAGAAAGCAGACGGAGTGGCAAAGGGAGAGAGCATAGGCACCAGCGGCGAATAGCAGCAGATTGGTTACCAGAAAATACGGGAAGAGTGGCCGGAACAATCCGGAAGAAAGCGATTGAATAAGTGACGGAAGCAAATAGAACCAGCGCAAAAGATTCGCCAGCCGAGAGGGCTCAGATAGTCGTCGTGGGCGGTGGGCTCGCGGGCCTGCTTCTTAGCTATGTCGTCGCTGCTTCTTGTCGCGACCGTATTTCAGTCACCCTTATTGAGCGGGCCTTACCAGAGACGCCTGAGGCCTCTTTGGACACCCGAGCAACGGCGATCAGCCGCGAGTCAAAAGCGCTATTAGAAAGCTGGGAGCTTTGGCAGGCAGTGTCGGCAGGCGCCCAACCCATCGAAGACATTCATGTTTCGCGGAGTGCGCGTTTCGGAAGTGCAACGTTACGAGACCCTTTGCAAGACCTCGAGCCTATGGGCTGGGTGATCGAAAATAGTGTCTTTCAGCAGGCGCTGATTAGCAACGGTGCTGCAGAGGGCGTAACTCTTTTAGAGGGTGCAGAGGTTGTCGCATTTTCCGCGACAGGTGATCGACCGCTTCTCACATTAAATACAGGAAATGTTCTTGAGGCTGATTTGGTTGTCATTGCTGACGGAGCAAACTCCTCATTGCGAAGCGCACTAGGGATTGGCGCGGTACATCATGCTCCGTCTCAATTCGCCATCGCCGTTAACTGCGAAACAGAGGCCGGCGCCACCGGCGTTGCTTATGAGCGCTTTACCCCCGAGGGCCCGCTGGCACTGCTCCCCATTCCCAATACATCCTCAACACGTGCTCGATACAACGTCATTTGGTGTGCTCACCAAGAGCGGCAGACGGAACTGATGGCGTTGAGTGACGAAGGCTTTATTGAAGCCCTTCAAGCAGAGTTTGGTTGGCGAGCGGGAAAGATAGCCCGGGTTGGCCGCCGCACAGGCTGGCCGCTGGGGCGAGTGGCTGCTCGAGAGCTCGTTCGAGCGCGTTGCGTATTACTGGGAAATTCGGCGCACACGCTGCACCCGGTCGCGGGACAAGGGTTCAATTTATCGCTTCGCGACGTCGAGCGCCTTGCGACACTGATCTCCGCTGAAGCTGAAAATCCGTCACCCTTCGATTCGGTTGAGCGTCTCTCAGTGTTTGCTGATATGAGTCGAGACGATCACGAGCAAACGATAGGCGCGACATCACTGCTCGCCGAAATGCTAGATTCGCCGTCTACGGTAATCGATAGTGTGGCCAGTGTTGCTTTGTCGGCACTTGATCTATCCGGTGGCATTAAGCGTGGTGTTGCGCAATTCGGCATGGGAAGGCGATAGCCATGTCTCATAAGCAGGCCGATATTGTCATTGTTGGTGCGGGCGTCGTCGGACTTTCTGCGGCCTTGGCGCTCGCTGAGACTAAGCTTCATATATTGGTGCTAGATGCGCAGACATCACACATCTCCCCGTCGAGCGATCGTGATTTATCGAATTGGGCACGACGCGTCACAGCGCTTACACCCGCCTCAACCAAATTTCTATCAGAGCTCGATGCTTGGCAGGCGATATCTGATAGCGGCCGCATTGGGCCTTACACCGACATGGTGGTGTGGGACTCTGAAGGGACAGGGCTCATCGAGTTCGATGCCCAATCATTATCTCTTGATGCACTCGGCTACATTGTCGAATCGACAGTGAGCACGGATGCGCTGGTTAATCGCGTTAATCAGACACCCAATATTTCGATTCAGTGGGATACCTGGTTGGCGCAGTTAGATTTCAACGACTCCTATGTGAGTGTGATTCCTCGCGAGGGAGATGAGATTCACGCGCAGCTTGTTATTGGCGCAGATGGAGGGCGATCGATTAGCCGTGAACTCGCCGGGATTCGTACACGTCAGTGGTCGTATGGGCAAAAAGCGATTGTGGCGACCGTGCGCGTGGCGCCCGAGCATTCATCTGCCTGTTGGCAGGCGTTTCTGCCGACAGGTCCGCTAGCTTTGCTGCCCCTTGCGGACAATGACCTCTGTTCCATTGTTTGGTCGCTTGACGATAGTGAGGCCGAAACCTGGATAGAGGCGGATGATCAATCGTTCGTGAAAGGGTTGAATGCTGCTTTGGGTGGTCGAGGGCCCTCTGTGACCGACGTGAGTGAGCGGCAGTTATTCCCTCTTGTTCAGTGCCATGCCGTCGATTACGTGAGCGATCGGTTCGTACTAGTCGGTGACGCAGCGCACGCGATTCATCCACTTGCAGGTCAGGGAATCAACTTAGGGTTGTCGGATGCACAGGTACTGGCGGCGGAGGTGAGCCATGCGCATAGCCGAGGCGCAACCTGGTGGGCGCCTTCCGTCCTGAAACGTTATGAGCGGCAGCGCAAAGGAGATAACTTGGCGATGATGGCCGCTATGCAGGCCTTCAAGTGGGGTTTTGGCAGTCGGAATCCTGCGGTCACTATGATGCGAAACGCGGGCCTGAGTGCTGTGGATGCTCTGCCCATGGCCAAGCGCTGGTTTATCCAGCAGGCTGTTGGGTAATAAAGTAGGCGCCAATCAAAAGCTCAGGCAGTAGGGGCCATACGAAGAAGCAAAACGAGGGAAAATTCGCCAAAAAGTTCGCACAAATCGCAACGTCAGCGAGGTTCTAATCTTCAGCCTGATAATTTCGTCTCAGTGGGATTACACTAAGCACAGTTTTGAATTTTATTAATTTTGAGGAATGCATCCATGAGCCAGAATCCATCTGAACTTTACTACGCAAAGACCCATGAATGGGTCCGTCGTGAAGAAGACGGAACGGTTACGGTAGGCATCACAGAGCATGCACAAGACGCGCTAGGTGATGTGGTTTATGTCGAGACACCTGAGGTGGGTGATTCCATCGCTGCCGGGGACCAAGCCGGAGTCGTTGAGTCCGTAAAAGCCGCCTCAGACATTTATGCGCCTGTGACTGGCGAGGTGGTCGCGACAAATGAAACGCTTGAGGATGCACCTGAAACCGTTAACTCCGATGCGTTCAATGACGGATGGTTCTTTAAGCTACAGCCCGAAGATATGGGTGAGCTTGAGGCGCTTATGTCTGCCGAGGAATACGAGCAATTCTGCGACGAGGAGGACTAATCTCTCAGCGAGATAATGTCCCAGCTTCGGTTTGATGCCTCCTCGCGAAGTCGGTCATCAGGATCCACGGCTACCGGTCGATCTACTACTCTTAGAAGCGGCAAATCGTTGTGCGAATCGCTATAAAACACGGCGTTGTCCATAGAATGATTGTTTGCTTCGCACCACGCCTGGATGCGTGACACCTTGCCCTCTGCAAATGAGGGCAGGCCAGCTGGCTTGCCGGTATAGCGCCCGTCGATAATTTCGGCTTCACAACCAATGAGGTGTTCAACGCCTAGCCGGCTCGCGATGGGTTGAGTCACGAGTGTGTTGGTCGCCGTGATGATAACGAGCGTGTCGCCTTGGACTCTGTGTTTTTGCAAGAGGTCAAACGCAGCATCGAGCAAAATAGGTTCAATGTGGTCACGAAGAAACTGACGTTGAAGGGGGGCGAGAGTTTCAGGAGTCATGCCTGCCATCGGGCTCAAAGCAAAAGCGAGGTACTCATCGATATCCAGCTCACCCTTTTTGTATAACTCGTAAAAGTGCGCATTAAGCGCTTTGTGTTCACGGCCATCCACTCGGCCTTGTGCGACTAAAAAGTCACCCCACAGGTGGTCGGAATCACCGGCGATTAGCGTGTTGTCGAGATCGAAGAGCGCGAGACTCATAGAGGTTCCTAGGTGTTCGGTTGTCAGCTTAGCTGCACAGTAACGTAATAAAGCACTCAGGGCCGCAGGAAACTATGGGTCATATAATGGGCCATGTAAAAAAGGCGTGCTTTAACTAACCCCGAGTAAGCGCGGCGCCGTACGATGTGGGACACTACAGGTGTCAGAGTTTATTGCATATGCGTTTTGCAGTTTGAACAACGCATCGAAAAGGGTTTCTGTGAGTACATCAGAAAAAGATCGAGTCATCGATGAGGCGGGTTTTCGCCCAAACGTTGGCATCATCGTAACGAATCAGAGTGGGCAAGTACTCTGGGGCAAGCGGGTAAAGGGCCGAGATTCTTGGCAGTTTCCTCAGGGTGGTATTAACGCAGATGAGACCCCCGAGGAGGCAATGTTTCGCGAGCTTCAGGAAGAGATTGGCTTGCTACCTGAGCACGTTACTGTGCTTGGTGTAACCAACGGTTGGCTGCGGTACCGCTTGCCCTCAAAGTATATTCGCAAGCACGAGACGCCCATTTGTATCGGACAGAAGCAGAAGTGGTTTTTGCTTCGACTCGATGCGTCTGACGATGCGGTCCGTCTCGATTGCGATGAGAAGCCGGAGTTTAAAGACTGGCAGTGGGTAAGTTACTGGTACCCGATCTCCTCGGTTGTCGACTTTAAGCAGCAGGTTTATCGATCTGCGCTATCCGAGTTGTCCCCGCTAATGCTGCCCAGTTCAGGCGGCAAGCAAAAATCGAATTCGCGCCGCCGCCGTCGAAAGCGCTAGCGCACCTTGTTGTTGGCAAGTTTGAGCTCGAAGATGATTCACTACCCTAACATTGATCCTGTAGCACTCTCGCTAGGCCCTATCACTATTTACTGGTACGGCCTGACTTACGTGGGAGGTCTTGTCTTTGCCTGGTGGCTGGGTAAGCAGCGAGCGCAATTGCCGAATTCCCCGATCAAAGTGTCTCAGATTGATGACCTTATTTTTTACGCGGCACTTGGCATCATCGCCGGCGGTCGGATCGGCTACGCGCTTTTTTATGGTTCAGGGTCGCTGCTCGATGATCCACTGCGAGTCTTTCGGATCTGGGAAGGTGGTATGTCCTTTCATGGGGGATTCCTCGGCGTTGTAATCGCTATGTGGTTTCTCTGCCGGAACCACAAAATTGAATTCGCTGGACTGGTCGATTTCATTGCGCCCCTTGCCCCGGTGGGGTTGGCACTGGGTCGCCTCGGTAACTTTATTAATCAGGAGTTATGGGGTCGGCCTGCTGACGTGCCGTGGGCAATGGTGTTCCCCAATGATCCCTCCGGCTTAGCTCGCCACCCCTCTCAGCTCTATCAGTTTGCGATGGAGGGCATGCTGCTCTTTATCATTTTGTTTTGGTTTACCCGCACACCAAGGCCGCGCTGGTCGGCAGCCGGATTATTTTTACTGGGTTACGGCGTCTTTCGCTCAGTGGCGGAGTTCTTCCGACAGCCCGATGCGCACATAGGGTTTGACGCACTTGGTTGGCTTACGCGAGGTCAAATGTTGTCGCTTCCCATGATTATTATTGGAGCGGCGATTATCATATGGGCCTACAGACGTGACGCCAAAGCCTAGGACGCATTGAGATGCAACAGTATTTAGATTTGCTCAGAGATATTCGGGATAACGGTGTCGACCGTGGGGACCGCACCGGCACGGGCACCCGTTCGGTGTTTGGAAGGCAGCTGCGCTTCGATTTGGCTGAGGGCTTCCCGATTCTGACCACCAAAAAAGTGCACTTCAAAAGTGTGGTCAACGAGCTTATATGGTTTCTCAACGGTGATACCAACACGCAGTGGTTGCGTGAAAACGGCGTGTCTATCTGGGATGAATGGGCTACCGATGAAGGTGACTTGGGGCCGCTATACGGTGCGCAGTGGGTTAACTGGCCGACGCGAGATGGTAAGACCATCAACCAAATTGACTATGTTATCGATTGTCTAAAGCACCGCCCTGAGAGCCGGCGCATTCTCTTCCATGCCTGGAATGTTGAGTACCTTCCTGACGAGACCATGTCGCCTCAAGAAAATGTGGAGGCAGGTCGTATGGCCCTTCCACCCTGCCACTTGCTCTATCAGTTTTATGTGGCGAACGGGAAGCTGTCCGCCATGCTTTACATCCGATCGAGCGACGCCTTCCTGGGGCTACCGTTCAATATTGCGTCGGTATCATTATTGGTCCACATGCTCTGTCAGCAGGTAGGGCTCGAGCCGGGCGAGGTGGTTGTCACTATGGGCGACTGTCACCTCTACAGTAATCACGCTGAGCAGGTTGAGATGCAGCTGGCTCGACAGCCCAAAGTGCGACCTGCGCTTGAGATCGTGCGCAAGCCCGACAGCGTCTACGGCTATTGTTTTGAAGATTTTGTGCTGCAGGGTTACGACCCAGAGCCCAATATTTCTGCGCCGGTTGCGATTTAGTCATGCGAGCTGACGACAGCTTCCCCGTCGCCATTGTGGTCGCCGTTGCTGATAACGGTGTCATCGGGCGCGGTAATGCGCTTCCTTGGGATCTTCCTGATGACTTGCAGCACTTTAAACGCACGACGTTGGGTCGTCCCATCGTCATGGGGCGAAAGACGTTTGAGTCGATTGGCAGACCATTGCCCGGGCGGCTCAATATCATTCTGACGCGAGATTCCTCTTGGAAAGCGGAAGGGGTAACGGCAGTTACCTCTATGGATGAGGCAATCGACGTCGCGGAGGGCCAAGCCTTTATCGATGGCGCTGATAGCGTCATGGTGATCGGCGGTGCGGAGATTTACCGTCAGGCGCTACCTTTTGCTAGTCGTGCATTTCTTACTCGGGTGCATGGTAGTGTCTCGGGCGACGCCTATTTTGACCTTGAGGCCCTCGACTCGTGGCGCGAGGTAAGTCGAGTGTTTATCGAGGCGGGCGATCGAAACAGCCACGATTTCAGTGTTATCGAGCTCGAAAATACTTAATGCCTCCAATATTTTGTTTTTTTAGCCGATTTCCTACATCCCAGTCATTGCACTGTTTCAGTGTTGGTTATAGAGTTCTGTCCACGTGTCGGCAGGTCGATATTAGCTAAAAATAGATCTGCGACCGGACAAATACCGTACCGACGAAAATCGGCCCACTCGTGGACCACGAACACTTTTGCGTGAGGAAACACAAATCCCATGACTATCACTCGGCTTAAAACTCTTTTAGGCGCTGCGACTATCGCCGCCAGTTTTTTGGGTGGAGCAGCAGTTGCAAACGCTGACTCACTCGAAGCGATCATGCAGGTTGGCAAAGACCGCACTGCAGCTGCGCGTACTTCACAAGGCAAAATCGACCGCCTTGCGGATGAAACTCGCGATCTGCTCTCCGATTACAAGACGGTAATGAAGCAGGTTGAAGGCCTCAAGGTCTACAACGCGCGCCTCGATCGTCAAATTGCTAACCAAGAGCGCAGAATCGCGGACATCGATCAGTCGATCTCTGATGCTGCGGTCATCCAGCGACAGATTCCGCCGCTGGTTACACGTATGCTCGACGGCCTCGATCAGTTTATTGATTTAGATATGCCGTTCGACCTCGACACTCGTAAGGGCAACATCGAAGCGGTACGCGCGAACCTCGACCGTTCTGACGTAACGTCTGCGGAAGCATTCCGACAGGTTCTAGAGCTCTACTCTATCGAGCTGCAATACGGGCGTGGTATCGAGTCTTACTCAGACACAATCGACGTTGATGGTGCCTCGCGTGAAGTTGACGTTCTACGAATCGGTCGTGTGGCACTCGTTGCCCAGACAACCGACGGCGCAGAGACTCGCGCTTGGAACAACGAAAACCGTAGCTGGGAGACGCTCTCGTCTGCCGACTACTCAGCGGCCGTTCGTAAAGCGGTCCGCATCGCCAAGAAGCAGGCGACTATCGAACTCTTGAATATGCCTATCGCGGCACCGGAGGCCAACTAAGATGAATGCTAAGTTTTTGAAAGCAACAACCTTCGTCGTTGCAGGTATGTTTGCAGGCGTGGCCGTGGCGCAAGATGAAGCGGCACCTGAGGTCCCTGCAGGACCTACGCCTCAGGAAGTGGCTGCGCAGAACATGAGCGAATTGCTTGATCTCGTTAAGCAGGGTCGTTCGCGTGCCGATGGTGAGAACCGTGCGCGCGAGCAGCGATTTGCTCAGGACAAGGCGAATCAGCAGTCAGAACTCAACCGCGCTGAGCGCGAGCGTGCTGCTGAAGAGCGTCGCTCTGCTCGTCTCGAGAAGAAGTTTGAAGATAACGAGCTTCTGATTGCGGCTAAGCAAGAGCAGCTCAAAGAGCGTCTTGGTTCGCTATCTGAGCTATTTGGTCACCTGACAGCAGCGTCTGGCAACCTGGCTTCGAACATCGAGGTATCTTTGGTTAGCTCTGAATTCCCAAGCCGCGAAGGTTTCCTTCAGGACCTTATTGCTAAGATGAGTGGCACGGACCAGCTGCCTCAAATCGAAGAGATTGAGACGGTTTGGTACGAAATGCTCAACGAGATCACGCAGCAAGGTGTTGTTTCTCGTTTTACCGCGGACGTAGCTACACCCTCAGGTGAGATTGCTCAACGCGAAGTGGTTCGCGTTGGCGCGTTCAACATCATCGACGTCAACGGTAACTACCTTTCTTACGGTAATGAGAAGCTGGCAGAACTCCCACGTCAGCCCAGCGGTGGCGCAGTTGGCGCAGCTGCAGCATTGGCAGACGCGACTAGTGGCCTCAGCCAGTTTGGTATCGACCCAACAGGTCCAACCGGTGGTTCGTTCCTGGCTGCGATCATTGACACGCCTACGCTGGAAGAGCGTTGGCACCAAGGCGGTTACGTCGGCTACGCCATTACTGCAGTAGGTGTATTTGCTTTCTTGTTGGCGATTGTTCGAGTCATCATGTTGACCATGATGGGCGCGGCGGTTAACAGCCAGCTCAAGTCGGGCGAAGCGAAGGACAACAACCCACTCGGTCGTGTACTCCTCGTTAGCCAAGAGAATCCAAACATCGATACCGAAACACTCGAGCTCAAGATGGCCGAAGCCGTTCTACGTGAGACGCCTAAACTGGAAGCGGGTTTGACCTTGCTCAAGATCATCGCTGCGGTAGCGCCGCTGATGGGTCTATTGGGTACGGTTACCGGTATGATCATTACCTTCCAGGCGATCACTATCTTCGGTGCGGGTGACCCCAAAGCAATGGCTGGCGGTATCTCTAGTGCGTTGATTACCACCGTACTGGGTCTCTTGGTAGCTATTCCTACTGTACTTCTCCACACCGTTGTAAACGGCCGTGCACAGAAGATCATCCACATCCTCAACGAGCAGGCGACAGGTATTGTTGCCGAGCGCGCTGAGGCGGCGGGTAACTAAGTAGCTAGCTGAGTACGGAGTAGAAGACGATGGAATTGTTCGACACCATCTTGGCGTTCATGGATAAAGGCGGCAATGTTCTTTGGATCATTGCCACGCTTGTCTTCTTTATGTGGACCTTGATCATCGAGCGCTTTATCTACTTCCTCGGAGGCGGCTGGAAGGCCGACCGAATGGCGACAGTCAATGCTTGGGAAGACCGCGCCGAGCGCAAGTCTTGGAACGCGAAGCAAATCCGCATGAAGCTTTTGTCAGAAAGCCGAAGCTTCATCAACGACAATATGAGCCTCATCGCTACTTGCGTTGCTTTATGTCCCCTTTTGGGGCTGTTGGGCACCGTGACCGGCATGATCGAGGTCTTCAATGTCATGGCGGTAACCGGCGGTGGCGACGCGAAGTCGATGGCCGGCGGTGTTGAGCGCTCCACGATTCCAACAATGGCAGGCATGGTGGCAGCCCTTTCAGGTCTGTTTGCCAACACGCAGCTCCAGAGAATGGCGGCGCGTGAGCAGCAGTTGTTGGAAGATCAGCTGACTTCGGACCACTGAGTGATCAACCGAGGAATTTGAAGTGAGAAAAATAGCTAAACAACGAGAAGAGGAAGGTGCAGAGATCGATTTGACGCCCATGCTGGACGTCGTCTTCATTATGCTTATCTTCTTCATCGTGGTTGCATCCTTCCTAAAGGAAGCTGGATTGGAAATTAACCGTCCTGATGACAATCAACCGCAGGATCCTAACGACTCGGTAAGTATTGTTGTCGAGATCGCTTCCGATAATCAGTTGTGGATGGAAAACCGCCGGGTTGACGTTCGCGCTGTACGAGCGAACATCCAACGCTTACTTGCGGAAGACCCAGAAGCGCCAGTGACCATCAAGGTTGCAAAAGGCGCAACCACAGGAATCGTGGCTGATGTCGCCGACGCGGCGAGAGAAGCAGGCCAATACAACGTTAGTTGGGCCACTGACAAGGGTTAAGGTATGAGTTTACGAGACCAGGCTGGCTCGTCCGCGGCTTCGCAGCAGGATGAAAGCCAAATCGATTTAACGCCGATGCTTGATGTTGTTTTCATCATGCTCATCTTCTTCATTGTGACGTCCTCGTTCGTGAAGGAGCCCGGTGTTGAAATCGATAAGCCAGGGGCAACCACAACTGAAGCATGCCCCAATGGAACGATTATTTTTGCGGTGGATGATCAAGGGAAAATTCACTACAACAAAAATCCAATTAAACTTGAGCGTGCTAGCTTTTTAGCGAAAGCGGCGAAGGATGAAACTCCGCGAGCGAACATCGTGATCCAGGCCGATTACGATAGCCCAGGGTACGTCGTAGAGGAGCTCTTTGACTCCTTGAGATCGACTTTCACCGCGCCTCCGTGCCTCTCTACGATAGACGAGTAGTAAAATGCCAGCGACATTACGATCAATTATTGGAGCAGTCGCAGCGGTCCCCATCGCTTTAGGACTGTTCTACTTAATGCAGAGCCTTATTGATACTCAGTTTGAGCAAGAGGATGTCAAAACGCGCAAAATCGCAGACATCGTTGTTCCTGACAAAGTCATCGAGACTAACTTAAAGGAAGTACTTCCTGAGAAAGTCGAAGATCCGGATGAGCCGCCACCCGATATGGAGCCACTCGACTTCGATATGGATGTTGATATGAACTCGGCGAACATGGCACCAACGGTCGCTATGAACGTGAGTATCAATGCGTCGGGTCTCTCATCAGGCGATGGTGAATACCTTCCTATCGTTAAGGTTGCGCCAATTTATCCACGTCGCGCTCAAACTCGCGGTATCTCCGGCACGTGCATTGTGACTTACACAGTGACGACCACTGGAGCAATCCGTGATCCTTATATCGAAAATGAGACCGATTGTTCGCCCAAAGGCATTTTTGAGCGTGCGTCGATCAAAGCAGCGCTCAAATTTAAGTACAAGCCGAGGGTTGTTGACGGTCAGGCCATTGAGGTAGCGGGCGTCAGGAACAAATTTACTTACGAGCTTGAAGGAGGACGACGATAATGACCGGATTCGCTTCACGTATCAGCCGTCTTATTTCCGCGACGTGCATGGCGACGCTCGTGTTGGGTGCCACCGTAGCACTTGATCGCGCAGGCGTTGTATCAGTGATTTCTGATGTCGCGGCGCAGGAAAGCGGCGCAAAGAAGAAAGAGAAGACGCGTAAAACACCTGCACTTCGAAATAATATTTATGAGAAGCTCGCTGAGGCTCAGACCTTTGCTGAGGCAAAGGACTACGCGGCCGCGGAGGAGATTCTCAATGAGATGCTCGACGCGACGAGCAAAAAGAGCAAGCTGAACGCCTACGAGCTTGCAAATGTCTACAACACTTATGCATTTTTGCGATATGCCGTTGAAGACTACAAGGGCGCCTTGAACTATTACCAGAAGGTGATCGATCAGCGTCCGCAAATTCCGGTGGCCTTAGAAGTGGGCACCTTGTTTACGATCGCGCAGCTGCATTTCCTTCAGGAAAACTGGCAGAAGGGTATCGACACCTTGAACCAGTGGATGGCGGTGACCGAGATTCCTAATACTAACGCTTATGTGCTGCTGGCGAATGGCTACTTCCAGCTCAAAGACTACGATCGCAGTCTCGAAAATATTCAGATTGCTATTGATCGAGAAGAATCTGCAGGCAAGCTCCCCAAAGAGCAGTGGTACAACCTTGCGCGGTTTATCCACTTTGATCGAGATAACTTCGCTGAAGCGCTCGAGATCCTCGAAATTCTGATTATGTACTACCCTAAAAAGCAGTACTGGGTGCAGGCCTCACACCTCTACGGTGAGCAGAAGGATGAGGCACGTCAGCTAGCGATGCTCGAAGCAACTTACGAGCAGAATCTGCTCGATAAGAGTCAGGATCTTGTACTGCTGTCGCAGCTCTATCTCAACGCTGAGGTGCCTTACCCAGCGGCGAAGACTCTCGAGAAAGGTTTCAAGGACGAGATCGTTGAAGACGAGTCTAAAAACTACGAACTTGCAGGCGTGGCTTGGCGTCAGGCGCAAGAGGTTAATAAAAGTTTACCCATGCTTGAGAAGGCCGCAGCGAAGTCAGAGAAAGGCGAGCTGTATGCGCGTCTTGGCAGCGTGTATCTCGATGTTGATAAGAACAAAGAGGCTGTTACTGCGCTTAACAAAGGCCTTAAGCGTGGCGGCGTGAAGCGCACAGATCAGGCTCGTTTGGCGCTTGGTATGGCGTACTTCAATTTGGGTGAGTTTAACTCAGCGCGCAAAGCGTTCCGTGAGGCTGCCAAAGATAAGCGTGCGAAGGCGTTTGCTCAGCAATGGCTCAAGTACATCAACAGCGAAGAGAAGCGTCTTGCTGAGATCGCTAAGGAACTGGGTTAATTTACTGTTCCAGACATGAAAAAGCCGCCCAAGGGCGGCTTTTTTTATGCGGGAAAGAAAAACTTAGACCGGAACAACGTTCTCGGCTTGAGGTCCTTTTTGGCCAGCTGTGACTGTGAACTCAACTTTTTGGCCATCAGCGAGGGTTTTGAAGCCATCGCCTTGAATCGCACTGAAGTGAACGAACACGTCGGGTCCGCCTTCTTGCTCAATAAAACCGAAGCCTTTGGTTTCATTGAACCACTTAACGGTACCTGTAACTGTAGACATACTAATTTACCTATTACTAAAAAAATGTTTTGCGCAATTGCACTTGTTCGCAGAGGTGGGCTGAGCGGCAAGCGCAACATCAACGCAACGTAAGCGAGTGACCACTATAGGCCTATCACTCACCTCAGTCTAATGAACATTTCATTGCGGTGACAATTCAGCCAACATTTACCGATTTACAGATGTTTGATGGGGCATTCACGCACTAGTCCTCTGTCCCAGAACGTTGTGACGTTCACCAGCAGAGGACCGATCAGGCACAGCGCGTATTTTTGTCACCCTCATGTGGTTTTGGTTCAGGTGCTGTGGTGAAGGAGAAAACCCGGCTTACTCGATAATCGCAACCGTCGGCGTCCTAAAAAGCTAACCAGGAGTCAGCCGATAGTCAGCCGATAGAAAGTAACTTGATAGAGTCAGTGCCGCCCGCCTGCCCGACACGGGTCCCATTAGTCATCAATATGTAGTCGCCCTTCGAAACGAAGCCTGCGTCACTCAGAAACTCCATCGTTCGGGCTTCAACGTCGCGACTATCGAAGGCACTTACATCGAAATAGAGCGGGATAACGCCTCGACAAAGTGCTAGCCGTTGAAGTGTCTCTGGATTTCGACTCAAGGCGAAAATGGGTAAGCCCGAGCTAAGTCGCGACATGAGCATAGGTGTACTGCCCGTTTCAGTATGCGACGCAAGGCCCGCGACTCCCGGGAAATGGTTGGCGCCATACATTGCTGACAGGGCAATCGTCTCTTGCGGTGTTCGAAACTCACGGTCTTGTCGATACCGCGAAGTTCTGGCTACTGGATGTCGCTCCGCTCCTATTGCGGCGCTGGCCATTGCTCTGACGACTTCAACGGGATAAGAGCCCACAGCGGTTTCCGCCGAAAGCATTACGGCGTCCGTACCATCGAGTACCGCATTCGCAACATCAAACACCTCAGCACGCGTCGGCATCGAGTTTTCAATCATGGACTCCATCATTTGCGTGGCCGTAATGACCATGCGATCGCGCTTCCGTGTTCGCGAGATCAAGTCCTTTTGAATACCGATGAGTTGCGCGTCACCCACCTCAATACCCAGGTCACCCCGTGCCACCATGACCCCTTCACAGGCATCGATGATGTCGTCGAGCAATGCGCTTTCAGCAACGACCTCTGCGCGCTCGATCTTGGCGATAATCGCAGCGTTAACGTTTACCTCGTTAAGTAGATCTCTCGCCTCGTCGATATCGCTTACTGAGGCGACGAAGGAGACTGCGACAAAGTCGGGCTGGATAGCCTCCATACTTTTGATGTCGGCCTTGTCTTTGTCGGTTAGCGCTGGCGCTGCGATCCCGCCTCCAAGTTTGTTCACACCTTTTCGGGAGCTCAATTTGCCGCCCACGACAACCGTGCAGCTAACTGTGGTCTCGGAGACACTATCGACGCGCAAGCGCACCTTGCCGTCGTCTAGTAGGAGAATATCGTCCACGACAAGGCTCTTGGGGAGGTCCTTGTACTCGATGCCCACACAGGAACTATCGCCGTCATCCGGCCCCTTGCTGAGACTTAGGTCAAATGCGTCACCCGCGGTGAGCATGACAGGACCGTCGCGGAACCCCGCTATGCGAATCTTAGGTCCCTGTAGGTCGGCTAGTACACCGACGTATCGATTGTGATGGCGGGCTTGTTTTCGAATGCGATTGGCAACGCGTTGATGGTGCTCGGGTGAGCCGTGGCTAAAATTTAATCGAAAGACATCGACACCAGCGGCAATCAGCCGGCCGATAATGTCCTCCCCATCACTACCAGGTCCAACTGTGGCAACGATTTTTGTTCTGCGATGCACGCGGGCAGCGTCTTGTGGCACGGTATTTAAATCTCCAACTCTCGTATTAGGTCACGCGTTTTATCTGAGAAGTCTGTGAATGCGCCATCGACCCCGAGGTCGATAAATAGTTTTTTATGTAGTTGTCTAAAGTTTACACCCTCAAGGCTGGGCGAATCTGCCCGTAGCGTGAAAGGGTGCAAAAAAAGACCTAAGTTTTTTGCGGTAGTGACCATATCGCTGGGCCCGCCCTCGCCGTCAAAGAGCAAAGGAACGTGTGGCCCTATTCCATCCGCATAAGAGGCTATTTCTTCGACACCCGCAGGGGTCTGCATGTAATCAAAATCGCCCCTTATGTCAGAAGGCATCCCTTCACAAACCAGTTGAATCAAGGTACTCGAAAAGCCGTCGTGAGCCTTGAAGCGCTTGAGTGTCTCAGGGTCAAAACACTGAATGACGGTGTTCAATGGGTCGTTTAGCCGATTGAAATGTTTGAGCACATCAAAGACCGCAGTGAAAAGATCAACACCAATACGCTCGTGGTATTCGGGTTGCTTCAGCTCGATATAGACGCCCGCGTCATGATCCCCATTAGCATTTAAGTTATCTATCAAGGCCAATTCTTCGGCCAGCGTTGGGACCTCAAAACCATCGAACGGACCGGAATGCCGTTCCGGAAATACCTGATTTCCCTTTTCATCCGTCCGCCCGTGCGCAGTGAGCGTCTTGATTTCATCGAGCACAAAGTCACTGCAGTAAAACCTCCCATCACTGCGTCGGCGCTCGGGATACCGGCTCGAAACATTGGTAGTGAGCTCAAGTGTTATATCGTGAAGGACGATAGGAACACCGTCTTTGGTGAGAACAACGTCTTGTTCGATAAAATGCGCACCTTGCTGATGAGCGAGCTCTACGCCTTGAAGCGTATGTTCAGGTAAGTAACCGCACGCCCCTCTATGTGCAATGATGGCCGGCTTTGCATGAAGCGGTGCCATTGCGCCCCCTTAAGATATTATTTTTTATTCATGGTGCAGATTCTCTCAGAACCAGACAAATTTTGTTCTTCAAAAACAATTAGTCTGCAATACTCCCATTCCCTAGCCGTCATTTCTCTCACAGGACTTTTACGCAGTGATGACAAACGACAACAAACGAGCGCCCAACCCTCCTCTGGGATACTCCAAGGAGTGTTTGCTTACGGAAGCGAAACAGATTCGCCTGGTGGCGGAGTTCCACGCAAACCGCATACGTCCGAGTCGAATTGCGTATCGTCTAGGGATTGATATTGCCTTGATCGAAGCGTTGCTTGATGGCGAGTATCAACCAAAGTTCTTTGCTGAACAGCTCGCTTCTGCGCAAAAGCGGCGTCGAGATTTACGAGTGAAGTCATCCAATAAACTGCGAGGACAAGCAGCGTACGAAGCGCGTAAAAAAGCTGAACGAGACTACGAATCCGCGCAGTCCCAGATTTAATCTGCGTAAAACCGGACTAAAAATAACAACGAAAACAAAAAAGGGGTACTTAATGAAAGGTTTAGAGCGTTGGCATCATGTGATGGAACAAAGCGACATGGATGCACTGTTTGATCTTTTACATCCAGACTGCGTGTTCTTATCGCCTGTTGTTCACACGCCACAAGAGGGTCGAGATATTACGTATGCCTACTTACGGGCAGCGAACAAAGCGCTCTCGGAGGACTTTCGGTACGTGCGCGAGGTTGTTCAGGACAACCATGCGATTTTAGAGTTCACGGTGATGGTGGACGGCATATTTGTTAATGGCGTCGACATGATCACTTTTGAAAATGATCAGATCGTTGAATTCAAAGTGATGGTTCGTCCGCTAAAGGCAGTGAATGCAGTCTGGAAACAGATGGGTGAAATGCTTGAGCGTCAAAAGACTGCTTAAGCGCCAACAACCCACTTACATCTAGTCAATAAAAAAGGGGTTACTGCCTAGCAGTAACCCCTTTCTGTTTTGCGTTGCTGATTTAGAACGACAAACGCGCTCGGATACCGATGTTTCTCCCAGCCAATGGCACGTCGTTCTTAACAAAGGACGTATGGTTACGCGCCACCTCATCGGTGAGGTTCCTTCCGTAAGCGCTAATCACGAGGACTGCTCGCTCGCCCAGTTCAACGCTATGCGATAAGCGCGCATTTACCAAAGTAAAGCCATCCGTTGCTGTCTCGAAATCGGCAACAGCGCTCTGGCGCTCAGTGTCTTGGATTTCGAGTAAGGCGTTGGTCATACCACGGCTGTAGTCGAATGCCAGTACGTTTCTGGCTGGGGTAATACGTGGGACATCACCACCACCCGAGAAATCAGCATTTACCTCGTCGCGTTGTAAGCGGACCTCGAGCTCACCACCGGCAAGCGCGAAGCGACGACCCAGTTCGATTTCATAGCCACTAAATGTCGCGTCGTTCTGCACGTAGCTCGCCATTAAGAGCCCTTCATGATCATGCTCATCGTGGCCTTCCTCATGGCCCTCTTCATGATCTTCTTCGTGGTCCTCGTCATGTTCTTCTTCATGGTCATGATCGTCATCCATCTCATCTTGAAGATAGATGTAGTTATCGACCCGGTTTCGGTAGACCGAGACGTTGGCGAACCAATCATCCGTCGCATAACTCAGACCAAGGTCAATGTTGTTGGACCGTTCACTGTCCAAGTTGGCATCACCGAGCTCGTAGCGAGCGACGGCGAGGTGTTCACCGTTCATGAAGAGTTCCATCGCTGATGGTGCGCGATTTACCACACCAAGATTAAGCGACGCGTTGAGAGAGTCGCTGAGTTGACGGCTAATAGTCACTGCTGCACTTACTGATTGGTCACTGTAAGTGAAGGGCTCTAGTTCAAACGCTTCCTCACCGTGCTCATCATGATGTTCGCCTTCATCGTGGTCCTCACCTTCTTCGTGCTCGCCTTCATGCTCTTCTTCATGATGCATTTCACGAATGATGCCATCGCGTTCGATGTCGTCCCATCGAGCGCCAACATCAATATCGAAACCACCGGTGTTGAAGCCCGCAAAAAATCCAATGGTTGTCTCTGTTGAATCCACAGGCTCCATGAAAGCTTCTTCACCCAGTACGGCAACCTCTTCGCTGACGTGATTAACAACGATTTTGCGTGGTTCCTCGTCAGTGCCTAGCTCAAAGACCAATTGGACTTCAGTGGACTCGTTGCTGAAAAACGTGGGCTCTTCAGAGTGACCATGCTCGTCGTGGTCCTCGTCTTCATGCTCCTCGTCTTCATGCTCCTCGCCTTCAGCGTGATTTTCGCTCAGTAGGTAATCAGTATCCCGAACGCTAAACCTAACGTTCTTGAGTAAGTTTCCGTTCAGATTGAGCTGACCTTCAACCGTTAAGATCTCGGAGTCCGTTTGCGAGAAAATACGCTCCTCGCCGTGCTCCTCGTGCTCCTCACCCTCGTGGTCCTCGCCTTCATGCTCCTCGCCTTCATGCTCTTCTTCGTGTCCACCATGCTCGCCGTGGAAGGGGATGCCGTATGTGGAACTTAACTCTTGGTATGACGCACCAACGTAACCCCAGTCGCCGGTTCGAGAGATACCAAACCGATGTGCCTCGGTCTCGTAATCTGAATCAGCCAGCGTGGTCATATCTTCATCATGCTCTTCATGCTCTTCCTCGTGGTCCTCGTCGTGGATAATAGAGCCACGTGGAATATCAAAACTATCGGCGTCAAATTCGCTGTAGTCGTAGCTGAGATTGAAGCCACCGACATTGCCTCTTGCACCTGCGCTGAAACCACTGCCATCGTTTACCGACTGTGATTCGGCACCGACATAGGCCGAGGCCTCCTCGACATCACTGCGCGCGATGGTGTTGTCGACAATGTTGATGATGCCGCCGCTCGCACCATTGCTGTAAAGAAGTGCCGATGCACCTCTGACAACCTCAATTTGTTGAACGTTATTCAAATCAACATCGTTTGCGTGGTCGGGGCCAATACCCGAGGCATCGCGGATAATCAGACCGTTTTGCAGAAGCTTCACGCGATTCCCCGACATACCTCTAATGACAGGCTGACCCACGGCAGGACCGAAGTTGTTTGAAGAGACACCGGCAAGCGTGCTGAGATGCTCGCCAATGGCTTGTGAGCCGGACTCTGCGATTGAGTCACCGGACACAACGAAGGCGGTTGCAGTCAGGCTGCTGTGTACAAGTGAGGAAGTGACCACCACTTCCTCGATAGATTCATCTTGCGCAAACGCAAGAGGGGCAATGGCGACAGCCACTGCGAGCGTAGAAAAACGCATCATGGAATTACTCCTAAATTTTAAGTTCGGACGGGTTGTTCTGACTTAAAACTTAGGTGGCGCGCGACTCCGGTAATGCCCAAACCTGTTGGGGCGTAATGCTTGCGCTGACGCTGGAAAGTATGTGGTTTGCGTGGAAAAGAAGTACTCAAGGTCTAGCTCTTCCGCCTCACTCGACTGGAGATGACAGCCCTGGCAATCGACGAGTTCCTGACCAATCTCGGGTGCATAATCGTGGGTAGCTTCGTGCGCAGCCGTACCCACCACCAAGAAGGCGGCGATAATTGCTGACAGCAAGAATCTAAATTTCACGGTGGCGCTACCCGTACACGTAAGGTTGAAGCCGATACTAAGGTAATTCTAACAAAACACAACAGAGCTTATGACATCAAAGCGCATCGATACCCATCGGTACGTAGAGCGGGACGGGTGTTTAATTGCCAATCCGAGGCTTTGAATTACAATGTGTTGCGCCGGTCAACGCAGGTATTTGCGTTCGCTGTTTTGTCGGCACAAGTAATCGATCCGCGTGTTGTTGGCGCGTTACAGACGTTTTATGCGCGCAACACTTTTGGCGGAGGTCATATCCACTTATTCTCTGAAATAATCGCAATGAGCCATGTGCGCGAGATCGACAACACCATAATCGGTGGTATCAGTGGACACTTAACTGCAGCGGAGCGCGAATCAGATGCGATCGAGTGATTCGTCTCGACACAGTCCGCTTATTTGGTTTGTTTTCTTGGTCATTGTTATCGACCTAGTCGGCTTTGGCCTGGTAATACCGCTTCTTCCTTTCATGGCGCCATCTTTGGGTGGAGACGCGTCTGACGTCGCATTTATTATGATTACCTACGCCGTAGGCGCTGCCGTTATTGCGCCGCTGTGGGGGCGCTTGTCCGATCGATCCGGTCGACGATTTGCCTTGGTGCTTGCGCTTCTTGCGAGTTCTGCCGCCTACGTTGTGACAGCACTCTCAGATACGCTGTTTCAAGTTTATTTAGGGCGTGCCCTGTCTGGGTTGGCAGCTGGCAGTTTGCCAGTAGCGACAGCACTCATGGCTGACCTCAGTCCGCCCGAGCGGCGAGCGAAAGCCATGGGCCTGGTGGGTACGGCTTTCGGCTTGGGCTTGATCGCAGGTCCTGTCCTTGGCGGTTTGTTGACCGGTGATTCAGAGAGCTTTGCACTGCCTTTTTACACAGCGGCAGCTATGTCGTTTATTGCGGCCATTTTTGCCTTTTGGTTGCTGCCAGCGCAGATGGTGAAACCCGCTGGGGTGAAAGTGGGTGACCCGAGGGATGAATCGCCACCGTCTGTACTGGCGCCGCGGAAGAACAAGTTGTTACTCATGCAGTACGTGACACACACCTGCTCAGTGAGTTCGATTATCTACTTGTTTCCACTTTGGGTGGCCGATGCTTATCAGTGGGGACCCTCAAACGTGGGTTATTTCTTCGGCGTTGTGGGCGTATCTATGATTACCTTGCAAGGCGGGTTGCTTGCCACACTGAGCCGCGTCTTTGGCCATTTAAATGTACTTCGGGTTGGTGCAGTTGTTTTTGCACTGTCGTTGTTTGTTGTCGCGCTAGGCGATGCAACTACATGGATGCCCGCGATGATTTTCTTTGCTTTCTCGGGATCCACTGTTTGTCTTCCTCTACTGAACGCGATTGCATCAGAGATTGTGCAGCCGAATCACCGCGGCAGAATGATGGGATTGACCTCCTCTGCATCATCCGCAGGAAGAATCATTGGGCCACTTTTTGCTGCCTGGTTGTTGTCCTCTGAGGGCTTTGACACGGCGTGGTTAGGCAGTGGGCTGATGGTGTTATTTTTAGTGTTCTGGTCATTTACCGCCGCAAAAGAGTTCAAGCGTTTGGAGTTGAGCTGATATGAAAGTTGCAGTCACCTTCCCCATCCCTGAGGCCGCAAAGGGTCTTCTCAGTGAACTGTTCGACTGTCGTTTTTGGGAGAGTGAAGTCCCGATTCCCGCTGAGACACTCGCGGAATGGTTAGTCGACGTTGAGGGCGTGCTGACAACATTAACCCGCCCACTCGATCAGGCGGCGCCGTCCGAAGCGGCGCATTTAAAAGTGATCTCTACTGTATCCGTAGGTGTTGACCACATCGATGTTGAATTCGCTAAGTCGCGAAATATAGCGATTGGCCACACGCCCGGCGTGCTCACGGATAGCACTGCAGACTTGGCCATTGGGTTGATGTTGGCTGTGTGCCGTCGCATCGCTGAAGGTGACTCGCTGGTGCGCAAGGGCGCCTGGAGTGACGGATGGAAGCCAAACCTTTTACTGGGCACTGACTTAAGCAAATCCACCGTCGGGCTCGTTGGTATGGGCCCCATAGGGCAGGCGGTTGCTGAACGATTGGCTGGCTTTGGTTGTCGCGTGATTGCTTGGAATCGTTCGCCTCGAGAAGTTGCAGGTGTTGAATTCACGGACCTTGACACCCTCTTGGCATGCGCTGACATCGTCTCGCTCCACATCGCACTGACTGACGAGACGCGAGCGTTGATCAACCGAGATCGACTCGGTTTGATGAAGGATAAGGCGATTCTGATCAATACTGCGCGAGGCGCCATTGTCGACGAGGTGGCGTTAGCTGACGAGTTAGCTTCTGGCAGGTTAAGAGCGGGTCTTGATGTTTACAGCGAAGAACCCTTGCCCCTCGACAGCGTTTTCCATTCCTTGCCGGGATGCGTTTTACTGCCCCATGTCGGCAGTGCCACTGAGCGAACGAGACGAGCGATGTTCGAGTTAGCGTTGGGTAATCTGGTCTCGGGTATGCGAGGTGAGGCGCTACCAGCTGCTCTGTGAGCTAAGTGTTCGAAGTTGTTGAGTCTTCGCCGCGTTCAATGCTCGACTCGCAGGAGAAACTGTCATCAGAAGAACACCATCAGAATCCTGAGTTATCTGCGTAAAGAGCAGCTAACCGAGGTGTTACGAGACCAAAACAACGATTAGCGCATGCAGCACCCAAACCGGAGAGAGTTCACGGTGCCTGCATTGAAGAACAACGAGGACCGAAAGCTCACAGAACGACTGCTGTCAGAACGTGTCGCTACGAGAACGAATCGCTCTTAGAAAAAGACCAGCTTAATGATCATGCCAATAATGGCCGCGGTGAGTACGCGCCTTATGAGTACTTCGCCGTGACTTAGGGTGAGTCGCGCACCGACGATACCACCAGCCACATTACCAATCGCAGCAATTGCGCCGATAACCCAAAGCACCTCGCTGGTCGCCGCAAAAACAAAGATAGCGAGCAGGGTGTAGGTGAAAATAATGAATACCTTAAGGATGTTCGTGCTAACGAGGCTAAGGCCCATGACACGATGCATGATTGGTAGCACGACAAAGCCCATGCCAATTTGGATGAAGCCTCCCCAAAACCCCGCCATCGCCATTAGCACATGGCCCAGAGCAAGGTTCTTGGGCTGATCCTCTGCTGATGCATTCTTCTTGCCTTGGGGGGCTTGCATAAGCAGTAAAACGGCCACCATCACAAAGGCTAGCAAGCCTTCAAACTGCTCGTTATTGAGTCGTGTACTGAGCCAAGCACCGAGTAGTGCTGGAGGAATCGCAACTGCGGTTAGGGTGGCGCACAGTTTTGCATGGGGCACGCCATGTCGTAGGTAAGTCGCTATGGCTGATGCGTTATGCGCTACGATCGTGATGCGGTTAGTACCATTAGCAACGGGGCCTGGCATCCCCAAGAACATCATAATAGGGACGGTTAAGATAGAGCCGCCTCCAGCCATAACGTTAACAACGCCTGCACCAAAGCCTGCGATGATGAGTATCGCGATTTCCCACCAAACAAGATCCATCATCCGCGCGCTGTTCTCATTGTGACGAACTCCTCGGCAGCCGTCGGGTGAATGCCGACGGTGCTATCGAAGTCTGCTTTGGTCGCGCCTGCTTTCATAGCAACCGCCATGCCCTGACATATTTCGCCCGCATCGGGGCCGACCATGTGTAGCCCAATGACGCGATCTGATGATTTGTCGACAATCAGCTTCATCAAAGTGCGCTCGTCTCGCCCACTGAGCGTGTGCTTCATTGGCTTAAAGTCAGACAGGTACACATCAATATCGATTCCGCGGGCCTCACACGCTTCCTCGGTAAAGCCAACCGTGCCGATATTGGGCTGGCAGAACACCGCGGTTGGTATGAACGCATAGTCCATCACCTTCTCAGCATCTCCGAATTGGGTTTGCGCAAAGGCCATTGCTTGCTCAATAGCAACGGGTGTCAATTGTGGACCGCCCGTCATATCGCCGAGCGCGAAAATTGATGGCTCGTCGGTTTGGAAGCGTTCATCGGCACTGACATAGCCGCGAGCGTCGAGTGTTACCGCTGTTTTTTCCAAGCCCAAGCCTTCGATATTAGGGTGGCGACCGGTGGCGCAGAGCACAGCATCAACCACCATACTTGAGCCGTCGGTAAGCTGAGCTTCTAGGCCTTCATGGGTTTGCGTGAGAGAGACGATGTTGCTGTTGAATCTCAAATCGACGCCTGTCTTTCTGATTTCTTCAGCAGCAAATACTCGAACATCGTTATCAAAGCCGCGCATGAACAGGTCGCCGCGGTAAAGCTGTGTGACCTGGGCGCCCAATCCATTGAAGATGCAGGCAAACTCGGTCGCGATATAACCACCACCCACGACCAATAACCGCTGTGGAAAGGAATCAAGGTCGAAGATTTCGTTAGATGTAATGGCAAGCTCATTACCCGGAAACTCCGGTTTTGTCGGCCAGGATCCTGTCGCAAGCAAAATTTTCTTTGCGTGATACTGCGTCCCGTTTACTTCAACCGTGTGCGCATCAATCAGTGTGGCCATACCACTTATAACCTGTGCACCTGAACCTTCAAGCAGTCGGTCGTAAATGCTGTTGAGCCGGCTGATTTCCCGTGTCTTATTATCGCGCAGTGTTGGCCAATCAAACGACGTACCGTTAACTGTCCAGCCAAAGCCCTCGGCGTCTTTAAACGCCTTGCCGAATTCACTTCCGTAAACGTAGAGCTTTTTGGGTACACAGCCTACATTTACGCAGGTGCCACCAAGATACAGTCCTTCGGCGACGATGACTTTGGCGCCGAGACCTGCAGAAATGCGTGCAGCGCGCACGCCTCCAGAGCCCGCACCGATGACAAATAAATCGCAACTGTTATCATTGTTCATATCTTGCCTGACTCGCCCTTTATTCCGTGAAAGAGGGTCGCCGAATGCAACCTACCGATGCGCTCAACGAAGAACTGCTCAATGTCTATTATACCTTGGAACCGTGATCGATCTGCTGATTGGTCGCTATTGCCTGTTTTGCTTGCGATCGCTCTGATCGCATCCGCATGGCCTATGCAGGCCAGTGCGCTCAGTCAGTCTCGAGTACTACTTTTTGATGGCTCTATCATTGTCGGTGACATCGTTAGCTACCGTAGTGACGCCGTAACGTTAAATACCAGCTTTAACCGCGAGCTCTCCATCGAGTCGAGCTTGATTAAAGATATCGAGGCGTCAGCCGAAGACCTCAGTATTGCTACCTTGTTGCTCAAAGACGGCCGAAAAGTTGAGGCAGCGCCTTTTCTTGTTACCAGTGGGCTGCTCGCACTTTCTGATGGCGAAATAGTCAAACTATCTGATGTGGACAAGCTTAACCCCGAGCCGTGGGAAATGGGGCAGGGCTACGCATGGCAGGGTTTGGCTTCAGTCGCGTTAACGGTAGCGCGAGGCAACACGGATGCGGATCAATTGGATATTGCTGTAAACACGCAATTCGACAGCACTCGTGACCGAATTACATTGAGAGCCAATGCTGAGCGGGACACCGCTATTGTGACTGTACCCTCGGCCTCGGGTGACGGTTCCTTTGAGCGAGTGAGTAAGCCTTCAGCCGACAACTGGCAAATCATTGGCAAATACGATTACTACCTAAAGGATTGGACCAAACACTACCTTGGGGTGAACGCATCAGTTGAGGCCGACGAATTTACCGATATTCGGCTGCGAAGCTACATCGGGCCTTACTACGGGCGAAAGTTATTCAATGGTTCTTGGGGCAAACTCGACGGTGAATTAGGTTTCGTGCGTGTGGATACAGATTTCTATAACGCCGAGGATACCGAGTATTACGGCGCAAACTGGAACTTTACCGGCGAGAGCATGGTGTTGGGAGGGGACTCCCGTCTGTACCTCACACATGTTGGTATCTTAAATATCAGCGATGACAACAGCCTTATTCTCGATACAACAGTTGGACTTGGTTTCCCCTTTTTCTTTGGGCTGGAAGCAGCGGCTGAGTTTTCCATCGATTACGACGGCGCGGCCGCGGCAGGAAAAGATGCGGTGGATCAGTCATATAACCTGCGAGTTGGCTATAGTTGGTAGCCACGGCTTCTGAGCCTTTCCCAGTAAGCATTTCGCGTTGACAAAGCCACCGTCAAAGACAGCGTTTTTACCACTCGGCGGCTGCGGCGAGATCGGTATGAACATGAATCTTTTCTCACACGGAGACCGTTATTTAATGGTCGACTGTGGGATTACCTTCGAGCAGGGGCTCGCCGACTCGCAAGGCCGTCCAGCAATTCAAATGCCTGACCCGACCTTCATCGCAAGTCAGCGCGATTCGCTCGACGGACTGATTATTACCCACGCTCACGAGGATCATTTCGGCGCAGTTCCGTATTTATGGCAGGAGTTGCAATGCCCCGTTTACGCAACGCCCTTTGCGGCGGCGGTACTGCGCAAAAAAGCGGCTTGGCGGCGAGCGCCGCCTCCCGAGCCGCTTATCGAAGTGATGCCCGGAGATACGCACGTTATTGGTCAATTTAGCGTCACCTGGCTGCCAATTACGCATTCAACACCGGAGACCTGCGCTCTTCTGATTGAGACAGACGATTGCCGGATCCTCCATACGGCGGATTGGAAAATCGATACTCGCCCTGTGATTGGTAGTGGTTGGTCCCCCAGTCAGTGGAAAGCCATTGGCGATAAAGGTATCGACGCTGTGATTTGCGACTCGACCAACGCAACTAAGCCTGGTCGATCGCCCACCGAGGGAGAGGTGGGCGACGCCCTAGTGAAGTTAATTACCTCACTCAAAGGACGGGTAGTTGTCGCTTGCTTTGCCAGCAATGTGGCGCGTGTCCAAAGTATTTTCCGAGCAGCCTATGTATCAGATCGTCGCGTCGGACTTTTAGGGCGGTCGCTCGATATCATGGTTCGGTCGGCGAAGAATGCCGGCGTCTTCGAACCGAAAGTGCCGATCATTGAGGCTGAGCACTTGGGTTATCTGCCTGAAGAGGAAGTACTGGCTGTGGCAACCGGTACCCAGGGCGAAATCGGTGCTGCACTGCATCGACTGATGATGGACACCCACCCTCATATGTCACTGGGTGAGGGCGATACGGTTATCTTCTCGTCAAAGACGATCCCAGGGAATGAGGAGGCGGTGCACCGTTTGATCACTGGGCTGAAAGACCGAGGCGTTAGCGTTATCCATGCGGACGAAGTGAGTGCGACGCTACACGCGTCGGGCCACCCGTGTGAGGACGAGTTGGCGGATCTATACGAAGTGATTAAGCCGAGTGTTTGCATTCCCGTCCATGGCGAACAACGTCATATGAAAGCGAATGCCAACGTTGCCCAGCGCTGTGGCGTGCCACTCACACTTACGGGCCAAAACGGTGACCTGTTTTATATCTCCCCCTCGCCCGGCGTACGGCGTCGCTGGGCGCCCGCTGGGCGTCTTCAAGTGGACGAGAGGGCGAAAAATTGGAGAAGGTTACCGGTTAGAGCCCTCAGCCAAAGAGAGCCCTCAGCCAAAGACAGCCCTCAGCGGGAAAGAGCCCTCAGCGGGAAAGAGCCCTCAGCGGGAAAGAGCCCTCAGCGGGAAAGAGCCTTAAGTGACGAAGCACTGAAAACCATAAACAGTTCTCGTGAAGTGGCGCTAGGTTTTAGTCTGCACCTGCGCTGATGCGAACGATTTTGCCAGCCGCTTCATCAATAACAGCGATAGAGCCGTCTGTAAGTGCCCGCACGTCACGGATTCTTCCCTCGAGCTCGGGGAATGGCTCGCTAACACTTGCCTCCGTTCCCGACACGTCGACGGCGACCACTTTTTTGGCTTTCAGACCACCTACCAGCAGCTGCCCTTTTAGATCAGGCATGGCATCACTGGTATATAGAGCCAAGCCTGAGGTGGCGATGCTGGGTACCCAATAGGTTACGGGTTGCTCCATACCGGGCGCCTCGGTGAATGGCGAGATGATTGCGCCTGAGTAATCGACACCATAGGTAATCGCAGGCCAACCATAGTTTCTGCCCGCGGTAATTTTATTGAGCTCGTCACCCCCTTTGGGGCCGTGCTCAGTCATCCAAATGGTCTGCGTTGGCGCATCAACAATCAGTCCCTGTGGGTTTCTATGCCCGTAACTGTAAACGTAAGGTGCATCAGAAAAAGGGTTATCTGTAGGTGCTTCGCCCATTTCAGTCATGCGGAGTAGCTTTCCTAGCTGACTCTCTTTTTTCTGCGCATCTTCTCTGAGAATGTAGCCCTCGCCCACGGATAGCAAAAGCGTCCCGTCTGCGAGAAACGCCATACGGCCGCCAAAGTGACCACCGCCCTTCTTATTGGGGGTTACTTCAAAGATGACCTTTAGATCGGTTAGCGCGTTGCCGTCTAACTTAGCTCTAGCCACGGTAGTTCGATTGCTCTCCTCCGAGCCTGCTGCATAAGCGAGGAATAGAGCATTGTTCGTTTCGAAATCAGGGTGCAGGACGACGTCGAACAACCCCCCCTGTCGTTTGGCAAAGACTGCGGGTACACCACTAATCGCTTCGGTTTCTCCTGAGCTTGATACGCGGTGCAGACCTCCGGGTCGCTCCGTAACCAGAAAGCCTTCGCTGTTGGGAAGTTCAGCGATTGACCAAGGGGTGTCAAAGCCCTCAGCAATCGTTTGTATCTCGATATCAGCCTGTGCCGCCTGACAAAAAAGTGCTGCAGAAAGGATATAAGCCGACGTTTTGAGCGAGCGAAGAAGCATGCTGGTTAACCTGTGCTGGATCGTGGCTCGACTATAGCGCAACATGCCCAGCCATGTGGAGTTGGAAGGTTTAAGTTATGCGCTCATTAATCATTGCTATCGTTGCCGCAACCGTTGGCTACACTTTGAGTGTCATTATTAATTCTACGGTGAGTGCCGCAACGCTCGTTGGCTTTGGGATTGAGGTAGGTCTGGGTGATCGGATCCATATGACCGCCACCGAGTGGACCGGTCTTGCTGGTACCTACTTGCCGATTTACGTGGGGCTACACACGGTAATCTTCTTGCTGGTCCATCGCTTCTTAGCCAAGAGCAGCCAGTTGCCTGATTCAAGCTTGGCCAGCCGACGCATGGTATTCGCCGTTGCGGGAGCGCTGTCACTACTTCTGCTGTACATCGCTTTTGACACCGCTATGGGGCTTAGTGGGGTGCTTGTGGCCTCGGGTAGAACGCTCGGTGGCCTGATTGCGCATGTTGCCACCGGTGTCGTGTCAGGACTCATTTTCGCAACATTCGCAAACAGCCCAGACCGCAGTTTCTGACGACCCAGCGGATAGCTGAGTCGAGCTTTTTCATTGCGCCCCTTGGCGAGAACTCTAAGGGCGCATGAGCGATGTCAGTTCACACGCCGCGACTTCGGTGCAGGTAACCCAGTGAGTGGGCCACATATATTCAAGTTCCCCGGTTCAAGTTCTCTAACTTCCTGCTGGTTTTTGTCTTTTGGCTTTTGGTCTACGGGTTGCTCTTTAGGCGCTTGCTATTACTTGTCGGCTAGCCGCATTTGAGCAAGAGTTTGCCTGCGTGACTGCCCGAAGCCATGTAGGTTTGCGCTTCCAAAGCTTGAGCCAGATCGAAGGATCGGTCGACAAGTGGACTCATGGCGCCAGTGGCAACGAGCGGCATCATATGGGCGTTAACTTCCTCAAAGCATCGCGCTTTTTCTGACGGCGTCAGCCTGCGTAACGTGCTGCCCGTAAGCGTTGCACGCTTCATCAGCAATTGAGTGAGGTCTATCGTGGATTGGCCGCCGCGCATGAGGCCGATACAGGCAATACGACCGTCAACGGCTAGGCACTCGAGATTGAATTGCTCAAAGTCCCCGCCAACCATGTCGAGCACCACGTCGACCTCGCCCATGACGCCTTGCGCCTGACATTGCTCTGTCAGGGTGGATTCGCTGTAGTTTAGGCAGACATCAGCGCCGAGATTTTTGAGGGTCTCGCACTTTGCGGACGTTCCGGCGGTCGCGATGACTCTGCAGTTCATCGCCTTTGCCAGCTGTACGGCGATGTTTCCGATGCCACTGACACCTCCGTGGACCAGCAATGTTTCTCCGGCTTTCAACGAAGCGCGAACGATCACGTTGTACCAGACGGTGAGGAAGGCCTCAGGCAGACAAGCCGCGGTTAAGTCATCCACGCTCTCAGGGATACGCATGGTGCAGGCTGCTTTTGCGATGGCTTGTGTTGCATAGCCGCCGCCGTGCACGAGCGCACACACGCGCTCACCCACGGAGAAGCCACTGTCTTTACCCGCAACTCTTACAGAGCCGGAAACCTCTAGCCCCATGACAGGACTGGCGTCAGGGGGTGGCGGGTAGAAACCCATGCGCTGCAATACATCTGCGCGGTTGATGCCTGCATAGGCGACATCAATAACAACTTCGTCTGCACCGCAAGTCAGGTCTTCACCTTCCTGGATGCTTAACGTCTCGGGGTCTTCAATATGTATAAAGTGATATGTCATGGTGGCGCAAACGCATTCCTGAGGTTACTGTTGGCACAAATTAAAAGAGATTTGACGAGCATAGCCGTAATCGGCAGCTCGTCGCAAAACTAGGGGCACATCATGGCTAAACCAATGTTTCTCAGAAAAATAAAAAACCGCCTGATCTATGTGATGGCGAAGCTCGTTGCGGGTGAGCCATCAGGGCAGTACATGGCTTTTGTCGGTAAGGCCAGTTGCGCGCGGTTGTGCGAACGGATTATCGAGTTGGGCCATACCTCTGTATTGGTGGTGACTGACAAGGCTTTGCGTGATTTAGGGCTGGCTGATGAGGCCGTCGCTGGCCTTAACCGCGAGGGTGTCACCCTCAGCTGGTATGACCAAGTGGATCCTGACCCCACCTACGGTCACGTGGAAGCGGGCGCGCGTATCCTGCGCGAATCGGGCGCCACCGCAATTATTGCTGTGGGCGGTGGTTCGTCCATTGACTGTGCAAAGGTCATTGCTTTAACCAAGCACAATACTGGGGATGACATGACGACCTGGGCTGGCTTTGGTAAAGCGCCTGAAGAAGCTGCCCCCTTATTTGTTATCCCAACCACTTCGGGTACAGGCAGTGAAGCAACAATGGGTGCTGTCATCACCAACCAGTCGACACACAAAAAAGAAATCATCTCGGGGTCATCGATCCACCCTGCAGCTGTCGCGCTTGATGCCTGCCTGATGGTTGGATTGCCAAAGCCTATTACGGCCGCAACGGGTATCGATGCGCTGACCCACGGCATCGAGGCCTACATCTCCACATGGGAGCGGGGCAATCGAACCGAGATGGGACGTATTTCAGTACAGGGTGTTTTCCGCTGGCTTCGTCAGGCCTGTGAAGATCCTGGAAATATGGACGCCCGAGAGGGTATGGCACTTGCCGCCTACAACGCAGGTGTTGCTATTAATCAGGTCAACGTCGGCAATGTTCACGCAATTGCGCACCAGTTGGGGGCAAATTTTGGTATCCCACATGGGCACGCAAATGCGATTGTTCTACCGCACGTGCTGACGCTTTACGGAGAGACAGCGGTTGAACGCTTGGCAGAGCTTGCTGTGGCGACAGGTGTGTCGGACTCCGGCCACCCAGAAACACGTGCTCGCGCCTTTATTGCGGAGGTAGAGAAGTTGATCTCCGACGTGGGTATTGCGCCAACCGACGCGCGAATAAAGCGCGAGAAGTTCGACATCATTGCTGAAGCTGCCATGGATGAGGGTGATGGCTACTTCTGTCCAAGACAGCTTGAGAAGTCTGAAATCCTCAATCTTCTTGAGGCGATTTCAGAATAAGTGGTGTTGCCAGCCATTGGCTGGCAAGGCTTACCGCCCTTTGGAAGTCACCCGAGTCTCCTTCTGAGCAGACGAAGCCGTGGCTAGCTGTCTCGAGGTGTTTGTACATCACTTTGCAACCTGCGCGATGGAGCTTCACAGCAAAGCGCGCGCCGTCGTCACGGATCGGGTCTCGCTCCGCGGTGATTATTAAAGTTCTTGGGAAGTCATTCAGCGATGTTCTGCGCCCGGGAAAAACGCGCTCCAGCACTGGGTCTGCAGGGGCAAGATTGCCAAGGTAGGCATCGCAGCACCAACGCATATTCCGCGCCGGTACCAGCCCAGACTTTGCGTGCTCGGTGTAAGACGGCAGGTCGCTGATGTAGTGCTGTGTGGCTGGGTATATGGCAAGGCAGCCTGCCATCCCGTATTGGTGTTGTAACGCGAGCGTTGATGCAATCGCGATATTGCCGCCTGCGCTGTCGCCCGCGAGAATAAACATCCCGTTGTTGGGTGCTAGGTTGTCTAGGTTATCGATCACCCACCGGCTTGCCTCCAAACAATCGTCATGTGCAGCGGGGAATTGATATTCGGGTGCGAGGCGGTAATCGATCGAGATTAAGCTGCAGCCACTTTCGAGAGTAAGCGCACGGCAAAATCGGTCGTGCGTATCTAAGTTGCCCACCACCCAACCTCCGCCATGGGCATAGATCACCATGGGTTTGTCGGCTTTGCCGTGATACATGCGCAGACTTACTTGGCGGCCGTCCAGCTCGACGCAGAGATTACTAACCGGCAGTTTTATTTGTGGCAAACCCTCCCACGCCTTGTTGTGACGGCGCAGGTAAAAGGATCGTGCAAATTTTGCGATTAATGTATTAAGCAGCGACGTCATCTGCGTGGATAAATTGCGAGTTCGGATCAGCGCGGTAAGTATACAACCCATCTGAGTTGATCTCGCGATTAACGTTACCTCGCTGAACAAGATAGTTGAGGTGAGCAACTGTTTCGCCAGTAGCCAAATGCACCTCATGCTCCTTTAGCACCCGGTTAAACAAAGGTGTAAAGCACTCGGGCACCGTCTTGGGTTCGCTTAAATGATTGTACAGCCGGGCCAACGACTGCCGGTGGCTGTCGATGATTTGATTAAGCCGCGTTCGGGCGCCCTTGAACGGCGACTGGTGCGCCGGCAGTACCAACAAGTCCTCAGGCAGGATGTCGAGCAGTCGCGTATTTGAGGACAACCAATACTCGAGAGGGTTTCCCTCTGGCTCTGTGGGGAAGACTGAAACGTTGGGCGTAATTCTGGGAAGAATCTGATCGCCCGCGATAATAAGTTTTAGCCCTGGGCAATATAAGCAGGCGTGCTCTGGCGAGTGTCCTTGGCCAATAACCACTTGCCAGTAGTGATCACCGATATTGATGGTTTCGAGGTCAACAATGCGGCGATAGCTGTGCGGCAAGGGCTCAGACATCTTGCCAAATGTACCGAAGCGCTGCTGATAGCTCGACATCAGCTCGTCACTAAATCCAGCACGTTTGTAAAAAGTGAGGGCAGTTTTCGGGATCTCTTCCGAGGTGTAACTCAGGAGTAAGCTTCCGTTCAGGTACTCGCTCCGTGTCATCCACACTTCGCAATCAAAGCGTTCGCAAAGCCAGCCAGCGAGGCCGATATGATCTGGATGAAGGTGAGTGCAAATAACACGCAAAATAGGTTTGCCTTGCATAAAGCCATCAAATAACTGCTCCCACTGCGCCTTAGCGCTATCGAGCTTCATGCAGGTATCGACAACAGTCCAACCGCCCTCTTCCTCGAGCAGCCAGATGTTGATGTGGTCGAGCCCACCGGGCATTTCGAATCGGACCCACCAAACGCCAGGCGCTACTTCGAGTGGCTCGCCATAGCCCATTGGGCTTTTTCGGCCCCAGGGATAAACCAGACCTCGGTACTCTTCATTGACCATCATGCGCGGGTGTTCCTGTAATTGAGGGCGCTACCACCATGCTCTTACCCTGTCGGGGTACGGCGCCCTTGTGAAAGCTTGTGGAAAATATAGGCATTACTTGGAGATCATACCGTGAATGCCACCTTAGAAACGAATCAGTTGCGACAACTTGATCAGCAACATCACCTACATCCGTTCACAGACTTTCGTGATTACGCTGAAAACGGTGGTCGGATCGTTAGTCGGGCAGAACATATTTACATTTACGACTCCGACGGCAACAAAATTCAGGACGCCATGTCGGGGCTTTGGTGTTGCAGTCTCGGTTACAGCCAAGATGGGATCAAGCAGGCGGTTGCAGACCAGTTGATGGAGCTGCCGTTCTACAATAATTTTTTCAAATGCTCGAATCAGCCAGCGGTGGAGTTAGCTTCGCGACTCACAAGTATGGCCCCTGCGCATTTCAACAAAGTTTTCTTTACTAACTCGGGATCTGAGGCGAACGATACACAGATCAAGTTTGTGCATCGGTATTACCAGCTTCTCGGCAAGCCAGAGAAGCGTCTGATCATCAGCCGCAAGAACGCTTATCACGGGAGCACAATTGCTGCCGGCTCGCTAGGTGGTATGAGTGCAATGCACGAGCAAACCCAGGGTTTGGACTACATCAGGCATATTGAGCAGCCCCACTGGTTCGAGCTGGGTGGTGATATGAGTTCAGACGAGTTCGGTTTGTGGGCAGCCAACGAGCTTGCCAAGAAAATCGATGAACTCGGAGAGGACAAGGTAGCGGCATTCATTGCTGAGCCTATTCAGGGTGCTGGCGGCGTCATTATCCCACCCGATACCTATTGGCCTGCTGTTCAGAAAATTCTCGACGAGCGAGACATCCTTTTCATTTCTGATGAGGTCATTTGCGGCTTTGGACGGACCGGTAACTTATTTGGTTTCCAAACTTACGGTACGAAGCCCGACTTGATTACGTTTGCGAAAGCAGTCACCAATGGCTACATGCCATTGGGTGGTTGCTTGGTGAGTGACAAAGTGGCCGACGTGCTACTCGGCCACGGTGGCGAGTTCGCCCATGGTCTGACGTATTCTGGGCACCCTGCATCTTGTGCTGCGGGCTTAGCTACCATGGATGTTCTGGAGAACACCAATATTTTGGAGCAATCAAAGTCAGTGTTGGCACCGCACTTTTCCAATGCGCTTCAAGGTCTTGCTGACCACCCTATTGTCGGTCAGGTTCGCTCCAAGGGTCTTGTGGCTGCGGTTGAGCTCGTGCGTGACAAAGGTTCGAGAGAGCGCCTTGCTCCCGAGTCGGGGGCGGCTGTTTATTGTCGTGATCGGGCGATCGAAAGCGGTTTAATGGTGCGCCAGACTGGCGACGCTATGATCATGTCGCCGCCTTTCGTTACTTCTACCGAAGAAGCAGATGCGCTGGTGTCCAGTTTGGCTTCTGCCCTCGATAAAACCGCACAATTTTACGGTGTCAGTTAAGACGCGAGATCTTAAGTGCTGAGTCTGTCGTATCAGCAGCATGAATATCGTAGAAAAATCCTGGTTTAACGCCGTTTGGTTCCAAACGACGTGGTTTAGTTGTGTGCTAGGCCGCGATGATTGGCTTTTATTGACCTTTGCCCTCATGGCCTTCCACTATTGGGCGGTCACTGATTTGCGGCTTGAGTTACGCCGCGTCCTACCATGCCTGGCTCTGGGTTTGGGTGTCGATGTTGCACTGACTTTGTTGGGTGTCTTCAATTTCGGGGATCAAATGTTTCCAATTTGGATGGTGTGCTTGTGGTGTGTTTTCCCCACGGCGCTGCCCCGTGCAATGGCATTTCTGGGAGAGAGCTGGTGGCGTCCCGTCGTCCTAGGTGCCGTCGCGCCACTGAACTATCTGGCAGGCCAGAAGTTTGGTGCGGTGACGCTTCCTCTTGGCGAGGTGAATACTATGATTCTCCTTGTGCCGCTTTGGATGATCATGCTGCCTTTGATGGTTCGCTTTAGTCAGTATCAAAAGCATGCGGTATGACAGTACAAATCTTCGCGCTTTTAGTGTCTTTGACAGCAGGTATCGCTGTTTCAGCGCAGGCTGATGAGTTAGCTCAGGACGCTGCGTCAGCAAGTGGGAACGCTGCAGCCCCGTCGTATTTTATCGCTTTCGATGCGCTTCCTCCTCTGAAGGAGATCGGTAGATCGTCTCTCAGAGTGATGGTGTTTAAGGTATTTGATTCGGCACTCTTCACTGAAAGCGGTGAGTGGCAGGATCCGACGAAATCCTTTCGCTACGAGCTTACTTACGCCCGCACTATTGCTGGCGCTGTCTTGGCTAGCCAAACAACCAAGGAGTGGGAGCACTTAGGCTTCACCGATGAGCGCCAGTCGGGCTGGGTTGAGTACTTGGAAGCCATATGGCCAGACGTAAGTAAGGGTGACACCATCACTTTCGATGTCGACGCTGCAGGCGTCAGCCGCTTTTATTTCAATGGCGAGTGGCTGGGGGCGATCGAGGATCCGGACTTTGCGCCGCTGTTTATCGCCATTTGGCTGTCCCCAGAAACGTCTCGGCCAGCGCACCGCGAGGGATTGCTGGCCGATTCATAGGCGTAAAAGCGGGTTTAGTCCCAGCTAATACCAGTGCGGATGCCGATCGTTCTTGGGCGCATTGGTCCAAAGAAGTGCGAAGGCAGAATACCGCCGTTGGCGTTGTAGCCGTCCCACGTAAACTCGTTGAACAAGTTCTCGGCGTAGGCCTGCACGTACCAGTTATTGTCAGACTCATAGCCAACACGCAGGTTTGCGACTGCGTATGAGCCAATCATGCCCTCACGATAGCCTTCCCAGCTGCCACCACGCTCGCTTTCGTAAGACACTTCGAAGCTCGATGCGATGGTGCCACCGTTTACCGGAACGTCGACGTCTACCTTGCCCGCACCCGTTAGCTTTGGAGCCCAGAAGACGCGGCTTCCTTCACAACCAGTGCCTTCGCCACCGGGCCCATCGAGACTGCAAATCTCTTCAAGGCCTGTTGCCTCGGTATTGAGGTAGCCCAGTGATAGGTAAAGAGTCGTGTATTCGTTCACTGCGACAGTGGTTGAAGCTTCAACGCCCATACCGTCGGTCTGACCAACGTTAAGCACTCGCCCAGAGAACGCGTCGACGACTCCGTCGTCTTCGAAATCGACGTCTACGTAGCTAATGACCTGCGCGTCAGTGTAGTCATACATAAACGCGGTGAGGTCGAAGTTACCCGCACCGTCGAGATAGCTCGTCTTGAAGCCGATCTCGTAGGAGTCCATTTGCTCCGGACGGAAGGAGCCGGGTAAATAGCCGTCTCCCTGCGTGATACCCGTCTCATAGGCAGGTGGGTTTCCGTTAGCGTCTTCGATCCAGAAACTACCAAAGCCACCTGACTTGAAGCCTTGTGTGTAATTAGCGAAGAACATGGCGCCATCATTTGGCGTCCACGTCACAGCAAAGCGCGCCGTTGTATCGCTCCAAGACTTAGAGTCTTCGATGTACTCGGCAGTTGCAAAGCCGTAGGTGAAGTAGGGACCCAAGTAGCTCTCAGGCTCGGGCACTAAGATGCCAAAGTCTTTGTCGTCCTTGGTGTAACGAACACCTACCGAGGCGACGAGCTCATCTGTCACTTGATAGTCAAGATTCAGATAAGCGGCCCAGCCTGAGTACTTGCCTTTGAGCATACCCGTTTCCACAAGGTTGCCGTCTGCACTTGGGTAGAAGTCGGTGTAGTAGTCAGAACAACCGCTGTAGAACTCATAGCCGTAGTACTCGGCGTAATAGTTCAGGTAGTACTGGCACATGAGATCTTCAGAGCCAATAGCGGTGAACTCAGCATCGAGGTCTTCGTCGTAGTAGGAGACACCGGTGTACCAGCTCAACGGACCGTCATCATTACTAGTGAGGCGCAGTTCTTGCTGGAAGTACTGGCCGGATTGCTCGAATTGGAAATTATTAATATTCAGCGACGTGCCGTCATAATCTTCCGAATAGTAGTAGTCGTGGTCTTTATAACCGGTGTTTGAAGTCAGTGTTGCAAAGCCTAAATCGTAGTCAATGAAGACACCGATCGTCAGCAAATCGCCAATATCAGCGTCACCGCCTTCGAGGTCAGAGTCGATTTGTTGGTTGTTCCCGTTGATGGTTGTGTCATCAACAATGTAGCCATCCAGGGCATCCCAAATGTCGCCTTTATCGATGGCGCGGTACATTGAACCGGATTGCTTTCGGTCTTCCCAGTCGACCACAGTGTCGATGGATAGTGCGTCTGATTCATATCGCGTCGACCATCGAATCGCTTTCTTGCTGTGGTCGATTTCATCTCGGCCCGAAAATACGTTTTTGGCGAAGCCTTCCTCGTGCGAGCTATAGCCTGCCAAACGCATCGCAAAACTATCGTTAATCGGGATGTTCACCGCACCTTCGAAAACCGCGTGCTCGCGTTGTCCGAAGTCGAAATCAATAAAGGCATCGTTAGAGCCGATTTCTGCTTTGCGCGTGTGCACACTGAAAGCACCGCCGATCGAGTTACGGCCGAACAGGAAGCCTTGAGGACCACGCAAAATCTCGGCACGCTCAACGTCGAACAGACTTGTTACCGCTGAACCGTTTCGTCCCTCGTAGAGGTCGTTTTTGAAAAATGCTGAAGATGGATCGCCACCAACACCGAAGTCCTGTGTGCGAACACCGCGAATGCTCACCGCGTCGATGTAGGAATCTTGAGAGTTGCCGCTAACACCTGGCGTGTAGGAAATAAGATCCTTCACATCGTTAAGGTTAGTATCCTCGATGAAGTCACCTGATAGCGCGGTGATTGCCAGAGGTACATCCATAACCCCCTGCTCACGTTTGGTGGCCACAACAATCACTTCTTCAAGTGTTTGTGCGACTACGGGTCCTGTGCTGATAAGCGCTGCCGATACCGCTAGGGGCAGTACGAGCTTTGTATTGGGTTTTGTGCCAAAAACTTTTGACATAGTGGTTTCCTCGGGTGGCGCTGAGCGGTGAAAACGGAGAAATCGCTCGGTTTTTTGTTTGTGTTTTGTCGTCTGTCGTGTGGCCTAGACGTCGGCGCTTTGATTACATCACCAACTAGTATACTCCGGCGCTAATCTAAGGGAACCCCCAGCCGCTCTAGCTCTGCAACCATCGGTGCAAGCTCGGTCTCGTAGCGACGCCAGCGTCCGATAGAGCGCGTGTGTGCGGGTTCTCTAACCTGTACTGAGCTTGCGGTCGCTACCCCTGAGCTACTCTCGTGGAAGTTCAGGCAGGCGTCTTCCCATTCGAGTCCCAATGCAGCAATCAACCTGCGGGCATTGGGCTCAAGATCTCTTGCCGCATCCTCGTAGCTCACATCGATGATTCTTCCTGGGAACTCCGCATGAAAATGTGCCATGAGGTCACGATACCGTGCGTGGTGTCTTGCCATCTCGCTTTGATCGTAGGAATGCAGATATGCATCGGCAAACAGTTGCTTGAAACTCGCAAAGCAGGCGTCCATTGGTCCTCTCACAAGGTGGACAATTTTGGCATTTGGCAGTGCGGCTAGAATCAGAGGCACATTGAGATAATTAACCGGCAATTTGTCGACGAAAAAGGGCTTCTTCGCACGTTGTTTGGCGGTAGAGCGGAGATACATTTGTCCGATTTCAGCGGGGTCGACCTCTGCTGCGGCTAGGAACAGATCCCTAGAGAAGCGCTTAGGGTCGTTATGTCTCGACGCGCGACGAACGGCGAGACCAAATTGCTGCAGCTCACCCGCTGAGAGTACTTGGGAGTGGCTGGTAATCACGCGCTCGATGAGCGTAGTACCCGTTCGCGGCTGACCCAGCACAAATATGGGTGAAGGATCTCTCACGCCGGATGGACGCGCCGTTAGCCAGTCTGCCGTGTAAGTGGCTTTGATAGCTTCAAACATGGCAGTTTCGTCGGCTTCATTAAATTCAACGGTTTCACGCCGGGCTTTTGCGCCCTGACTAAAGGCTGAAAACGCCGATGGCCAATCGCCTAGGTCTTCACTCTCTTTGCCGATAGCGTAATGCAGAAAGCCTTGCGACCGTTTTGACTGACGTCCGGTTTCGATCAAGCCCTGCATTTGATCGATATGCTCTCGACTCTTGGCTTTCTCTGAGTTGGCAAGCCCCCAGTGGCACTGCGCGCTATTGGGCTCGAGGGCAATCGCTTGCTTGAACAGGCCTACCGCATCGTCGATCTTTCCTAAAAACACTCGCACATTGCCGAGGTTCATCAATGTTGAGGGATTATTGGGCACCATCTGATGCGCGCGCTCAAAAAAGAGCTCCGCAGCTTCGTACTCTCCGAGCGAATTGAGCACTGTGCCGGTCAGCTCAATCACCATAGGGTCGTTAGGCTGAATCCGTCGAACCTCTTTCAACGCTGATTCTGCCGCCGCTATCCGGCCCTCGCCGACGTTTAACTTTGCTAAGTGCGCCCATGCTGCAGCGTGGTTTCGGTCGAGCTTAACCACCGACTTAAATGCATCGTGAGCAACCCGTCGTTGTTGTCCCTCAAGGGCAACGAGGCCAACGAGGAAGTGTGCTGGCACGTGTTGCGCATTATCGCTAAGCGCTTGTTTGCAGGCCTCGCCTGCAGTCGCGAGGTCGCCGCGATTCAACGCAGCGAAACCATCAGCCAGTGACAGGTTTGCCACGCTTAGTTACTCCCCATATAAGAGATAAGGGGATCAGTATCGGGGTCACCTGACCAGTGTGAAAGGGCTTCCATAAACAGAAAAAATAACTCGGCTTGTGAGCTGATATCGAGCTTTGCGTAGGCGTGTTTTCGGTGCAGTTTGACCGTCTCGACGGAGATACCTAATTTTTCGGCGATGAGACGCGTGTTGTGACCGAGTAAAACGAGCTCTACTGTCTGCCGTTCGCGCTTGGTAAGCATGCTCGCGCCAAACGCTGCCAATGATCGGTGCATCCGCTCCCGCATCGTAGGTGCTTTGGCTTTGAGAATGTCGTCGAAGTGTTTGCGGCAAAGCGCGCTCGTTATCGCGTAAACATCTGATAGCGCCCTGGCATGCTTTTTCTTGAACCGCGCCCCCCCATCCGTGAGACCAATCGAAATGTTGAGGAAGTTGTCTTTGGACAATTTTACCAAGAGTCCGCATTCATCCTCGTAGCCACAAGTTCGATACCAGTTCTTGTAGTACTCAGACATTCGGAAGCTGGCGGGGGCAAGGTCTGCGAGGCGAAACACCCCAAAGTGTTCGTCATACGCTGCTGCCCTGTAAAACGGATCGAGTAAGAAGGGGCCGGTTAAATAAGTGCTCAGGGTGCTTTCATACTTTCCTTTGAGGGGCCGGGCAAAGGCGACCGACGGCATTTCCTCGTAGCCGTAGACGATGACAGTAGCATCGTCGGCGTCCGCAAAAGCACATAAGGTATCGGCAAGAGCGGGTATGAACTCTTCTGTCCCCAACTTTTCGATGGTGTGTGCAAAAGCGACGGTAGTGTCTTCGAGCTTAGACATTTGTTGTTATTTTCAATGAATAAAAATCGTATTGTTTTGCGAGCTTACAGGCTTAAACAGACAATACCACCGTGCGTTGCAATCGCGAACTCCATCCGCGGAGCGGTCGGGAGAAGATTGCAAATTTTTTGAATTAATGGACGGTGAGACCGTCGACCAGCAACCTGTGACGCCGAGTTGGCATAAAGGTATCCCTGCCATGTGTGTTCATGGATTAGACTACCGACCTCAGAAGCACGAGAGATCAATGGCTATGGATTTCGAATTAAGCGAAGAGCAGCGGGCGTATGCGGCGAGTGCGCGAGAATTTGCGCAGTCGGAGTTTCGTCCGCATGCGGCGCAATGGGATGAGGAATCAATTTTTCCCAAAGCTGCACTGAAAGCCGCCGGTGACCTTGGCTTCATGGGTATGTATACGCCCGAGCAAGCGGGCGGTCTCGGCATGTCGCGACTTGATGCGAGCCTGATCGTGGAAGAGCTGGCACGGGGATGTACCACCACAGCAGCCTTTTTGACTATTCACAACATGGCGACGGCGATGATTGGCAAATACTGCCAGCAGTCGGTGATCGATGAGTGGTGTCCTGCGCTCGTTTCTGGGGAGAAGCTCGCGTCTTACTGTTTAACCGAGCCGGGAGCCGGTTCTGATGCGGCGTCGCTCCGAACTTCGGCTAAGCGCGATGGTGATGTGTATCGCATCTCGGGAAGCAAGGTGTTTATCTCGGGTGCGGGTGATACCGACGTGCTTGTAGTGATGGCGAGAACGGGTGATTCGGGCGCTCGAGGGATAACTGCGTTTTTAGTGCCAGCTGACCTTGAGGGCATCAGCTACGGCAAGAAAGAACACAAGATGGGGTGGAATGCACAGCCCACCCGTCAAATAAGTTTTGATGACGTCTGTGTGCCTGCTGCCAACCGTTTGGGTGAGGAGGGGCAGGGATTCTCCATCGCAATGGAAGGGCTCGACGGTGGACGTATCAACATTGCAACGTGCTCAGTGGGCACAGCCCAACAAGCGATTGTCGATGCCACAGCCTATGTACAGGACCGCAAACAGTTCGATTCAACCATTGCGGGGTTTCAGCACACGCAATTCCAGATTGCCGACATGCTTACCGAGTTGGTTGCAGCACGACAGATGATTCGGTTGGCCGCCAGCAAACTCGATAACAAAGACGCTAGCGCCCCAACGTATTGCGCCATGGCCAAACGCTTCGCAACGGATGCGGGTTTCAAGATCTGTAACGACGCATTGCAACTATTCGGAGGCTACGGTTACATCCGCGAGTATCCGATGGAGCGCTATGTTCGTGATACGCGCGTGCACCAAATTCTTGAGGGAACCAACGAAATCATGCGGGTCATCATTTCACGACAAGCGCTAATGGATGGCGCGCTGGAGGTAATTCAATGAGAGTCAGTCCCAGCGAGAAGGTATTGGTTGCCATCGAAGATGGCATTGCCACGGTCACTATAAACAACCCTGCAGCCAATACTTGGGATCTTGAGAGCCTCCCCGCACTTGAGGCAGTTGTTACCAATCTCAATGCGATGGCTGACGTTCGGGCGCTGGTCATCACGGGGCAAGGGGAGAAGTTTTTTTCAGCAGGTGCTGACTTGAATCAATTTGCCAGTGGTGATCCCGTTGCTGCAGGTGCGATGGGTGATGCGTTTGGCGCTGCCTTCGAGACGCTCGCGGATTACCGTGGTGTATCAATCGCGGCCATTAACGGTTACGCCATGGGTGGTGGGCTGGAAGTGGCTTTGGCTTGTGACATTCGCATCGCCGAGTCGCACGCAGCACTTGCCTTACCTGAGGCTCGGGTTGGATTGCTGCCTTGTGCCGGTGGTACGCAGCGCTTAGCACAGCTTGTTGGCGAGGGTTGGGCAAAGCGCATGATTCTCTGCGGCGAGCGAGTATCTGCTGAAAAGGCATTGACGCTCGGTCTTGTTGAGGAAGTAGTCGAGCAGGGTGCATCGCTCTCAGCGGCGATTGATTTGGCAAAACGTGCGGCGGATCAAAGTCCAACATCGATCGCCGCCTGTAAAAGGCTTATTCATTCGGCTCGAGACATATCGATTAGCGCCGGGTTGGTGGCAGAGCGCGATGAGTTCGTCGCGTTGTTCTCAACCGAAGATCAAAGGGAAGGCGTGAACGCCTTTTTAGAAAAACGAACACCAGAGTGGAAAAACCGATGAGTGACGATGTAGTAATTGTTTCAACCTTGGGCGAGGGCGATCGACGCGTAGGTCGATTGACCTTGAATGTGCCTCGAATCCTTAACTCTCTCGATGCTGAGATGATCGAAATTATGCTCGGTAAGCTTCTTGAGTGGGCCGAGGACGATTCCATTGCCGCTGTATACATCGACGGCGAGGGTGAGAAAGCCTTCTGCGCCGGTGGTGACGTGCATGAATTGCGCCGCTCATCGATCGAAAACCCGGGTGGGCCGTGTACCTACGCGGAGAACTTTTTCGCACGTGAATACCAGATGAATTATGTGCTGTTCACATATCCTAAGCCCGTAATTTGCTGGGGCCACGGCGTTGTGATGGGTGGCGGTATGGGTGTTATGGCGGGCTGCAGCCACCGTGTTGTGAGCGAACGAACACGTATCGGTATGCCCGAAATTACCATCGCGCTTTTCCCTGATGTCGGCGGTAGCTATTTCTTAAACCGTACGCCTGGCATGATTGGTCGTTTCTTGTCTCTCACGTCTGCGCACATCAATGCGGCGGATGCGCTGTTTGCTAACCTCGGTGATGTCTTCCTCGCGCATGAGCAGCGGCACGATGTGATGGCGGCGCTCGTAGCGGCAGAGTGGACGACAGACCCAGAGTCCAACACAGCGATTGTGGACGGTATTCTGGGAATGGCGCCAACAGCGGATATGCCTGCAGGCGTGGTTGAGCCGTTGATGCCTGAGATCGATGCGCTCATGGCAGGAGATGACTTGGGTGAGATTTCTGATCGGTTACTGGCCTACGATGGCGATAACGCTTGGTTGCAAAAAGCACGTGATGGATTTGCGCATGGTTCCAAGCTGGCAGCGGCCTGGATCTTCCGCCAGCTGAACGAGTCGGTGAACTACTCGCTAAAAGAAGTGTTCGATACAGAGCTCAGATTGGGCGCCAACATCATGCGGGACCCAGAGTTTGCTGAGGGTGTTCGCGCTCTCTTGGTGGACAAGGACAGACAGCCCAAATGGCAATACGCGTCGGTTCATGATGTTCCCGCAGATGTTCTTGAATCGTTTTTTCAGGAGCCAGAAGGCGCTCCAGATATGTTCTATCCCTGGTAGTAATGACGAACTAACAAAAATAGATTGGGGGGAGCCATGCCAAGCATTGCATTCATAGGCCTTGGAAATATGGGCGGGCCGATGGCTAAAAACCTGCTCAAAGCAGGTTGGTCCGTATCGGCGTTTGATCTCTCTGAGGCGGCGCTTTCCGATGTTGTAGCGGCGGGTGCCACAGCGGCCACCTCTGCGGTTGATGCCGCCTCAGGGGCTGACGTTGTCTTTTCGATGCTACCAGCGGGCAAGCACGTGAAGTCGGTCATGATGGGTGATGACGGCGTGTTTTCAATGCTGCCTGCGGGAACGCTCGTGCTTGATGCCAGCACCATTGATGCCGCCACAGCGCGTGAGCTTCACGAGGCAGCTCGTGCTGCAAATCTTGCGTTTATGGATACGCCCGTCTCTGGCGGTGTTGCCGCGGCTCAGGCAGGCACCCTTGCCTTTATGTGTGGCGGGACGGACGAAGCCTTCGTGAGAGCGAAAGAAGTCCTCAAGGGCATGGGCAACGAAGAGAAAATTTTCCATGCAGGACCCGATGGGGCGGGCCAGGTGGCAAAGGCAGCAAATAATATGTTGCTCGCCATTCACATGATTGGCACCTGCGAGGCCTTGGCAATTGGTGCGGCAAATGGGCTCGATCCAGCTGTCCAATCTGAGATTATGAAAGCGAGTTCGGGCAATAACTGGTCGCTTCAAGTTTACAACCCTTGGCCCGGCGTCATGCAAGGCGCGCCAGCGGGTAACGACTACAAGCCTGGCTTTATGGTTGATCTCATGGCTAAGGATTTAGGGCTTGCGAATGAGCTCGCGGAGCAGTCAGGTATTGACGCTGAGTTCGGTAAGCGCGCTGTTGACGTTTACCGGACGCTTCAGGAGCAAGGCCTAGGAAGAGACGACTTCTCGATCGTTATGAAGTCTCTGACTAAATCACTCGGTTAAAGCACCTCATCACCGCTCGCCAGTAGCGGCGCTGCATCGAGCTCATCTGCGTCCATCATTGTCGCAACGCGCTCGAGTGCCGCAACAATTGAATGTTGCTCCCACGTTTCTAGCCGACTGAATTTGGCGACAAAGCTGTCCTGAAGTGGTTTGGGTGCAGACCCGCGAAGCGTCTGGCCTTCCTCTGTAAGCGTCACAATAACGCGTCGCCGGTCGACAGCTGAGCGGGCGCGATTAACGACGCCGTTCCGCTCTAGCCTGTTTAAAATCGTGGTCACTGTTGCCAAGCTGAGACTGACGGCCTTCGCGATATCGGAGACGGTTGGATCCTTCAGGCTACCCACTGCTTGAATAATGACGAGTTGAGGCGTGGTAAGCCCGGTTTTCTTTCCCAATTTCCGCGAGTGTAGGTCCGTTGCACGAATAATTCGGCGGAGCGCTACAAGTACGTGATCTGGGAGTTCTGCCGTTGACATGCGAGCCTGCTATTGCGGTGGAAGTGAGGGCGCGTATGGTAATGCTTTGAGCCCTAAGCATTCAATTCAATTCGACTGCAATCTGTCATATTCAGAGTAAATGTGGCGTAATTCACACATGGAATTTAACCAGCCATTTTTGAAATTACCCTGGCGTTTTGACGTTGCTGCACTCAGTAATGAGGTGGCAGGTTTGCCTAACGATTTTTGGCTGGCGCACCCATCTGGCTTGCCAGGTAATTCGGCGGTTCCCCTCGTTTCCGTGAACGGTGAAATGAACCATGCGTTCGATGGCGCAATGAAAGCCACTAAAGCGCTGACCTCTTCGCCTTACTTGAGTCAGGTGGTCTCTTCATTCAATGAGGTGGTTGCTAGATCGCGGCTTATGCGCCTCGAGCCCGGCGCAGAGGTCGCGGAGCACGTCGATTTTAACTATCACTGGGTGAGTCGCGTTCGCATTCATGTGCCGATCATCACTGACCCAGGCGTCGTTTTTTATTGCGGTGAAGAATCTGTGCATATGGGTGCGGGAGAGAGTTGGTTGTTCGACTCTTGGCGGCGCCACCGAGTAGTCAACGCAAGCGATGTGCGACGTGTGCATCTGGTGATTGACCTCGCGGGCTCCTCGAGATTTTGGCAGACGGTTCGTGAAGCGGAGACGATGTCACCTATTCACGTGTTGCCAGGAGACGGCGAGCAATTTGCCTTGCGGACCGAACAATTTCCGGTCGCACCTGTTATGGCGCCTGGCGAGATGTTGGCGATCGTCGAACAGGTGCTGCAGGACTGCGAGGCTAATATTGAAAACGATCCAAGTATCATGCGCCAGTACCGTCATTTACTCCTCGATCTTGTGCACGACTGGCGAGAGATTTGGAGTCTTCATGGATTTACGGAGGTCGCTTTTCCAGAGTATCGAAAGGTGTTGGAGCGAACAGCGGGTCAGCTGCTACCGAATCCTAGAGTGCTCGTAACTGAGTCAAATAAAGTGGGTATCAACCCCATCATCAACCAGCGTATTCTCGCAGCGGCTCTACGACCACGGCGTGTAGCGGAGTTCAGTCCCGGTCGTAGCCCAGCAGCCTGAAGTCCGCTTCATAAAAGTCTTTTAGCTCTTCGATAAACGCCGAAGAACCGGTGAGGAGTGGTTTTTGGTTTTGGGTGACGTTCCGTTGAGAAAGCTCTGCATTGGGTGCCCCTAGGTGCTCTAAAACCGCATTTAAGTCGGTTTGGAGAGACTCGTAACGACCTATATACGACATCGCCAGCTCCCCATGAGTGTCGGTCAGCATCTCAGTCTGTGGTCGAATGAGCACACGGCTGCGAAATTGGGGGCGCGAAAATGCGCGTTGCGACCAGGCAATAGGGTCGTCGTTGTAACTTGGATCCGTTCGCGCGAGGAAGGCGCAGGCCGACATGAATCGGTCGATTGGGTGACGAACAAACGCGAAGCAGTGCATGTCTCGCACGGAATGTTCGCCAACGATTGAGGCCAGTTGTACATATGAAATGTGGCCGTGACCTATCTCCGCAAGTGGTTTGAGTGGGCTTAGCATCCTCCCCGTCAGCAGTTGTTGTTCCCAATCGCCCTCCGCCAGTAAAGGGCGGAGTTGTTCTCTCACTGAGTGAGTCCCTGTTTTAGGGACGGCAAAGAAAACGAACTTTCTGCTCGACGAAAAGATCATGCAGGTGGGGTTATTCCGTAGGCCTCAAGAATGTCAGGACCGAGTGCGTGTTTCAGAGGGTCTAAGTGAGACTCGAAATTACACCACTGATCCACACCTGATTTATTGATTGGCTGCCGTACCTGTTCCGCACTTGGGGTTCGAACGGTGCGCTTTGTTTTATGAAACTCAACGCAGGACTCCTCAAACTCTAAGCCACAAAAATCGAGTATTCGCCGGACCTGCCCCTCGAGGTCAGCGATGACGTCTTCGTGTTGAACTCGCAGAACAAAACCAGGCAAAACTTCATCCCAGTGATTCATTAAATCAACATACTGGCGATAGTAATTCCCGATTTCCTCCAGCCCGCACGAGAACTCTTGGCCCTCACCAAATAACTGCTTGTACCCGCTAAAACAGCAGGCCATGGGGTGGCGCCGTGCGTCGATCACCTTTGCGTTTGGAAGAATCAGCTTGATCAAGCCGATATGGAAAAAGTTATTGGGCATCTTGTCGATGAAATACGGCGCGGTCCCTCGGTAGGCGCGTGTATCCTCAATGAATTGCTGGCCAAACTGCGCAAACCGTTCAGTCGGTAGCTCCTCCAGGATGCGCGGATAGCGAGGACTGGGATCGCTCGCTTTATCTCGGCCTCGCAGACGCTTTGCGAGGTCGAGAATGTCATGCAGCTCCATCGTGCCATCGACTTTCGAATGTGATGCAAGAATTTGCTCAAGTAGCGTCGACCCCGCCCGAGGTAGCCCCAAAATGAAGATGGGATCGGGCGCATTGTGCCCCACATCCTTTAGGCGCTCGAATAGCTCGGCAGTGCATACATCGAGCTGCGTTGAAATTCGAATATCAAGCTGCTCTTTACTGTGGTTCGAAGTCTCGCGCTTTAGAGTGTTGCCCGCTTGGTAATGGCTAAAGGCAGTGTCGTAATCTTTACTGTCTTCGTATGCCTTACCTAGCGCAAATTGCATCTGTGTTTTATCAATTTGTGGCGTAGAAGGCGCGTTGACGCACTCCGTCATGGCGGCCAGCTCTGCTCCTGTAAAGCGATAAGACTTGGTATTCGCCAGGCTCCAGAATGCGTCGCCAAAATCAGGTTTTAAGCCATAGGCTTGCTTGAATAAATCGACTGCTTTCGGAGATTCGCCCGTGGCGTTGTAGATGTGCGCCAGCGATACCCTAAGTTGCGGATCATTGGGTGAAACGCGAATCATTTCTTGGTAGGTTTTGATGGCCTCGTCGTTTTCACCGACACCAAAACATACGGACGCGTAGAGCGCCTGAACTTGCGAAGATGGGTTTTTGTCTCTTTCGTAGATGGCCTTCACACGCTTATGCGCTTTGTGGAAACGCTGCCGCCTGAGAAGCACGTGTGCCAGCTGAACTTCAGCCTCGATATGATCAGGCGCGAGTTCCATGACGGTTTCCAGCAAAAACTCAGCATCGTCAAATACCCCTGTGCGTGTGGCTATCTCAGCCATCAGCCGCATACCTTCAACATGCGTTTTGTTTTGCTGCATGAAGTAGCGACAGAGACGCTCAGCGTCACCCAACCGATTGGCGGCAAGATAGCTAATCACCGTTCGCAGCTCTTGGGGGAGCGAGGCCAAAAACTCAACCTGCATCACTGCTTGCTCGGCCCGCGAGTCGCCCTTACGTCGGTACGCTGCTGCTAAAAATTTCCAGCTTTCGATGAGTGATCCGTCAACTTCAACGGCGCGCTCAAACGCGCTTATCGCCGCAGGCTCTTGTTTAAGTGCGAGCTCACAAAGACCCAGCTCTTGGAAGCCACGGCCAAAGTCTGGCTTCTCTTCAACAAGCGCTTTTAGCAACGCTTTAGCCTGGTCGATTTGTCCCTCTGCACGATTGAGCACAGCAAGGGTGTACTTGGCTTCAAAGTTTTCCGCCTCTGCGGATAGAGCCTCGTCGAGCAAAGACCTCGCTTCATCGAAGTTACGCTTGCTCATAGCCACTCGGGCTTTTTGTATCGATTCTGCAATCACTTAAGTCACATCTTTCTTTCGGAAATAAAAAAGGGCGGACAATTGTCCGCCCTTTGAGGGTACTACGCTTCGGTATCTAATCAGAAGCGATAAGACAGTCTCAGGCCCACGGTGCGAGGACGGTTAACCGTTGCTTCCGGCGAGAACTTACCCGCTGTCTGCACGATCGCACCTTCTTCGCTTGTGATATTGCGGACATACAGCTCAGCGAGCCAGTTGTCTTTCTCAATACCTGCAGCAACGTTCACCATAGTGGCTGCCTCGTTCACGAAACGTGAGTTCGAGGGCAATGCACCGTTGCGGTCTGCAACAGTACCAAATGTGCCACCTTCGTCCTGCTGACCAAGACCAGAGTCACGGCCGTAGGCGAGGATACCTGTGTCGTTCATGAACGCCGCACTACCCACGATGCCCGCTACAGACTCGCCACGGTATGTAACCGCACCGGTGAAGTAGCCGTTAGCACCCATATTGGGAAGCTCGAAGTCATAACGAGCACGGATATTACCCGAGAAGCTTGGTGCGAGTGGTAGCTCAGAGCCCACTGGTACAGCAACACCTTCAAGCTGAGGGTTCAATCGAGTGATCTTTGTATCCAGGAAACTCGCCGCACCTGAAATGATCAGGTTGTTTGTAGGCGCCCACTGGAAGTCAAGATCAACACCGTTTGACTCCGCATCACCAACGTTCTCCATGAAGACCAAGAAGGCAACGTTTGATGGGTCAAAACGTGAAACCTGAAGGTCAGTGATGTCAGTCATGTAGAAGCTGGCGTTCAATCGCAATGTGCGATCGAGGAACTCACCCTTCATACCGAATTCGATGTTTTCGAGTGTGTCCGTTACCGCTACCGCTGGTACAACATAACCTTCGTATACACCGCTCTGGTTAGCTGCAAGCTGGCCGGCGTTACGGTTTTGCGTTGCTGGGCGGTAGCCCTCTGAGTAGATACCGTAAAGCATCACATCATCGGTCAGGTTGAAGTTCAGTGAGAAGCGGACAATGGTGTCTTCTTCGCGCGTTGAACCATCCTCAGAAATGGCGCTGATATCTAGGTTGCCGTTCTGGATTGCAGCAAGCGTCGCCGCATTGCTACCACCACCACGGAACATATCACGCGCGCCATTAGGGCTTGTCGCTCTCAGGATAGTGTCATCGTTACCGTTTGCTGCGTAGTCACCTAGAGTCAGGAGACGTGATGAAACGTCATTACTGAAGGCGTTTGAGTTGCAACGACCATCCGGTGTGACTTCTGCGTTGCCGAAACCAGCACCCGCAGGTGTGTCGCGGTCAGTGAACGGCGCGCCGTAACGGCAACCGAACGAGAAGTTAGACGCACCCTGAAGCTGAGACTTCAGGCTGTAGCGACGTGCACTCAATGACGCTGTCAAACGATCGTTAAGATCGAACTGAACCTCACCGAAGAACGCAGTCTCTTCTTCTGTCCGCGTGAAGTCATTGTAGAACGTTGTCAATGGGCTTCTTGGACCGTCTGTGTTGGTTCCGGGTGTGTTCGGGATAGTGGTATTACCCACTTGGAAAGGCGCACCGGAGCCGAAGTAGTTAACAATGTGCTCGCTGAACGCATCGTTTGTAGACAGGTACTGGAACTCACCAATGTGCGTTGTGTCTACGTCACTGGTGTAGACGCCTGCCATCCAACGCAAACGCTCGTCAGGATCGCTACTGACACGGAATTCGTGCGTTGTACGCTCGTTAGTCGACGCATCAGCGTACTGCTTCGTAGGGTCGAAACAGGTGTTACGTGCATTGGCTTTGTCACCCGAGTAGATGTTGCCGCTACAGAGGTAGTAAGTGATGTAGCCACCACCGTTGTTGTAGTGGGTGTAGTCGATTAGTGCGTCGACTTCACGATCGATGTAACCGCCGGTATAAACCACGTCGAGGTTTGCGATACGGCCTTCGAGAGTCCATGTTGTGATGTCGAACTCATCAACGTTGCTTTCAGGAATGTACTTCTCTGATTTGGAGTCACCCAAGCTTGGGTCGATCAAGAAGGAACCTTCGACGTCGATTTCCTGCGACATACGAGTGACCAACATGCTCCAGTCATCATTGATGTCATAGGCAACGCCTACGCGGTAGCCGTTATATGTCGCTTCGTTCCAATCATCTGCAACGACGTCAGTGTTTGTTACCGAACGAATTGTTGTCAGCGGGAAGTCGCTAAAGAACGGGCCGTAACCAGCGGAGTTGTTACGGTCGATAACTTCGCCGCTTGGCGTAAACGTCGCCTGCTGGTTGTCGATCCAACCACCCTGGTTGTCGCTATAGCCAACGAAACGTACTGCCAACTTGTCTGTCAGTGGCAGGTTGATCATGGCTTCAACATTGTTGCTAGCTGCGCCGCCCTGCGTATTGCTCATCCCAAAGTCGAGGCTTGCTTCGAACTCGTCTTGGTTTGGCTTATTCGTGATCAGACGCATGTTACCTGACTGCGAACTCGCGCCGAACAGCGTGCCCTGCGGGCCAGACAATACCTCGATACGCTCCAAGTCAGCTGCGTATACGTCGAGGTTTCTCGCGCCGAATGAAACGGGCATTTCGTCGAAGTAAAGTGCAACGCCAGGTGCTGAGCCCTGCGCAGGTGCAACGGTGATTGACGACTGCTCAGAAGCTGAGCCACGAATGTAAATTTCTTTCTGGCCTGGGCCAACACCTGCACTCACGACGTTAGGTAGAAACTCTACATAGTCATCGAACGTGAGGATGTTCTGTGAACGCATTGCGTCTCCAGACAGCGCGTTCACTGAAATAGGTACGTCTTGGAGGTTTTCAGCGCGCTTAGTCGCAGTTACCACAACCTCTTCTAACTGTGGGTTTTGAGCAAGCGCGGTTGACGCCAAAACAGGCGTAATAGCGGCTGCTACAGCAAGCGATAGTGGGCGCTTGCCATTGGGCTTCGAACGAAACATAGAGATCTTCCATTTATTAGAGTGGTGCAGCGATTCTAGCTCAAAGTATTTCGCTCATCCACCCCATACCAAAAACAATATAAATAATTGATTCATATAATATTTTTATATATTTTTGTGATTAATTCACAGCACAAATGCTTTTTACTCTTTTGATTTTTCGTACTAAGTCGATAAGCGCAGATGCTGTTACACTTTGGGCTCATACTAATAAGAGCTTTTTCATGTCGAGTTTGTCCGATCGCGGCTTTGTTGTTGACCGCGCCGTCTTTCTGCCTTCAATTGTTTTTTTGCTAAGCACTGTAGGTGTTGTTCTTCTCTTTCCAGATGCCAGTAGTTCGGCCTTTGGCGCTTTGCAGGCGACCATTGTGGAGAATGCGAGTTGGTTTTATGGACTCGTGATGGCGATATTGCTCCTCACCTCAGGTGTGCTGGCGTTTTCTCGCGTAGGTAATATTCGGTTGGGTCCTGACAACTCCTCGCCTGACTACAGCCTGTTCTCTTGGCTATCCATGCTGTTTGCTGCCGGTGTTGGCATTGGGCTGATGTTTTACGGCGTGGCGGAACCCGTCGTGCATTACCTAAGACCACCTGTCGGTGCAGGAGCCGCTGTTGGTGGAGAGAACCAAGCGGTGAATTTGACGATGCTCCACTGGGGGTTCAACGCCTGGTCAGTCTATGCCCTTATGGCCCTGGTGTTGGCTTATTTCTCGTTCAGGCGCGGTCTGCCACTGACCTTACGATCTGCCTTCTATCCTATTCTGGGCGATCGCATTTATGGCCCTCTTGGCGCGGCCATCGATGTGTTTGCCATTGTTTGCACGACCTTTGGTATCTCGACCAGCTTAGGGTTGGGAGTTGAGCAGCTCAGCACTGGGCTCAACTATCTATTTGATGTGCCCGAGTCGGGCGGTCTGAAGCTCGGTATTACCATTGCCATTATGGCGATGGCCGCCGTGTCTGTTGCACTGGGTTTGGACAGCGGTATCAAACGGCTCTCGGAGATTAACTCGTTCCTTGCTATAGCGCTTTTGTGCTTTGTACTGCTTATCGGACCGACTGCCTTGATTCTTGGGGGCACGCTTGAGAACTTTGGCTTCTACGTCGCCAACTTGATTACCACCTCAACCAATCTCTTTACCTACCAGGACACCGAATGGCTGGGTGGTTGGACCATTTTCTACTGGGGCTGGTGGATTAGCTGGGCACCTTTTGTCGGCATCTTCATTGCGCGTATCTCTCGTGGTCGAACGATTCGTGAGTTCTTGATTGGGGTAATGGTAGTACCCACCTTGTTTGTCGTGCTCTGGATGAATGTGTTTGGTGGCAGCGCTATCGAGTTAATTCATGCAGGTGAGGCAGCGTTTGGCGAGGCCGTCGCGAATGACCAGCCATTGGGTCTCTTCCTATTTCTCGACTACTTGCCGGGTACGTTCTATCTCTCGCTCTTGAGCCTGGTAATGATTGTCATCTTCTTCGTTACATCGGCAGACAGCGGAGCCTTGGTGCTCAACATGATGGCCTCGGGCGGCGTCGACGAAACACCAGTTTTCCAGCGTGTTTTGTGGGCGGGAATTATCGCTGCGATTTCGGCTACGCTTTTGATTAATGGCGGCTTGGGCGCGCTGCAGACCGCGACGATTGCCAGTGCTCTGCCGTTCTCACTCATATTATTGGGGGCGCTGTGGGGCCTTCAGCGATCACTCCAGTCCGATATGCAATCGAGCTTCGGGAAAGCGCCCACAAGCTTTGATACCGATGCAGATGTTGATTGGCAGTCTCGCCTCGGGGCTCTATTGAAGGCGCCCTCGGATAACACCGTTGTTCAATTTCAGCGTGACACAGTGCTGCCGGCACTGTCGGCCTTTGCCTCTGAGCTCAGCAAAAACGGAGTGCCCGCCGAAGTGATTGATAACACCGGTAGCGATGGCTCCGTTGTGTTGAGCACCGCGTGTGACGAGGAGTCAGTTTTTACCTACACGGTGAGACTGGCGCCGCAGAGTGCTGATGCCTCTGCTGATACCGTTGGTGAAGAGGTATCGCTTCCTGTGGAAGGCTCTACTTCCGTAACAGAGGTGCACCTAGCTTCGGGTTCTGCTGGCTATTGCTTGTGGGGCTTAACCGAAACACAGGTCATCGCAGATGTGCTTTCACAGTTTGAGCAGCACCGCCGTACTTAATTGACGATAGTGATCTCCGTGGCGGGCAGCTTGCTGCCCGTCGGATTCAGCGACCTCATTGAAGCAATCATAGCGTTTAGTCGCGCTTGTCGGTCGTTGGGGGCGGGGTGTGTACTTAAAAACTCCGGTGGGCGCTTTTCGCCGAGTTCAGACATTTTTTGCCACAGCGTGACGGCTGCCTCGGGGTCGTAGCCTGCAAGCGTTGCCAACCGCATACCGAGTCGATCCGCCTCGGTCTCCGCTGTCCGACTATTGGGTAATTCGAGCGCAACCTGTGCTAGCAGCTCTGCCCCCTGGCCCGCACTTTGGCTGCCATCGGTTGCCGCACTCACGGCGATCATGCCCAGCTGAATAGCCATTGCGCGCGACATGCGCTCGGCGGTGTGATTTGCCAGCGCGTGCGAAATTTCATGCCCCATGATTTGCGCAAACTCGGCGTCCGTGAGTTTGAGCTGTTTAAACAAGCCGGTGTAGACCGCCATGCGTCCACCCGCCATGCACCAAGCGTTGACCGTCTCGTCTTCTTCAACGATGAGGACGCTCCAGTCCCAGTTGGCTGAGCGCGGAAAATCTCTTACGGCAGCCGTTACCACTCTACCTGCAACACGCCGGATGCGTGCTTCTAGCAATCGATCTTGAGAAATCTGGTCCTCTTCTCGAATAGCCTCTACTGCCTGACGATAGGCGCTTCGTGATTGCTGAATAGCAGACTCGGGCGAGACGATAAGGAATTGGCTTCTGCCCGTAGGGCTGGTGCTGCACGCCCCTAAAAGACAGATAAGAATAGATCCAGCGGCAATATTGAGAAGGCGCATGTCTTAAAAGCTCCAAGCAGGTATCAGTCGACTAATCATGAAAACGATCTTGCGAACAATGAAACAATCAGAAGGAACGAGCTTAAGGTCAACCCGGCTCTGATTCAGCGCCAGCAACAACACGGAGAAGACCGCGATAAACTCGCGTAGCGTCGGCCTTACCCTCGAGGATTCGATGGATTTCAGTGCAAATAGGTACTTCAACATCGAACTTGTTGGCGAGTGACACAACGGTAGGTGCGCTTTTTACGCCTTCGGCCACCATGTTCATAGCACTGGTAATTTCTTCGACCGATTTACCTTTGGCTAATTCTAGACCTACGTATCGGTTTCGGCTCTGCGGACTGTTACAGGTTGCAATCATATCGCCCATGCCTGCCAGACCTGCGAAGGTTTCAGCCCGTCCACCAATAGCCGTTCCCAATCGAGTGACTTCGGCTAAACCGCGAGTAATCAGCGCGGCTCTTGTATTATCGCCTGCGCCTAGGCCATCGCCGAGCCCCACGGCAATCGCAATGATGTTTTTGAGGATCCCACCGAGCTCACAGCCAACCACGTCGCTGTTGTGGTAGGTCCGGAAGAGTCCAACGTTCAATATCGGCTGCAACCATTGAGCTGACGGATCATCCAGCGCCAAGACACTTGCTGCAGCTTTACCTTCCAGAATTTCCTTCGCGAGGTTCGGTCCTGTGATGACACCAACTGGGTGCTGAGGACAGTAGTCGCTTATCACCTCAGTCATGCGCTTTTGGGTGCTCGCTTCGAGTCCCTTTGTCATGCTGATAATCGGCACGTTGTTGGGGACAAGCGGAGCAACGCGTTCGAAAACGCTTCGGAAAGTGTGTGAGGGAATCGCAACGAGAACCGCATGGGCACCCTCGAGTGCCTCGTTGAGATCCGTCGTGGCAACAAGAAGCGGGTTTAGTTCTAAACCGCTGAGATAACGCTCGTGGGTGTGCGCCGCATTTATCTCGCTGACAACTGTCTCATCACGCGCCCAAAGCGTCACTCTCGCGTTACGACTTACCAGTGAAGCTAGCGTCGTTCCCCAAGAGCCACCGCCGATGACGGCAATCCGGGTTTGACTGTTCTTCGGTGTGTTCAGAGCGTGCACCTGTACGTCGAGCTTGAGTGACGCGCGAGGATGGAGGTTCGCACCAAAAAACTCAAGCTAAGGTGAATTTTTACGCTTCCGCCATGTAGACTCATTATCTATCGATTTCCACAGGGGGCGTTTGGGGGCAATGGAATACGGAATTGTCAGCTTGCTGCCAACAGCGCTGGTCTTAGCACTGGCTATCAAAACAAGGCGAACGCTGGAGTCTGTTATTGCCGGTGCCATTTTCGCCTTTCTCATCATGGACGGTGTTGGTTTTGTTGCGACTCTTGCTGAAGTTTCCCTATCCGTTCTCCGCGATGAAGACATCGCTTGGATTATTTTGGTGTGTGCCCTCTATGGCGTTTTCATTGCGCTTCTTGTGCGTAGCGGTGGCTCGATGGCCTTTGGCCGGCTATTGCTCGCTCGTCTTCAAAATAAGCGGCAGAGCCTGCTGACAACTTGGGTGCTGGGTCTGGTGATCTTTCTGGACGATTACCTCAACTCCCTGACCGTTGGTGCAACCATGAAAGCGGTAACCGACCGTTTCAAAACTTCTCGCGCCATGCTTGCCTACGTTGTTGATTCAACAGCGGCACCGTTGTGTCTCCTGATACCCATATCTAGCTGGGGCGCCTACTTTGCAGGCCTTCTGGAGAAAAATGCTGTTGCCGCTGATGGACAAGGCTTGTCTCTCTTTATCGAGTCGATTCCCTATATGTTTTACCCAATCATCGCAGTGCTTGTGGTGCCGCTGGTCGTAATGGGTATCATCCCTCGGCTTGGCGCTATGGCTAAAGCTGAAGCGCTCGCCGAGGAAACGGGCGAGTTGGGTATCTCAGAAGATCCATCGAATGAAATGGAATTTGGTTCGGGGGGAGCGGGGACGTTCTTCATTCCCATTGCAGCGCTTCTCTACTTCACGATCTTTCCTGTCTTGTCGCTCTCGCCCAGTGTCGACTTACTGCGCGGTGTCATCGCTGGAATCATCGTCACGGTGGCCTACTACGCGTCCTTAAGAATCATGCCTCTTTCTGAGCTTTTCGATACCTGTACGAACGGCATCAAAATCATGGTGCCCGTGCTAGCTATGTTGCTCGCGCTTTTTGTCTTCGTCGAAGCAAACGACCGGATTGGACTTACAGACTATGTCATTCAAGCGGTGAAGCCTTACATGACGGCAACATGGCTACCGGTAATCATCTTTATCACCATGTCTGCCGTGTCTTTCGCAACGGGATCAAACTGGGGTGTCATCGCGATCGCCATGCCCGTTGCTTTCCCTTTGGCTGAGGCCTACGGTGTGAGTGTTCCACTAGTGATCGGTGCCTTGTTATCGGCCAGCGGCTTCGGCAGTCACGCTTGCTTCTACTCGGACTCGACGGTGCTGTCAGCGCAAGGCGCAGGTTGCGACACCTATCAACACGCGATTACCCAGCTTCCTTACGCGATTTTGTCTGCATGTATTGCGGCAATCTGCTTTTTTGTTGCGCCAGAGGTCGTTGAGCTTTTAGGTGCTTTTGCAGAGTGGCTTAATTAGAGCGCTCTTTACACGTGGGCAGTTTCGCTTTCGTGAGTGGGGAGCAGATGTCGTTGCCCATTTTGATGATTTAGCCAATAAAAACTATTGGGGGTTTGACAGTGCAGATTTTCAAGTTACTGATAAGTCTGGTCCTCCTTTCGCTAGTCAATGCCTGTGGCGGCGGAGGCGGAGGGTCTACCAGTAATCCACCACCTATCGTTGTTTCGCCACCACCGCCGCCCACAGGACTTTGGGTCAACAGTGAGACCGACGGTGAAACTGAAGGTTCAGGTCTCGCCGATTACACCGCAAAACTGACACGAATTGGCATGACGCGGAGCGCCACCGGTGGTCCCGTTTTTGAGGCCGCACCCGTTGCTGATATTTCCTCTGACAGCGGTGGCTTTTCGACGACTTACACCCTTGAGAGTGACGTCGACGAATACGATATCGTCAAATACAACGGCTCGACACTTGCGATAGCACCGAGCCGCAGTGGTTGCTGCTTTGTCGTGGAGCCACGTGTTGCCTCGGATGCCTTGCCACCGCCATCGGGGGGCGTAGGAGAGACCGAAATAGCCCTTTATCAGACTGATCCAAGTTCGGGGTCGGCGACACCGGCGGGCGTCATTACCCTGGAAGAGGGCCAGACTGCAGAAGGTATGTATCTGTCAGAGTCGCGGCTTCAGGTATTGCTATCTACAGCGTGGTGGGGTGCTTTTGGTGAGCAGTTAACAACCTCTGACGGTTGGCTCGACGAGCAGGTGTCACTGCTCAACTACGACCTAACAGATGTTGAGAACCCTGAACTGACCAACACAGTGACGGTAGAGGGCGCATTGGTCGCCTCTCGGCGTGCGGGAAATGAGATCTTTGTTATTTCGCGTCACGCGCCGAGTATAGAAGGCTTGGTGAGTTACCCACAAACTGAAGAAGAAGTTGCCAATAACGAAGCCCTGCTCGCCGAGGCTACGGACACTGATATTCTTCCAGAGGTTCGTATCGACGGTGAAGTCGTAGAACCGTTAACACTCGACAGTTGTTACCGAGCAGACCCCGAGCACCCTTTGGCAGAGCCAGCGCCAAGCGATTCAACTTTGACGACTTTCCTCGCCCTGTCGGCTGAGACAGGTGAGATTTTACGAGCGGCTTGTACTTTTGAGCCCGTGTCAGGCGTGTACATGGGTAGCACATTCATAGCTCTGACCCATGTTCGCTGGGATCTGGAGCTGCGGAGCACGTTGGTTCATCTTTTGGCCCGCGACAGTTTCGATTACCTGGGTTCAGAGTCGGTCGAAGGCGAGCTTTACAGTGGCGGTAATGCAGATTTTCGTATTAGCGAGTCTGGTGGCGTGCTGCGACTCGTGACTACTGAGTGGACAGGCGATCCCGAGGATGCGTTCACGCATCGCTTGTTCACACTTTCTCCGGCTGATAACGCACCCGAGCTCGACGTTCTGGGATCATTGGGGGATGACGCTGAGGCGCGGATTGGAAAGCCCAATGAGGATCTCTACGGCGTTCGCTTCATGGGTGATCGCGCCTACATGGTGACCTTTGAGCGAATAGATCCTTTGTATGTTATCGATCTCTCAGACCCGACCCAGCCTTCAATTGTTGGAGAGCTAGAGGTGCCGGGATTCTCAGATCTGCTGCACGAGGTGTCAGACGATTTACTGCTCGGCTTGGGTTCTAGCGATCGTTTCTTTCCTAAGCTCGAGTTGTACAACATTAGCGATGTGACTTCACCGACGTCACAAGGGCTGGTCGAGCTCGGTGAGGATATGGATTGGAGTTATAGTCCCGCGCAGTACAACCGTTACGCCTTTACCTACCTGGCAGGAGCAGAGACCGATCGACTCACGGTTCCTTACGCTGCGAGCGGCCTAATTGAGGATGAGTACGTGCAGACAGACCGCATTGCTCTGTTCGAAATAGCCAATAAGAATTCGCCTGAAGAGGCGGCGGTGGTGCCTGTGGGGGAGGTGACGCTCGAACCTTACTCGGTGGACGGTGATACGCGGGTCATCCTCGATAGCGAGGCTTTGTACGTAATCTCCCAAGCAGACTTATTGGGTGGCTTTTGGTCGAACCCCGAGGCGGTTAGTGCGCTTAGGCCTTGATCAGAGGCAAGGTAAAAAGTTAGTGATTAGATCTCTTACGAAAACCGGGAGATTGGTGTGATGACCGAAAGAGAACATCCGCTAGTAAAACAGATAGGTCTGTGGACAGGACCGATCGTCTTTTTTCTGATGTTGCTGACAAGCAGTTCTCAGGAAACGATGTCACGCGAGGCCTGGTTGGTCGCCGGAGTCGGTATTTGGATGGCGACTTGGTGGTCGACTGAGGCGATTCCTGTCGCCGCAACAGCGTTCATTCCGCTGGTTAGCTTCCCGATTTTACAAGTCATGCCGGTTAAAGCCGTTGCTCAGAGCTATGCGCATCCGACGATCTTCCTCTTTATGGGTGCCTTTGTGCTAGCACTCGCCGTTGAGAAGTGGTCGTTGCATCGCCGTATTGCGCTCACGGTCCTCTCGAAAACAGGGACTGACGGGCGGAAACTGATCTTGGGCTTTATGTTGGCGGCAGCGCTTCTCTCTATGTGGATGACGAATACGTCAACGGCCATGATGCTACTGCCGATTGCTGCATCAGTAGCCGCGATGGTGGCTGAGAAATCGGCAGGCGTTTCCGACGCTGACAAACGTCGCTTTCAAGTGGCTTTGTTACTTGCCCTCGCCTACGCCACGACTGTTGGAGGCATGTCTACGATTATTGGAACACCGCCAAACGTGCTATTGGCCGGATTTGTCGAAGAAACCTACGGCAGACAAATCGCATTTTTCGATTGGATGCTGATTGGCCTTCCACTGGCTCTGGTTTTATTGCCTCTCGGTTGGCTTGTCCTTACGCGAGTCGCTTTTCGCGTCGATATACCGGCGAGTCCAGAAGCGGCCGAGGTCATCCGAGATATGCGCACTGAGATGGGTGTCATGTCGGTTCCCGAGTGGCGCGTCGGTTTGCTTTTTCTTATGGTTGTTGCGCTCTGGATGTCGAGGAAATGGCTCAATACGGTGTCTGGGCTAGAGGGGCTCAGTGACGCCGGTATCGTAATGGCGGCAGCGCTGTTGTTATATGTCATTCCCTCGGAGAAAGGTTCAGCTTCCCGTCTTATGGATTGGGACGATGTTGCGCGTCTGCCATGGGGTGTCTTGATCCTGTTTGGTGGAGGGCTAGCTCTCGCCGCCCAAGTCTCAGGTTCTGGCCTCGCGGTGTGGTTGGGCGAGTCACTGCTACCCGTGGCCAACCTCGGTACTCTGGTTCTCATCGTGGCGGCTGCAGGTTTGGTGGTCTTTCTAACAGAGCTCACAAGTAACTTGGCAACAACCGCTACCTTCCTCCCGGTCATCGCAGCCATCGCCGCACAATCCGGCATCGAGCCGCTGGTCCTCTGCGTACCGGTAACATTGGCTGCTAGCTGCGCCTTTATGTTGCCGGTAGCCACACCGCCCAATGCCATTGTTTTTTCCACCGGTGTTCTCACGATTCCTGAAATGGTACGCGCGGGGTTTTTTATGAACCTCGTTGCGCTAGTGGTTCTGACGCTGCTCGCCACGCTCGCCGTTCCTCTCGTATTCTAGCCACTCGCCCTATTTTCATAGAATCGCACGCGAGACCGTGGCGGCCTTCGGCGCTAGGGATAATTGATCTAAATTTGTTACTCTCTGCGAAACGAATATTCTTTTAGGCATAAAATTCTTATGTTGCGTGCATTTTCTCGATGGTACGAACAAAACCGCATTAAACCGATTCAGGCGGGCCTCGCGATCTCTCGCTTGCTTCGAGACCCCGATGACACGGGCCAGGTTTTCAAGATTTTGGAGGCCCTCCGCGGCAACTCTCTCGGTAGAGCGCTGATGCGCATGCGTGCGGACGACCGGGGCATGCGTCTCCTTCAGGAGCAGCCGAATATTGTTACGGCACTCAACGACCGCGAGGCGCTTTTAGCGATGCCCGAAGGCAGCATTGGCCGCGCTTATTACGACTTCGTGCATCGTGAAGGCTTATCAGCTGATGGCTTGATTGCCTCGAGTGAAGAAGCGCCTAGGTTTGAAAAAATTGGGCGTCACGAGCGCTGGCTAGGTGATCGCCTTCGGGATATTCATGACCTGCAGCACGTGATGACCGGCTACGGTCGGGATACGTTAGGTGAGCTTTGCCTGCTGTCGTTTATGACAACTCAGACGCCATCTCGCGGTATCGATTTCATTATTTTCATGGGTCGAACCAAGGGCCAAAAAGAGAACCCTGAGCTAGATCTCAAAACACTCGTTAAAGAAGGACGAGAGATCGGCCAGTCTGCAGAGTGGATGTTGTTTACCCGATGGGAAGACCGGCTTCACGAGCCACTAGCCAAAGTGCGAGAGGAGCTCGGTTTCACACCACCCTCGAAGTACCGTGCGGCACTTGAGGAGCTCGAGGGATCGCAAATGATCCGGACTCAGGCAGCCGCCTGAGGCCAGACCATCGGGCTGCTTATTCTCAGCCCGCTTTAACTGTCTCAATCCACTGCATGACACGTCGCTCCAGCAAGTCGAGCGGCAGCGAGCCTGCACCCAGCACCGTGTCGTGGAAGCCACGGATATCGAAGTCATCCCCAAGCGCTTCGATGGCGGTCGATCGCAATTCCAGAATCTTGATCATGCCAATCTTGTACGAGGTCGCTTGCCCAGGCATGACGATGTAGCGGCGCACCTCGGAGCGCACACTCTCATAAGGCTCTGGTGAGTTGGCCATGAAGTAGTCGATCGCCTCTTGCTCGGTCCAGCCTTTCGAGTGCAGGCCGGTATCAACCACAAGACGAATTGCCCGCCAGATCTCACTGCTCAATCGCCCGAACTTTTGATAGGCATCAGCGTAAGTGCCAGGCATTTCGCTGGCGAGTTTTTCTGAGTATAAGCCCCAGCCCTCAGCGTAAGCTGTAAAACCGAGCTGCGTTTGGAACTGAGGCACACCTTCGAGCTCTTGCGCAATGGAGATCTGCATATGGTGACCGGGCAACCCTTCGTGATAGGCAATGACCTCCAGCTGATTTTTTGGCATGGCGGTCATATCTGATAGGTGCGCGTAGTAGATGCCGGGGCGTGATCCATCCGGTGTTCCCGCGTAGTAATGTTGTGCTGCGCCATCACGCTCACGGAAGGCTTCTACCCGCTTCACAATAAGGTCAGCTTTTGGCAGGAGACCAAAATACTCGGGAAGTAATACTTTTAGGTTGTCGATGGCGGCTGTCGCATCGTCGATATAAGCCTGACGGCCTTCGTCAGTGTCCGGATAGTAATTCCACTCGCCACTTCGAACCTCTTCGAAGAACGCTTGCAGGTCTCCTTTGAATTCGACCTCGTCCATGATGCCGAGCATCTCTTTGCGTAACCGGGCAACCTCGTTGAGGCCAATAGTATGGATCTCGTCAGCGCTTAGATCCGTTGTTGTCTGTTGGGCGAGCAAGTGCGCGTAGTAAGCGTCACCACCTTCCTGCGCGCCGATGCCGGTTGCTACCTCAGGCGATGAGAGACGCTCCTCTTCAGCCCAGGTAATAATAGCTTCGTACGCAGGACCAAATGACGAGAGCAGGGCGTCTTTCGCCTCAGCTTGCAATGCATTGGCCTCGTCCTCGGTGAGCAACTCATTTTCTAAAAGCCCAGCGAGCTTTCGTTGTACGTCTGCCCAAATCGCGCTGTCAGTCTCCGCTTCAGCATCAAAAGGTTGGCCTGAGATGATTTTTCGTGACTGGTCGGCAACACCATCCATCGCGAAGTAAGGGGATACCACACCGCGTTTTGACGATTCGCGCGCGATATCTAAGGCATCCATCATTCGGGGCTTGATGAGATTCAAGCGCGCCACCAGAGCTTCAAAATCCGAGACGTTCTCCACAGTGTGGAAGTTGATAAGAAAGGTCGGTACAAAAGAATGAATACCATTCATTTGGTCGAAAACAAGGCCGCTGTAAAAGTAGGCTTCTCCTGAAGCTGACTGCTCATAGCTGTACTTCCAGAGGTCGTAAGAAAGCTGTTCTGGCTCTGATAGCTCGGCTCGGTCAAAGCGACTCTCCATCTCGGCTACCGATGTTGCTTGCCATGCAAGATCTGCCTGATAAGACTCCAGCGTGAATTCATCTAATTCGTCTTTGCGCTCGCTGCGGCCGAGATAGGTGAGATTCATAGGTGAACGCATCAGTTGCTCTTCGTACTCTGCGTCCAGCCATTCAGTCAGTGATAAAGGCGCATCGGGTTCAGCCGCTTTTTCATTGGAGCAGCCGGCAAGACCCAACGCAAAAATGAGAACGAGTGTTGAGATCTGAAGCAGGGATTTCGGCAATAAAGACATGAAGTGTTCGCCTTGAAATAGTGATCGAGTGAGTTCGTTGTCGCATGAATGATGCGCAACGCGACAATGCGCGCTAATCTAACACCATCAAATACGATTTGTAGTGCTTCAACGCGATACTGGCAACTTGGAGAATAAAAAATGAATACAGCAGTACCTGAACGGGCAAAGTTCCACCACATGAAGGATGGCACCGCGGATGACTGGATGATCATTGGTGCCGAAGTGCAAGAGTTTTCTAAAACACTCTATCAACGAATCATCGATCATTTGCTGCTACTCGAGGGTGACTGCGGAGGCTTCCCCGTAGATCGTCTGACGCACTGCTTGCAGACAGCAACGCTTGCTCATAAAGATGGTAAAGACGAAGAATACGTTGTCTGTGCTCTGCTGCACGACATTGGCGATACCCTTGGCCCAGCAAACCACGCGGATATTGCCGCCGTTCTACTCCAGCCCTATGTGAGTGAAGCGAACTATTGGATGGTCAAGCATCATGCAATCTTTCAGGGCTACTACTTCTTTGAGTACCTTGGCCTCGACAAGAATATGCGCGAGACCTACAAGGATCATCCGATGTACGAGCAAACGCTCGAGTTCATCGAGAAATACGATGCCCCCGCTTTTGACCCCGAAGCAGAGACCTATCCACTGTCGTTCTTCGAGCCTATGATTCAGCGCGTGTTCGAAAAGCCCAAGCAGTCGCTGTATAAGTCTGAGACGTCCACAGCCTTTCAAGATTGATTGATATTCTGCGATATCAGAGGGAGCTTCGCGCTCCCTTTCTTATGATGCAAAGTCCTCTTTACAGTCTTCTGCACAGCCATCTTCACAGCCCGCGGCGAGGATTCATATGAAGTCCGGTTCGCTTCTATGGCAGCGACGCCTCCGGGTCTGGCATCGGCGTCTAGCGATCATCACCGCGGTTCAGCTTTTGCTATGGACCGTCAGCGGTGTCTATTTTGCGTTTATCGATATCAAGGAAGTTCGTGGAGAGCCGCATCGTCTGGCGTTGCCGACGCAGGCGATCGATTTATCCCTATTCGACTTGCCTGTCACTGCAACCTCGCAACTCACCGTTAAGCCGAGACTCAAAGGCGAGCTTGTTGTTGGGGTGGTCGACAGTAAAACAGGCGCAACCAACTGGCTTACCCCTAAAGGTGTGCCGGTAGAGCCACTCACTTCAGAGCAGGCAATATCGGTCGTCTGGGATAAGACCGATATCGCTGCAGATGTCACCGAATGGGTAACAACAGCATCAGAAGCGGCGGAGTATCGGGGGCGGCAGCTACCGTTGTGGCGCGCCTATGATGTCGATGAGCCTTCATTGAAGGTTTATGTTGACCCCCGATCTGGCGATATTGTGGCGATTAGAAATACTGCGTGGCGAGCCTGGGATTTTCTTTGGATGCTCCACATCATGGATTACGACGATCGCGATGACATTGGGACTTGGCTACTGAAGCTGTTCTCACTGCTCGCCTTGTTGACCGCGATCGCGGGTATTGTGCTTTATGTCCTGATCCCACGGCGCACTAACTCAAAAGCGTAGAACTCCCTGGTTTTCTTTCTGCGTTCCTCCTTCTTTGCTGTTATTACTAATCTAGGCCGATCCTCTAATTGCCATTTCGCCCATGGATCTCGATGCTCAGGCCGACAATGTCCCCCCGCCAGCCGTGCATAACCAGTCGTGCATAAGGTGAGTTCTTCAACGATGTCACAACCTGAGAGTAAGTGCTTGTTGAGTGAGTGAACTTAAAGGGCCACTTTCGAGGGTGTGCGATTAAAGATAGATAAGAGGCCAAAGATAGGCGAAGAATACGCCTGTGGCATACACCGAGGAGGAGCCAATCAGTATCCGGCGGCTCAGAACTCTCAGCGCGTTGCAGGCTGCCGCTTGTTCAGGGTCTGAAGGGCAGGGGGCGTTTCTTGCTCGCCACTGCATCAAGGCAGACGCGCTCAGCAGCGCCCCTGACGCAATGAAAAGAGGCCCTTTATTTACAGATAGCCACATGATTCCGGGAACAGCGGCGGTGAGACCGGCCATCACGGCACCCGCACCGACCGTAATCAGGAGTGCGGGTAGCGCGCAACATAGTAGCGTCGACGTGCTTGCGAATAACGACAGCGTCGGGCCAATCAGTGACCTACGATCGATCGGATTCATCCGCCAAGCGCCTCACTGCCACGGCGGATGGCCGCAATGCGGTAGCCTGCTTTCTTGGCAAGTTTTTCAATTTGCTTGTCGGTAAGCGCGTCGCCTTCACCGATAACCAAACTCAAGGTCTTCTTATCCAGATCGACGTAAACCGCGGCGACCTCGTCGCGCTTGCCAAAGATTTTATTCATGGCGGTAGCACAGAAATCGCAGACAACGCCGAGAACATCGACGACTACAGGTGCACCACCTGCAGCAAGTGCCGCGGCCACGTCATCAGTCTGGGTAATGGTTGCCGCCATGCTCATTGCGCCATGGTCGTGTTCTTCATGATCCCCGTGCCTGTCATGGCCAGCGTCTTCATGCTGATGCGCGTGTTCATGACCATGATCATGATCACCATGCTGCATGCCAGACATAGCGTGATGATCCGGTCCCTCGTTGCTGTGGTCAGCGAATGCCGACACCGGTAAGGCCAGTGCAGCTACCAAGGTCAAAGAGTTTAAAAATGCCGTGTTCATAGAAATTCGCCTCTAAAAACGGTAGGTGAAATTTAACAGCGGCTTCGAATCGCTGAGGTTGTAACCCACCTCTAGTAAAGCCGGACCTTTGAAAAAACGGATGAGTGGCGTAACGGTAGTAGCTTCCTCGAGATGTTCTCGTCGATCGACTTCGACCATGAGCCAAGTGTGCAGGTCACCGGTGTCGCCCTCGTAAGGTGCCCACCCGACACGCGCTGCGTGCATGGTTTGATTTCCGAGTTGCCCCAGATCAGCCGCGCGCATCTCATAGCTCGCGAACAGAGAGCGTGTCTCCCAGTCAGCCATTACCCCTGCGAAACTCGCCGTCTCTGTTATCGAGCGCTGGCCGCGCGTTCGTTCGGCACGACCGACACCACCGGTGAGATAGAGATTGGCTTGGTAGTTTTTTCCAAACCAACGTTTTGCAAGGTAAGTCGGTTGGATTACTTGCATTCGGATATCAGCACCTCGCATCCACTCGTAACGCGCACCAACGGAATAGTTGTAGGCGGGTGTGTAATGAAGCAGTGCTGCGCTCGAGGCCCGACTTGAGGTTTCGATCAGTGTCCAGCCTCCTGCATAGGAAACTGGGCGTGCGAGTGCACCGGCGCTCACTGTGATCGCAGCGAAACCGAGTAACAAACTCGCAAGGCGAATTTTCATTTTTTGCCTCGCATTACCTTGATGAGTTCATCGATCTTAGCTTCGCGATCACTGAGGTTGTCGCCTTCAAGCGCATGTTGAACGCAGGTGGCAATGTGGTCATCGAGAATGATCGACTCGAGGCTGGAGAGCGCAGCGCGTGCAGCTTGCACCTGTCTTGCGATATCGATGCAGTACCGGTCCTCACCTACCATTCGGCGCAAAGCTTTGACTTGCCCTTCAATGCGGGCGAGTCGGCGATCAACGTTATCTCTGGTTTCTTGTTTCACGAAATACCTCCTATACGTTCAATATACCCCTGGGGGGTATTATTCGTCAAATACCCCTGGGGGGTATCCCTGCTTGCGGCTGGAGGTATTGCAGCAAAATACTTAAAAACATTGGGTTTCCGCGCTTATTCAGAATTCCAACCTCGCTGAGGCGCTGTCCTTTAGGTAAAGGTGGGTTGGATAAAATTACTTAGGTGAGTCGGTTAGCGGTGTGTTGATAGTTCATTTCTTAAGCCGCCTTTTCTGGTGCAGCGAATTGCCGTGGACTTATTGCATGGCGCGCCTCCCGCGCGCACACTCCTCTCGCGAATATGTCTTTGAGTATCGGTGTGTAAAAAGCGCTCAGAAGACGGACTAATAAGAAAAGGAATGTCGTCTCATGGCTTATGAGAAACCTGCGAAGTGGAAAGACAGCTCAGTGAAGCTGTTTCCCCATCAAGTGGGGTTTACCGCTCCCCCACACGATTTCGACGCAGCGCCTTCAGATTTTCTGCGGATGGCACCGAGGACTGTCGGTGTTCACGGACGTATGCTTCACGTACCCGATTACACCCATAAGTTAGACCAGCGGCAGAAGAACTTTGGTTTATTGGAAGAGTTTGTGGAGTGCATGGCGAACAACGGCGCTGATGTATGTGCGCAGGTGGGTTCGAATTGGGTGCACGCGAGTGGTCTAGGCGTGGAGGGCATTAGAGACCACTGCGCCATGTTGAGTGATCGGTACGAGACACCGTTTCATATGGCAGGTTACGCGATGGTTGAAGCGCTGCGCGATCAAAACGTCGAAAAGGTGGCGCTCAACGCCTGCTATCACGATCGAAGCTGGTATCAAGGCACGGTTGGCTTCCTGCAAGAGGCAGGCTTTGATGTGGTTTGGGCAGGTAATTTTGTCGATCAAGGGTGGTTCAACGCACAGACTGATGTCGACCGCTGCGTCTGGTGCTTCGATGAGTCCCTGCTCTGGGACTCTTTTGATTATGTCGCTGATAAAGCCCCGCATGTCGATGCCTATCTCATCAATGGTATGAGCAACTACCGGCGCCCTTCCGATGGACTAGCGCAGCGACCGGTCCATCATACCGAGGCACTTGAGGGCCGTCTGGGAAGACCGGTGATTGGTCACGATACGGCGTTGTATTGGCGGGTCTTTAAAACGCTAGGCATTACTCCTGAAATTGCTCAGGGTCAGCTTTTGTCGTCGCTTGGAGAAAAGTCATGAATAAAATCGTCGCGCTTTGGGCAGTGCCGCGATCTACATCGACGGCGTTTGAGTGGATGATGCGACAGCGCGGAGACTTGGACTGTCTGCATGAGCCTTTTGGCGAGGCTTGGTATCAAGGGGAAGCCCCTCTTTGGCCACGGTTTTCAGAAGGGGAGAAGACGACCCCGGGTCTCACCCTAGATAGTGTTTGGGAAGACATAGAGTCCCGCGCACAACAGGGCCCAGTGTTTCTCAAAGACTTTCCTCATTACATCAGTCATATGTGGACACCAGAATTCTTGGGTCAATTCACACATGCTTTTTTGATTCGTGATCCGGCCAAAACACTGACCTCGCTCTATCATCAGTGGAACGATTTTGATGAGCTTGAGGTGGGCTTTCCGGAGCAACGTGCACTGTTCGATTTACTCACTGCGATCAATGGCGCACCACCGCCTGTTATCGATAGCGATGACTTACTTGAGCAGCCCGAGGCAATGACACGGGCTTTCTGTGAGTCTGTAGGTATTCCGTTCTTACCCGAGGCGCTCAGTTGGGAGCCCGGTGGCGATCCCAGCGCACACAGTTGGTGGGACGGCGGCTCCTTCCACGCCAACCTTGCACAGTCCACAGGGCTGGTTGCTCAAAAGCGTAAGTATGTCGAGTTAGACAACTTACCCGATCGAGTGAGGCAAGTGCATCGACGCATGAAGCCGCACTACGATCGTCTTTACCAATACAGATTATCGCCAGCTTGAAGCTTAGCTTCATCGCTTGGGCAATCCTGAGCGGGCGAAGCTCGCCATTGTGTCTACCTACAGAGCATGGCACGGTAAGTACATCATAAGGGTGACTTCCTCAGTGGCGACCTGACTGTCGACATCGACAGGTGGGTTCGCAACGAATTGGGGGCGATTTGGGAGATCTATCGATGACTATTTATTCAACGAGCGGCCGCGGTGTGCGCTATAACTCTATCGTCGAGACGGTGGGTGACACGCCCTGTGTGCGACTCAATCGGACCGGGCCGTCGCATGTGTCAATGTACGTAAAGGTTGAGTCCTTCAACCCGCTTGCCTCGGTAAAAGACCGATTGGCGTTGAATATTATCGAAGCCGCAGAGCGCGACGGCACTTTGAAGCCGGGTCAAACCGTGGTCGAGGCAACGTCGGGTAACACCGGTATTGGGCTTGCGATGGTCTGTGCCGCCAAAGGCTACCCATTGGTTATTACCATGGCCGAGAGTTTCTCGATTGAGCGCCGAAGGCTTATGCGATTCTTGGGTGCCAAGGTGGTGTTAACCCCGAAGGAAGAGCGTGGCATCGGTATGTACAACGCGGCGAAGAAACTCGCTGAGGACAACGGTTGGTTCTTTGCGCGGCAGTTTGAAAACGCGGCAAATGCTGATATCCACGAATCAACAACGGCCCGCGAGATTCTGGCCGACTTTAAAGACACGTCGCTCGACTACTGGGTAACGGGCTATGGTACGGGCGGAACGGTTACCGGTGTTGCGCGTGTCCTAAGAGCCGAGCGTCCCGACTGCACGATCGTCTTGTCGGAGCCTCACAACGCCACGCTTATCGGTTCAGGCGTCGCGCAAGAGCGTAATGATGACGACTCACCCAAGGGTAGCCACCCTGCGTGGGAGCCGCACGTGATTCAGGGCTGGACGCCGGACTTTATTCCAAAGGTGCTACAAGAAGGTATCGATCGTGCCTTCTTTGATGAGGTGAGACCGGTTGATGGTACAAAGGGTATGGCGATGGCTCAGCACTTAGCCGCAAACGAGGGAATTCTGACGGGTGTATCCGGCGGATCAACCTTACTGACGGCGATTGAAGTCGCAGAGAGTGCGCCCGAGGGCTCAGTCATCTTGGTCATGCTCCCCGATACCGGTGAGCGATATTTATCTACACCGCTGTTCGAGTCGATTCCTGCCGAAATGAACGATGAGGAGCAAGCACTGTTTGCATCGACGCGCTGATTGCCTGACAGGGTAGACGTAGGAAATCGAAAAGGCATAAAAAAACCCGCGGCAAGCGCGGGTTTTGTGTTTTATGATTAAAGCGTTAGTAGCCTCGCAAATTCGCGAAGCGATCGGCGTGATAGTGGTAGTCGCCGTAAGCCTGACGGCATACCGCTGCACGCTTCATAAAGAAGCCGATATCAAACTCGTCGGTCATGCCGATACCACCGTGCATTTGAACGCCTTCTTCGGTGGCGTTACGTACAACTTTCGCGCACTTTGCTTTCGCCATGCTTGCTAGAACAGAACGCTTCTCGCTGTTCTCATCGAGTGCCTGCAAGGCAGCGAGTACCGCCGACTTGCTGACTTCGATTTCAGCAAACAACTGTGCTGCGCGGTGCTGAAGGCCCTGGAAAGTACCAATCTTGCTGCCAAACTGCTCGCGCTCTTTCAGGTAGCCGACGGTACGCTCGAAGGTCTCGATAGAAATACCTAACATCTCCGCTGCAGAGCAAGCCGCTGCAACGTCGATGGTGAATTCGAGCGCCTCGGATGCACCACCCAGCGTACCCATTAGAGCGTCCGAAGAGACAGCGACACTATCGAGCGTGATATCGGCGGCTCTTTGGCTGTCGACAATCAAACGTGTCTCGCAGGAGATACCTGCCGCCTCTTTCTCGACAGCGAAGACGCTCATGCCCTCGTCACCGTTTGTGACGATCAGGAAAAGGTCTGCATTGTGGCCGTCGATAACCCCTCGCTTACTTCCCGAGAGGGTGTAACCACCATCATTCGCCGTGGCCGACGTTGCGATGCCATCGAGATCGAAGAACCCAGATTCGTCAGCCGCGAGCACGGCCGTGAGCTCACCCGTTGCAATGCTGGGCAGATACTTTTCTTTCTGCTGTTCCGAACCAAGCTGGTTAATCAAGCTTGCTGCGACAACGGCCGAACTGAGGAAGGGTGATAGCGCTAGCGTGCGACCCATCTCTTCAAGGACAACACCTGCACCCACATAGCCGAATTCGAGACCAGAGTAGGCGTCTGGAATCACAATCCCAGGCCAACCCATCTCGCTCATTTTTGACCATAGTTCTGGCATGTGGTCGTCGCCCGCGTCGCGCATCGCGCGCAGTGCGGAAATCGGCGCACTCTCTGATAGGAATGCTTTTGCCGAGTCTTTGAGGAGCTGCTGCTCCTCACTTAGGATCATTACCACGTTGTTTCCCCCTACGCTGGTAAGCCAAGAATGCGTTTGGCAATAATATTGAGCTGCACTTCAGTGGTGCCGCCTTCGATAGAGTTGGCCTTACTTCGAAGCCAACTTCTTACCAGCGCGCCTTTGCTATCGGTATCGAAGTTCAGCGCATCGGTTGCACCGATGGCCATGAATAATTCCTGACGTAGCTTGTTGAGCTCGGTGCCGTACATCTTAAGAATTGACGAAGACGCTCCCGTTCCTTGGCCTGCCTTCGTCTCATCGGTGATGCGCTCGATGGTAAGACCGAACGCCATTTCATCGATTTCAAAGGCGCTTGCTTCTGCCCGCAACGATGCATCGCGAAGACGGCCGTCTTTGGTGCCGCGCTTTGCTGCTGCCATTTGGCCCATGCCCTTCATGCCGCCACCCGCCAAACCAAAGCCGCCGATCATGGCACGCTCGTGTGTAAGCAGGTATTTAGCGATTTCCCAGCCCTTGTTTAGCGTGCCGACCAATTGTGTCTTGGGTACTTGCACGTTATCGAAGAAGGTTTCACAGAAGGGCGAGGTACCGCTGATCAGTTTGATTGGCTTTGTGCTGACGCCTTCAGTGGTCATATCAAACAGCAAGAAGCTAATCCCTTCGTGCTTGGGACAGTCAAAATCTGTGCGAACCAAGCAGAAAATCCAGTCAGCTTTATCCGCATAAGACGTCCAGACTTTCGAGCCGTTGATCAGGTAGTGATCACCCATATCCTCGGCTTTTGTGCGCAGACTGGCCAAGTCAGAGCCGGCGTTGGGCTCACTGTAGCCCTGACACCAGCGGATTTTGCCGTTGATGATATCGGGGATGTATTGCTGCTTTTGCTCTTCTGTCGCGTAGAGCAGAAGTGCTGGGCCAAGCATATCCAGACCAAAGCTGCTGAGCGGGCGTCGTGCACCGATGCGCGCCATTTCTTCTCCTAAGATTTTCGCTTCGGGGCCAGAGAGACCGCCGCCGCCATATTCCGCAGGCCACCGTGGTGCCGTCCAGCCTTTTGCTGCCATACGCTCGAGCCAAAGTTTCTGGCCTTCGCTTTTGAATACCCAGTTTCTGCCACCCCAGCACTGATCCTCATCGGACCGCATCGGTTGGCGCATATCTTCTGGACAATTGGCCTCTAGCCACTCGCGTGTGTCGGCTCGAAATTGTTCAAGGTTTTCCATTTTCCTGCCCTCGATTTACTTTTTCTTTTGCGCAGTGATGCTAACCGAATCCGGTTGTGAGAAACACTGCGGTTTTTGTTATGGATGCATGGTCTTGCTTGCGTGTTTCGTGGCCCTAGTTACAAGCCAAGTTGTTTCGCAATCGCCTCTTGGTCCCAGAATGCCTGTAGGGATGTGATTAGCCCCGCATCGTCAACGCGGTAAGCGACAACCATCTCGATTTTGATACTCAGATCGTCACTCAATGTGTTGGTGGCAGTGGCAATGCAGGCGCAATCATTAGGCCCCGACGCAATTTGTTGGTGCGAGACAATTTGGGTATTGCTCGGACCTATCATCGTATCCCAAAAAGCCTCCAGTCGTTCCTTCCCACGGAAACCTTCACCCGTGGGGTCATGCGGTGATGGCCCCACAGGGTCATGCAAGATCGCATCTTCTGCAAACAGCGCAAGCCAGTTTTCTTTCTCGCCGTTCTGAGCGCAATTAATCGACGTAAGATGAGCTTTGATCGCGGGGTGTGAATGCGTCATGTCGATCCTCTATGGTTTGTTATTGTTATCCGCTCCCACTGTTAACTTCTTTGCTCTTCTTGTGAAGGCGATTCTTTTATTTATTCACGTTGACGGTGGTTATAGCCCGTCACTGATTTGGATGATCTCATCGCTATTGGCCGGAAGGCTAAAGGCAACGCCATCGTAGCCGATGGTGAAATCTTCAAAGACATCCTCTGCGCCATTCAGGAAGAGGGGCTCCTGACCAGGAACGAGAAGCGCTGGGACAATGTGGTAGTAGAGCAAATGACCGACCCCTGCTTCCGCTGCCGTCTCCGCAGCATCCATTGGTGTTGCGTGATAGTCGGGGATGTCGTGAGTGATCTTCATCATATTTGTCAGGTTGTTGCGTCTTGCGCCTTCGTTGATGAGCCCGACGAGATTATCTGCGAGCGCTTCATGAACAAGCAGGTCCACACCGCGAGACATTTGGACAATATTTTGGTCCTTGATGGTGTCGCCCGTAATGACCACGGTTCGACCTTTGTAGGTAAATCGGTACCCAACTGCGGGTTCAACAGGTGTGTGAGTCACTGAGAAAGCTTCAATTTTCAGGTCGCCTTTATCGACCAGCGTCGCCGTTTGACCTTTGGCAGGTTTTGTAAATGGCTTGGGGGAGCCGCCCGCAGCTTTTAGCGGTGCGACCGAATCACCGTGGTGCGCTTGGCGATAGATAAAATCTTGCGCGTACGCCTCATTGAAGCCGCCGACGACACGCTCAATGCCCGTTGGACCGTAAACGGGGAGTGGCGATTCAAAGCTGCCACCTGCCCAGCGAAGTGTCATTAGCTCGCCGAGTCCATCGATATGATCAGAGTGGAAGTGCGTAATGAAAACACCTTCAAGCGCTGAAGCAGCCCATCCCATACGCGCCAAGTTGCGAGGGCTATCAGTGCCGACATCAACGACATACAGCTCGCCATTAGCGATGACAGCAACACAAGGCCCCGATGCCTTAGGTGCGGGGAGTGGTGAGCCTGCTCCGCATAAGGCGACGTGGAGTCCATCGCCTAAGGATTCGATGGTTGATGAGGCGAACTGTCGATCGATGCCGGTCTGCAGCAAGCGCGTCACCAGAGTATCGCGCTGACTGTAGCCGCCGGCGACGATAACGAGAATGATAAGGAAGAGGACGTAGCGCTTTTTCATAATTCTCATCTCAGGTTTTGGCACAAGTTATGCCATATCGTATCGCGTTATTTGAGACTGTCCAGTGTCCTCACCGCCTTATTGAAAGGGATATCAAAAGCGCGGCAATCAGCCCAAATAGGAGGCGTGGATCGCCTGGGTTAAACGGGGTTTCGATTGGGTAGGCAATCGTTTTTTCTAGGGCAGCGACCTTGAAATGGTGTCGACCACGAAAGTCAGGGTTAGTCACAATATCGAGTAAATCCTTGCGACTTCGATATCGTACCAGGGCGCCTGTATCCCAGGTTTCTGCATTTTCGACACCAACAACTTCAATGCTCTTGCCAACAGCTGTACCAAAGAACGCGGGGTGGCTGGCTCGCGCTAACAGTGCGGGGAGCATGTGTTCCATATAAAGGTCCATAAGTTGCTGCCCGTCAGCCCCTGTAGGTGCACCCTCAACGGATCCTGGTGACTCATCGAGGTCCAGCGCGTTGAGCATGTAAAACGAGCGACCGGTGTCTTCTCTAGCAAAGGCCTCAACCTGCGCGCGGCCCTCGTCCGAGTCAATCTGATCGAGGTAAAAGCGGATTTCCTCGTTCGTCAGTGGTCCGCCTGAGGGCGTGTACCAAAACCAAAAGGCTGCATACGTAAACAAGATGATGATTGTGGACTTCATTTTGTGATGCCTTTTCTTATTTGATGGAGTTCACGGGATCGAGTATCTCAGCGTAGATGAAAGCCTCGGTTGTCACCAGTAAATGGTTGAGGAAGTGAAAGGTACAGGCAAAAAAAAGGCGGCCATTGGCCGCCTTGCGTTGAGCTTTACTGATTAATTAGCCGTTACCACGACATCTGTCATAACAACTGGACTGTCCTGCTCGGTGATGTAGAACAGGAACGAGCTGAAGGTATTTGCACCCTGTGAATCAAATTCCACGGTGTATTCCGTTGCGGTGTCGCTGTCGATTGTTACCGTGGAGGTATCAAACGATGGCTCCGTATCGGGATAGGGGTTCTTTTCAAACCTAAACCGCACTGTTGTTGTTGCTGCCGCTGACGCAGTAAAGGTGATCGAACCTCCGTTCGCAAATTCAAACGGATAAACCGTTGTGTCCTCGTTAGCAAAGCCTGCCCAAGCCTCAGAACCCGCAGGCACGGTATAGGTGTTTGTCTCAAGGTCCACAACTGATCCGCCGAACACACCGGAGAAGACAATTGAACCACCCGCCGCTGCGGCAGCACCTTGGTTCACTGTGACATCCGTCAGAACAACAGGGCTGTCCTGCTCGCTGATGTACATCAGGAACGAGCTGAACGTGTTGTCACCCTGTGAATCAAATTCCACGGTGTATTCCTTAGGCGTGCTGCTATCGATAAGCACTACCGCAGTATCAAACGCTGGCTCTGTATCTGGGTAAGGTGCTTTCTCGAAGCGGAACCGGATATTAGTCGGTGTAGCCGCTGACGCAGTGAAGGTGATGTGGCCACCGTCAGCAAACGTGAACGGATAAACCGTTGTGTCCTCGTTAGCAAAGCCTGCCCAAGCCTCAGAACCCGCAGGCACGGTGTAGGTGTTTGTCTCAAGGTCCACAACTGATCCGCCGAACACACCGGAGAAGACAATTGAACCACCTGTCTCTGGAGCTGGCTCTGGCTCTTCGACGGTGCCAGATGTAATGACAACATTCGTCACCATGACGGGCTGATCGCGCTCCACAACGTACATGAGGAACGAGTTGAAGGTTTGATCACCCTGCGATGGGATTTCAATCGTGTATTCCTTCGCTTCAGCGCTGTCGATCAACACGTACTCGGTGTCATACGACGGTTCTGTGTTTGGATAAGGGTTTGCCTCAAAGCGGAACCGAACGTTAGTCGGTGTAGCCGCAGACGCTGTGAAGGTAATGCTGCCACCCTCTGGGAAAGAGAGAGGGTAGATGTCGGCGTTGTTAGCAAAGCCAGCCCAGTCCTGCGCACCCGTTGGGAAGGTGTAGGTCTCGGTTTCAGCATCTGCAATCGCACCTGAGCCATCAAATGCACCAGTGGTGAAGTCGGCGACCATAGATGTTGCGTCACCAGGAAGTGATAGCACCTTGTTAATCGCATGGATAACACCATTGCTGGTTACGATGTCAGCAGTGGTTACACGAGCGTCGTTAATGAGTAGGTTGCCATCACCGTCAACAGACAGTGCTGCCGTCTCACCGTTGAGCATCTCGATTGAGTTACCCGCAAGTGCAACTGCATCCGCAGCGAGCACCGTGTCACCGTAAACGTGATAGGTGAGGAGGTTTACAAGATCTTCGTCAACAGGCTCTTCTGCAGGACCTGCATTGACGACAACATTAGTCACCATAACGGGCTGATCGCGCTCAACAACGTACATGAGGAACGAGTTGAACGTTTGATCACCCTGCGATGGGATTTCAATGGTGTACTCCTTAGCCTCAGCGCTATCTACCAACACGTTTTCAGTGTTGTAAGAAGGCTCTGTATTTGGATAAGGGTTCGCCTCGAAGCGGAACCGAACGTTAGTCGGTGTAGCCGCAGACGCTGTGAAGGTAATGCTGCCACCTTCTGAGAAAGAGAGCGGATAGATGTCGGCGTTGTTAGCAAAGCCAGCCCAGTCCTGCGCCCCTGTTGGGAAGGTGTAGGTCTCTGTTTCAGCGTCTGCAATAGCGCCTGAACCGTCGAACGCACCTGTCGTGAAGTCAGCTGTTACGCTGCCAGACAACTTGGTGAAGACGCCAAGTCGCTTCATCTGAGCAAAGGCGTCGTCGGTAGGCGCAAATACGGTTACGTTCGCATTGGGATCCATCAATGTCTCGGTGAGACCTGCGTCCTCAATCAAGCCAGACAATGTTGAGAAACCACCATTCGCCGAAAGCGTTACGGCTAGTGGCGCAGCTTCAACGCTGGGCGCATCAAGAACGGTATCGATCACGTGGATGATGCCGTTCGACGCAACGATGTCTGTTGTGACGATGTTCGACATGTTGATCATGAGGCCTGAATCGCCGAGCGAGATCATTGCCTCATCACCGTTGGCCATTTCGATTGAGCTGCCCGTTGCAGCAATCGCATCGATCGAAGACAGGCCCGCGCCTGCAACGACGTGGTAGAGCAGGGTGCTCTCGAGGTCATCGAGGTTGTTGAGCAAGTAGTTTAGCGTCGACTCGCCGAGCGCTTCAAAAGCAGCATCGGTTGGCGCAAACACGGTGAGTGATGCTTCAGGATCATTCAACGTACCAACGAGATTCGCAGCAGTCGCAGCAGCGACCAGTGTTTCAAAGTCTTCGTTTGATGACGCAATCTCAGCAATTGTCATTTCAGACGGCGTCAGATCGGGCGGTAGCAAAACCGCATCGATGACGTGAATGATGCCGTTGGACGCTTCGATGTCGTATGACACAACCTGCGCGAGGTTGATGTAGACATAGTCATCGTCACGAACGGTGATCGCTACTTTTCCGCCGTTGAGCGTTTCAACGGTGGAGCCTGCGAGATCAGCGGCTTGGTTAACAGTCACCGCACTGCCCAGAACGTGATAGGTCAGTACACCCGCGAGTGCATCAGGATCCGCTAATAGCGAATCCAGTGCGCCTTCTGGGAGTGCTGCAAAAGCGGCTTCTGTAGGCGCAAACACAGTGAGCGAGGCACTGTCGTCAGAGAGTGCATCGACCAGACCCGCTGCTTCTACCGCGGCAAGCAAGGTTGGGAAATCACCAGCTTCGGTAGCAACTTCTACAATGTTGCCAGGGCCGGGAGCGGGTGCGGGTGCTTCAGGCGCAGCGGCTGTTGGCAGGTCATCTTTGTAGAGGATGCCGTCAGAGCTGTCTGAACACGCCGCTACTAAAACTAGCAGGCTCACTGCTAGCGCGCGGGATATGATCCGTGTCATGGAATTCATAATTAAATCCTGTTACTGATCTCGGTATTAAAATTAAAATAGTGGGAGAAATCCGAGCTTGTTATCTCATAGGGCTTCCCGGCGGAGTGAGTTAAATTCGACGACTGGGACTTTCGACGGGATGAACTATGGTTACCTGCCGGAGATCGGCCTGAATCAAGCTTTTCGGACCCACTAAGCCTTGTTTTCAAGGCGCGCCAATTCGTCAGATTTTTCGTTCATTTTTGTTATGCCGTCATCGATATTTTGTTGCTATCGAGAGGCGCTATCAGCAGACTTTCAGGATCGCTTTAGGAGTAACGGCATGGCCAATAGCACTCACACATACGCCCCCGATGTTCGCAACCAATCTATTTTGATCAATATCAATGGCGATCTCGTCCCACGAGAGCAAGCGACCGTCTCTGTTTTTGACAGTGGTTTCATTCTTGGAGACGGCATTTGGGAAGGTCTACGCGTACACGACGGCGCCATTCCGTTTCTCGACACGCATTTAAAGCGGCTTTGGGAAGGTGCGAAAGCGCTCGACCTTGACATGGAAATCACACAAGACGCGCTCGCTATACGATTGTTTGACACCCTCGCGGCAAACGACATGACTGACCATGTTCACATCAGACTCATGGTGACTCGCGGTGTTAAATCCACGCCGTATCAGGATCCTGCGGTCACCATTGGTGGTCCAACCATTGTCATCATTCCTGAATATAAGGAACCAGATCCCAGTCTGAACGATCGGGGCGTTCGGCTCTACACCGTCTATACGCGCCGGGGTTATGCCGACGTTCAAGATCCGCGGATCAACAGCCACTCGAAATTGAATTGCATTTTCGGGTGCATCCAGGCGGCCAAGGCTGGTTACGACGAGGCACTTATGCTCGACCCTCACGGTCATGTTGCAACCTGTAACTCGACGCACTTTTTTATCGTAAGGGACGGCGAAGTTTGGACATCGTCGGGTGATTACTGCCTAGACGGCATTACGCGTCGGAACGTGATCAACGTCTGTAAAGCCAACGGTATTCCCGTCTACGAGAAGAACTTTTCTCTCATGCAGGTTTACGGTGCAGACGAAGCCTTTGTGACGGGAACCTTCGCGGGCCTTACGCCGGTCTTCGAGGTGGATGGGCGAACGCTCACTCACACACAGCGCGGGCCAATGGTTGATCGACTTCAGGGGCTCTACAAGGAACTCGTTGCATCAGAGAGCCAGCTAGCAGGCAACCGCAGTCGCTGAGATGACCATTCGGATCGCGGGCTGGTCTGGCCCCAGAAACATATCAACCGCAATGATGCGTGCCTGGGAATCGCGCCCTGATTGCTGCGTGTTTGATGAACCGTTTTATGGTTGCTATCTACTCGAGTCAGGTGCGCAGCATCCGATGCGAGACGCAGTTATTGCCAGTCAGCCGCGGACTCGCGAGGGCGTTGAGGCGCATTTGCGCGCTGCGCAAAATCACTCGCTTCAATACGAAAAACACATGACGCACCACATGCCTCGCGGGATCGATCTCAGCTGGGTCAGCGAGGCAAAGCATGTCTTTCTTATTCGCTCACCCGCTCGAGTGATTGCCTCCTATCGTCAAAAGATGCCGTCGGTCACCGAGGATGATATTGGCATTGTTCGTCAGCGAGAGCTTTATGACGAGGTATCCGCAATTGTGGGCGAGCGACCACCCGTTTTGGACAGCGCGGATGTGCTCGCGAACCCCGAAGGCGTTTTGCGAATATTGTGTGAAGTGCTTGGGGTGCCATGGATCGACGGTGCAATGACTCATTGGCCGGCTGGCACCCGCTCAAGCGATGGCGTATGGGCACCGCACTGGTATGGTGTGGTCGAGGCGTCGACAAGTTTCGCAGCGCCCTCGACCGAAGCACCTTTGCTGGACCCAGTCGACCAAGCGCTGGCATCGCGCATGCAGGGGCATTACGAGGCTATGGCTGAATTTAAACTGGCCTAAACCGTGAGCGCGGGTCTCGAAATCGGATTGCACAGCGAAGCAAGCACGCTGCGCCTTCCTTCAAACGGACGGCGACCGTGCATCACCTTGAGATTGTCGAGCAAGGCAACATCACCCGTTTGCCAGTTCAAATCCACCGTGTGTCGATAGGCTGCGTTTATAGCGTCGGCCAAATCTTCCTGCCTCATTGGGCTGTCGTCTCCAAAGCAGAGTCGGGGCTCTTTATCGTCGGCAGCCACTGTCCAACCAGCTGCGGCGGCAACGAGCTGATTGAAGAAAACATCGTTACCCCTTCCGAAATGATCAACAGCGGCAAGCGCTGGAGTCTGAACCGATAAACCACCGTCATCGAGCCAGTTAAATCGGTATCCGAGCGTCGAGAGTTTGTCCTCAGCTTCATGCTCGCTCCCCACGGTCAACGTGTCTTTCCAGCTTCGGCCTTGGCCCGATTCGAGGTTTGCTTCTGACGGCATCGAGTTACGGTATTTCACCCCCACCTTGCGGAGCTTGGCTACGAAATCCGGGTTCTCTGCTTCTAGCGTTTTTAGCGTGAGATCCGATCGGCAGACCGGTGTCGCACCACCAGACTCGGCTGCCTTCTCGCAAAAGAAAAAGAGTGCGCCCGGAAAGGTGAGGGTCTGAGCCATTTCATGGTGCAGAAAGATTTCTACGTTTGGCGGTGCCTCGTTGGCGGTGAAGACGCGCTCCGTTCGGTTATGTCTTACAGCGTTCGAGAAGGAATCTGCGTATTTGAAATTATCCAGTCCAAAGCTCTCGATGAAGCGATGAAAGTCGCTATCGCTTTTGATGTCATAGCCGCGAAAAAGTACAAAGCCATGCGCGTTGATCAGATCGCTCACTACGGTCTTTGAGGGCCCATCTAGCTGTTGTCCTGGCTCGATAGCTAAATCGGCTGGCGTGAGTAGCGGGATCGTTGGTGGCTCGCTCGCCATCGGGTTAGAACTTGATGTTTGGATACTCTCGCTCATCTCACATACTCAAAGGCTAGCGTCATTGACCTTCCAAACTTCGGGCAGCAAGCCGTCCCGATGAGGATCCAATGACGCAGATGCTAGTATTTCTCTCACGTCGACAGCGCTTCCCTGTTGCATCGAGGCCTGGGCCATCCAGGCAGTGATAATCGCCCAGAGACCCTCAGCACAGGTTGCGCCGTCATTTGTGTTGCCCGCTAACTGATCGTGGAACCGCTGGTGCTCAAAAAGCGTTGAGCCGTAGTGACCACCCAACTCGATGTCGTCTGGAAACGTGCAATCAACACCCTCGTAGGCCGGGTGATCAGGTGTTTGTATTTTGATACTTGATCGTGAGGGTCTGCCCGGTTTGAAGCTCGCATGTTCCTCGGTATGCAATGTGCCCGCGCAGCCACCCACAGTAAGCGCTTCAAAAAGCTCCTCGCTAAACATATTGAGCGCAAACTGCGCTTTGACGCCGTTCTCATAATCGACCACCACCAGGGCATGGTCATCGATATCCGATGGCTTTCCTTCGTATTCAAAGTCGGTGAAGTTCACTGCGCGTCCGCCAGAGGCATAAACACGCGCCGGCGGCGCCCCGGCAATGCGATTCATCAAATCGAAGTAGTGGCAGCACTTCTCAACAAGGGTGCCGCCCGAGTACTCAGAGAACTTATTCCACTCTCTGACTTTTGGGAGAAAGGGTGGGCGGTACTCACAGAGACTGATCATCTTCACAGATCCCAGCTCGTTGCGCTCAAGTGCAGAGAGTGCAAGCTGGTACTGAGACTTGTAGCGATATTGCATGCCCAATTGGATGGGTGCCGGATACTTGAGGGCCTCTTCCGCCAGGTACAGCGCGTCATCGAGTGTTGTGGCCATGGGTTTTTCGAGAAAGATCGGCTTACCGCTTGCCTTTACCTCGTCAAAGACAGCGCGATGCGTGAAATTGGGCGTGCAGATCAAAATGGCATCCACGTCTGGGTCATTCGCTAAAGCCGCCGCGTCAGCATAAGTCTTTGGTGTTTTACCACCTGAGCGCGCAACTTCGTCGACACCTAATTCGAGGCTCTTTGGGTGTGAATCGCAGAGACCAATAAGCTCCGCTTGGCCGAGCTGGAGGACAGCGCGAATATGCTCTCGTCCCATCATTCCCGTACCAATTATCCCGTAGCCGGGTTTTCTCCCACTGGGACTCATCGATGAGCGCAGTGCCTCAACGATATGAATGAGCTCGTCTTTTGTTGCTGTTGGCTGCACTGTTGGTATCACTGTTGGTATCACCGTTGGCCTGTGCACTCTTTATTACTCGTGCTTCGTACTGTCATAACGATCATACCTATATTTTTCCCCGTGAGGCCTGCTTACTGGCACTCAACTCAGCCAATAGCAGACTGCATATTTTGGTTTTTTCGAGCCCTGTACCAAGCGCCGATATTCACCAGAACGAGTGCACAACTCAGTAGAGAAAATAGGGTCAACGACCTTCCTGCAATCCCGATAGGTGAGAACAACAGGTAGAGGAAGACGACGCAGGAGAAGAGGGTAAACGCGCAGGTTTTTGCGTAATGCCAAGGGGTCATCTCAACGGCCGCCGGACCCTCATACGATGCGTTCGCCGCTTCGACTTTTTGCGCGGGCCGGAAATGCCCGATAGTCAGCATGATCCCGACTTCGCAGAAAAATAAAATGGCATACAGATGGAGGAAGTGGATATCCAGCGAAGCTTTGAAGACAAACTGCAGCAGCGCATACGCGATGAGGTGAAACCCAATCGCAAGCTTCACAGCGGAGGCTGGTACGTGGCGGGTAAGCATTCCTACTAAAACGACAGCAATAATCGGGATGTTATAGAAACCGGTGAAGATACGAATAATTTGCCAGAGTCCCTCCGGTGCGTACTGCAGAAGTGGCGCAATGCCTAGTGAAATCACGGCGATGAACACACTCGCAACCTTGGCTGTTGAGACAAGTGCCTTATCTGACATGGCGCGTTTTTTTAGCGGCTGAATAACGTCTAGCGTGAGCATAGTGGCCGCGCTGTTGATCAAGGAGTTGAACGAACTGAAGACAGCACCGAGAAGTACTGCCAGGAAAAAACCGAGCGCCCAAACGGGCAAGGTGTCTTTTACGAGCCGAGGATAGGCGAGGTCGATGGAATCAAGCCCGGGGCCATAGAGATGGAAGGCAATCACCCCGGGGATCATCATGAAAAAGGGCACCAGCACTTTAAAATAGCCTGACAGCAGTACACCTTTTTGCCCCTCTGCGAAGCTCTTCGCAGCAAGCGTTCGCTGTATCACATATTGATTCGAGCACCAGTAAAAGAGATTGGCGAAAATCATGCCTGTAAACAGGGTTCCGAAAGGGGTTGGTGCGGACGTGTCGCCTATTGCGTTTAACTTTTCGGGGTGCTCGCTGGACAAAATAGCGAGCCCACCCAACACGTCACCGCCTAAAAGTTTCAGCCCGAGAATGGGAACTGCGACACCAACGACCAATAAACCGATGCCGTTAAGTGTGTCCGAGACGGCAACGGCTTTAAGCCCGCCAAGTACTGCATAAAGTGCGCCGGTTATACCGATAATGACCACGGTGGCTGACAGGGCGCTCGTATAGCTAAGATCGAACAGTGTGGGGATATCAAATAGTTTCAGAACGGCTACTGACCCAGAGTAGAGCACACTGGGAAGCGTTACGAGGCCATAACCCAAAAGAAACAAAACGACGCTAAGCCGACGAACACCATCGTCATAGCGATCTGCCAGATACTGCGGCAGCGTGGTAAAGCCACCCCTTAAATAGCGGGGTAAGAAGAAAAATGCCATTGCGATGGTCGCAACTGCCGCAGTCACCTCCCACGCCATCGAGCTCATGTTGTAACCGTATGCTGATCCGTTGAGACCGATGAGCTGCTCTGCCGAGAGGTTGGTAAGGAGCAAGGACCCAGCGATAAAGGGTGCACTCAGGCCGCGCCCCGCAAGGAAGTAGCCGGTGCTATCGCCGGTCGAATCTCTTGACGCGCGATACGAGTACCACGCAACCAGACTCATAAAGAAGCCGCATGACAAAAGGACGGAGGAGAGTTCGAAGCTGGTCACACGTGGTGCCTCTCGGGACGAGCGATCAGGATAGGTAAGGGAGACTCTGCCTTCAACACTTGTCTCTCACACCTTCGCCAAAACAATCGCCGTACACCCTAATCAAACGCCGTGTTGCCCGAGATGACAGCGCTGACCTTAAGTGTTCCTGTTCTGGGTTCTGGGTTCTGGGTTCTGGGTTCTGGCTCTGGTCTCAGGCACGGTTCCCAGAGTCTGGCTTCAGAGATAGGCGCAGTCTTGTCTGAGTGTTAGTCTCGCAGCAGTTCTACTCGTGCCGCAAAAATAGTTAGAAATGGCACAAACAAAAAATAAGCGGTTCAACTATGTCTGCAGACGTTATTCAAATTGTTATTTTCCTCGCCATCACAGTGCTTATTGGTGGCCTTACCTATCGTCGAGTAACGCGCGATATTGCCGCTCAGGGTGTGCCTAGCAGCGCCCGTGAGGAAGTATTTCTTGCCGGCAAAGGACTGAGTTGGATCGTAGTTGCTGGCTCTATCACGCTCACCAACCTGAGTACCGATCAGCTTGTCGGTATGAACGGCAACCAAATGGCGCTATTGGCCTGGTGGGAGCTCGCGGCAGTCGTTGGTTTGATTATTCTCGCGAAAGTTATCCTGCCCGTTTACTACCGCTACAGCTGCACGACCACGACCGAGCTCCTAGAGAAGCGGTATAACGATCAGCGCATCAGAGCCTTGATTGGGCTTTTATTCCTCCTTGGCAATTTGTTCATTTTTATTCCAGCAATGCTCTACAGCGGGTCGCTCTTCATTCAAACAATGTTCAGTGTCGATCTGCCATTGATGCTCATTGCCGTTGCCTTTGCCGTCGTGGGTTCGGCCTATGCTGTCCTCGGTGGACTCCGTGCCGTTGCGGTCTCTGATGCTTACAGCGGGGTTTTGTTGCTCACGCTGGGGGTGGTCGTTGTTGTGCTTTCACTCGCGACCGTTGATTTTGACCTGTCTGGCATTCCGGCAGAGCGGCTGACGATGATCGGCGATAGTTCGACGCCCATTCCTTGGCACACGCTATTGACCGGTATGGTCTTTATCCAAATATTTTACTGGGGCACCAACCAGACGATTACCCAGCGAGCGATGGCGTCGCCAACCGTTGAAGAGGGTCAAAAAGGCGTACTCGCGGCAGCAGCGATTAGATTGATGATTATTCCACCGTTGGTCGTTATTCCGGGGATTGTTTCTTACAAGTTATACGGCGACGTTGGAGATGCTGCCTTTGGCCTTATTGTGCGAGATGTCCTCCCGCTCTGGTTGTCCGGTGCGTTTGCTGCGGCGATTGCAGCGGCCGTTCTGACCAGCGTGAACAGTGTTTTGAACTCCTCGACCACGTTGTGGGTCTGCGATATTCACGAACCTTTCATTAATCCCAACGCTGATTTAAGGCGCTTAAATCTCCTAATCACGGTGAGCTTTGTGTTGATTGGTCTCGCGATGGTGCCGCTTTACGCGACCGCGGATAGCATCATCAACTTAGTTCAGGAGCTCTATGGCTTGCTCAGTATGCCGATTCTTTCAGCCTTTATTGTCGGCCTATTATTCCGCGACGTTGCCGCGGGTGCCGCCATTACAGCTGTGGTGCTGGGCGTGTTGTTGTACGCCTTTTTCTCCTTCGTTTGGGCCCCGCTGCACTACATCCATATGATGTTTTTCACGGTGATTTTCTGTGTGCTAACAGCGCTTGCTGTGAGCCGAGTCGTTTTCGGAACCTCGCCCGTGTTCGAGCCCGCCGTGAAGCTTGGCTAGCGCAATGTCCTTAGCCTTTGGTCCTAGGCCTCAGTTCTGAGTCTCGATTCTAGGCTTCGATAAGGTGAAAGATGAGCAGGCTCTCGGGATGCATGATGGGGAGCGTGAGCCCCACCTGCTGCAGCCAATCCCCACCCAAGCCTTGTGATTGCAAGTGGTCACGATAGGCGGCCTGCTTTTCGGATAAGTCCTGCGGCCATACAACCTGTACCTGATACTGCTTAGACGCGTCGAGCCCTTGAAAACGCATACGCTTGGGGAAGGCTGTTGTCGGTGTATGCAACAGTGCAATGGCACTTAAAGCCTCACCGTGGTCTTCTGAAACAACACTCCAAGCAACTTGCTGGGCACTCTGCTCGTGCTCAACGTAGCTACCACTGTGTAAAAGATGGCGGTGTCGTTTGTGGAGGCTGATCGCAGCTTCAAGCGTGGAGCGATCATCCTCGCTCAATGTGCGTATATCGGCTTCGACGCCCATATGACCCCAGAGCGCTATGCCGGCGCGAAATGTCATGGCGTGTTGCCGACCCGTAATATGGCAGGGGCTTGGACCAACATGTGACCCCATCAATTCCGGCGGCAGCATTGAGAGAAAGCCTCGCTGCACCGCAATGCGATCTAGTGCGTCGTTGGTGTCTGAGGGCCAAAACCGACTCGCGTACTCCAGCACGCCCATATCTATCCGACCACCGCCCGATGCGCAGCTCTCGATGGCTACATCAGGGAAATGGTCTCGGACTCTCGCCATCAAGGCATAAAGGGCCAGGGTCTGGCGATGAACTGCACGTTGGCCTTGTGCATTTTCCATCTGGTGGATATCACGATTCATGTCCCACTTCAGGTAGCTAATCGGCATCTCAGTCAGCAGGGTCGAGATCGATTCAAACAGATGGTTGGCGACCTCTTCTCGATCGAGGTTGAGCACTAACTGATTGCGCGCTTCGATCAATGGACCGTTGGCAAAGCCAAGTATCCAGTCGGGGTGTGCTCGATACAGGTCACTATCAGGGCTGACCATTTCGGGTTCTATCCACAGACCGAACTCGAGGCCTTTTTCGTGACAGTAAGCAGCAATGGGGGCAAGCCCTGAAGGAAATTTATGTTCATCGACCTGCCAGTCCCCAAGCGACGTTCGGTCATTGTTTCGATTGCGGAACCAGCCGTCGTCCAAGACAAAACGCTCGATACCGAGGTCTGCCGCCTCATCAATAAGCTCGATCACAGTGGCTTCGTTGACACCGAAGTAACACGCTTCCCAGGTGTTGAGTTGGACCGGACGGACTTGTTCTGAGGCGGACGTGTTATAGAGATTGCGAACGTAGCGATGCCACTGCTGGGCAAGCCCAGTCATACCGTCATCGCTAAAGCACAGCAGACACTCAGGCGTGGTGTAGCTCTCGCCTGGCGCTAGTTCAACCTCGCCTAACTCCAGTAACTCGCCCGCTTGCATCACTCGGCGCCCGTCCGCGAGCTGCTCCGTGCGAATCGTATGGTTGCCACTCCATGCGACCTGGACGTCAAGCGCGTCCCCAGAATCGAGTGTGGTTTTTGCGGATACGAACCTTAAGGAAGGGTGCAGATGATGAGACGTTCGTCCAGCGCGGTTCTCGCGGACAAGGGATGAGTTGGGTAGTTGAAAGCGATTTTGCTGAAGCTCATAGCCCCAGCGCCCAGTGAGCTCAACCGCGTCGATCAAGTGATCCTGTATGGGAAGGGTGACTAGGCACTGATCAACGCTCAGCGATGTCGCGGGGTGAGTATTTGTAAGTGTCGTGGTAAGTGCGAGTACGCCTGTCTCTTCATCTAATCTGATGCAGTGTGTGATCTCGATCGATAGCCGCTCACAGACGCTGACCAACCGGAGTTCTAACTCTGATGCCTCGCAGGTAATGAGTCGGGGGTTTGCCTGCCAATTAGCGCTACCTCGCCGTACAGCGAGCCCTGGATGTCCCAAATAGCCCATGCCATGCGTTGGTGATAGCGTGATAGCGGGTTCAATCGGGAGTGAGGCGGGGGCTTCGTGGCGATCAAGTTGCTCGATCATTGGCGAGCTCACACTTGCAAGTCGGGCGCCAAAATAGGCGACAACAGGTTGCGAACCGCGACAGTCAACAACCAGCGATACAGCCCTGTTTCTTAAGTGGTAGAACTGGTCGACACCCTCTTGCATTTCTCTCACTCGAAGCCAAACCTTTATAACGCTAAGGGTACCTTGCCGCGCGGGGAGATACACTCATCTGAACACGGACAGTAGGGAGAAGAGCGAGTGCTCATAAACGCTAGATTAGCTTGTCAGTCAGGCCTTCCATTACGTCAGTAGCCGCAGCACTAGCTAACTTAGCCGCGAGCCTTTAGTCTCGGTTTGATACCAAAATAATAAGTGCGGGCATGACTGCTTCGATAACGTTAGTGCTCCACACCACCGCATGACTCGAGGGGTTGGGTTTGAAAATCTTTGCAAAAGCTTGCGATAAAACGTGTGGGCGAACTTTCTTTGTGGCGCTATCGCTGTGCGTTGCAGGTTTTACTGCACCCACTCTTGCCGATAGCGACACTTCCGTTACCAAGGTGGCTATGCTCGGCACGGGCACACCCAATCCGTTTCCGGACCGGTCTGGTCCTAGCGTTGCGGTCGTTGTTAACGATGAGGCCTACCTTGTCGATTTTGGGCCAGGTATTGTGCGTCGCGCAGCGTCATTGTCACCCGAGTACGGAGGTGATATCCCGGGTCTTGCGGTCGAAAAGCTAAACCATGCATTCCTTACACATTTACATTCAGACCACAGTGTGGGCTTGCCGGATTTGTTATTGACCAGCTGGGTGGCGGGACGTAATCGCCCGCTTAAATTGTTTGGCCCTGAAGGTACAGCTTCGATGGCGAAAAACATTATTGCCGCCTACGAAGAGGACATTCGCTATCGCCTCTACAGCGATCAGCCGGCAAATAATCAGGGATGGCGCATCGCCACAACCGAGGTCATTGAGACCGGAATCATTTTCAAAGATAGCAACGTCACGGTCGAGGCCTTCCGCGTACCGCACGGTAGCTGGCCCGACGCCTGGGGTTATCGGTTCACAACACCCGACAAGGTCATTGTCATCTCCGGTGATACCGCGCCATCGGATCTCTTACTCGAGTACGCCAGAGATGCCGACGTCTTGATTCACGAGGTCTACAGCCTCGAAGGTTTCCAGAAGAAAGAGCCGCGTTGGCAGAAGTATCATGCGGGAAACCATACCTCCACCTACGAGCTGGGAGAGCTAGCTGCCAAGGCGAGACCCAAACTGTTGGTTTTGTATCACCAGCTGCTTTGGGGCTCGAGCCATGAAACCCTTATAAACGAAGTGCGGGAGGTCTACGACGGTGAAGTCGTTTCCGCGAGGGATCTCGATGTTTATTAATTCAAAAAAGGTGCAAGCCGTCTTTGCTCGATGCTTGATAGCCGGGGTGGCGCTCGCTGTGTCGCCTTTATTGGCTGCAAGCGATAAGCCCAATGTGGTGTTTATGCTGAGCGACAACCTCGGTTACGGGGATCTTGGGGTTTACGGCGGTGGGATCATTCGGGGGGCGGCCACGCCGCGCATCGATGCGCTCGCGGCAGAGGGCATGCGCTTTACCAACTTCAATGTCGAGGCGGAGTGCACACCCTCGCGCTCTGCGCTCATGACTGGGAGGTATGCCGTGCGATCGGGAACCACCCGTGCGGTGCCGTTACCCGGCATTCCACAGGGAATGGCTCCCTGGGAATACACCATGGCCGAGATGTTCAAAGATGCGGGTTATGACACGGCGATTTTTGGCAAGTGGCACATTGGTGCCTCGGAGGGGCGATTTCCTACCGACCAAGGCTTTGATTATTGGTGGGGCTTTCCCAACTCAACCGACGTCGCTCGCTTCCCGACGGTACTTGGATTTGAAGAAGGGCTGATGCCGAAGTTCAGTTTTTACGAGGGAACCGCTGACGATGGACTCGAGAAGGCGGGCGAATACTCGCTGGCATCCCGACCCTTTGTCGATGACGAAATCGTGTCGCGCGCAGTGGCTTACTTAGGTGAAGCAAAACAAAACGGGAAGCCGTTCTTTCTGTATCTACCGTTCTCCCTCGTTCATCACCCATCGCTTCCGCATCCTGACTTTGACGGCCAAACGGGTCAGGGGCGCTTTGCTGACGCACTCGCTGAACACGACTATCGGGTAGGGCAGGTACTCGACGCACTCGACGAGCTTGGCCTTACTGAAAATACGGTGGTGGTGTACGCCAGCGATAACGGACCTGATCGTGCTGAATTTCCTCATATTGGCGACACAGGTCCCTACCGTGGCTATCTCGGCACTGTACACGAGGGCTCTGTCAGAACGCCTATGATGTTGCGCTGGCCGGGCAAGGTCGAGCCGGGCCGTGTGACCAATGACATTGTTGCCATCCACGATTTTATGCCGACGTTTGCAGCGATCGTAGGCGAGGAGCTCCCCGATGATCGGAGTTACGACGGCCTTAATCAGCTGCCATTTTTAACGGGTGAGGCGACAGCGTCGGCGAGGGATGCGCTGTTGTTTTTTCACGACTCAACGCTGATGGCGATGAAGTGGAAGCAGTTCAAGCTCTATCTAAAGCGTGAAAGCCCAGACCGTGAGGATGGTCGTTACGCAGACTTGTGGGCGCCGGAGGCTTTTAACGTAGTGATCGACCCTAAGGAAACCAACAACATTGCAGGCGACGGGTACCTCTGGCTACTTTCTCCATTGTTGTCCGAGGTCTTGCCGTTTATGTATTCGCTCGAGGAGCACGGGCTCATTCAGCCAGGCGCTGATGAGCGGACCGAGGGTACAGTCACTATCCCGTTTTTTAAGCAGAGCTTGGTCGATGCCTCACTGGACGAGCTAAAAAAGCAGGCTATAAAGAAGAAGTTATTCGAGTTATCGGGTGGGCTGATTGGTGAGGATCCGTCTGCAAAGCCTGAATAGATATTCTTGAAACATCAGTCCAATGGGAGTGAATGAGATGAATAAAAAACTGTTAGCTGGTCTTTTTTTGAGTATGAGTGTGGGCGCGAGTGTCTTGCTGGCTGGGTGCGCGCAAGACGAATCAGCCATGGAGGCGGAAGCGCCTCAGGTTCACGAGACCTACTCCGCTGAGCAATTCTTCCAAACAACAAGCTACCGTATGGGCGGTGCTGGACCCTATGCGTTCTCAGCAGAAAATGGTGACCTCATTATCAGCTCAGACCAGACAGGTGTGTACAACGCCTACCGACTGAACACCGTTACCGGTGAAATGACCGCGCTCACCGAGTCAACTGATCGAGGTGTATATGCGGACTCGTGGTTTCCTGAGGACGATCGTTTTATCTATCAGCAGGACGGCAACGGTGACGAACTCACACACGTGTTCGTCATGTCGGAGGCTGGTGAGGTCACTGACCTGACGCCGGGCGAGGGCCATAAAGCCGGCTTTGCAGGCTGGGCATCCGACGGTCAGAGTTTCTACATCTTCAGTAATGAGCGTGAGGGCGGTGCCTTTGATATGTACCGCTACAGCGCCGCGGACTACAGCCGAAGCATGCTTTACGAGAACAGCGAGGGCCTCGACCTTGGCGCGATCAGTGATGACGGGCGGTGGGTAGTCTACGCGCGGAATAACAGTAATGCCGATAACGACCTTTTTCTCATCGATGTCACCGCGGAAACGCCTGAGTTGGTCACTATCACCCCGCACGAGGGTAACGTTGAGTACTCGGCCATGGGCTTCACGCCAGACAATCAGACGTTCATTTATTCGACCAATGAGTATGGCGAGTTCAGTCAGGCGTGGACACTGTCGTTGGAGACGGGTGATCGCGCACCGCTTATTACTGATGACTGGGATGTTATGTACGTCGGTTACTCACCCAGCGGTCGATATCAAGTAAGCGGCGTCAATAACGATGCGAGCACGGACGTCTCGCTCATTGATCAGCAAACAGGTGAGGCGGTTGTGCTCAACAATGTGCCCGCGGGCGATCTTGCTCAGGTGCGTTTTAATCGTGATGAGACGGCGATTGCGTTTGGTTTGAACCGTGATACGGCGCCTTACGATTTGTATTACATGCCGCTCGGTGGTGAAGCGTCGCGTCTCACAACTGCGCTTAATCCTGCTATTAACAGTGACTTCATGGTTGAGGGTGAGGTGGTGCGCTTCGCGAGCTACGATGGCTTACAGGTGCCAGGTATCTTGTATCAGCCGCGTGAGGCGTCCGCTGATAATCCTGCGCCCGCTTTGGTTTGGGTGCACGGTGGTCCCGGTGGCCAAAGCCGGAAGGGGTACTCGGCGATGATTCAGCACTTGGTCAATCACGGCTATGCGGTTTACCAGATCAACAACCGCGGCTCGAGCGGTTATGGAAAAACGTTTTACCACCTCGATGACCTAAAGCACGGTGAGGCCGATTTGGGTGATGTCGTTGCATCGCGCGATTTCCTCGCTTCGTACGATTGGATAGACGGTGATCGCGTTGGCACCATCGGCGGTTCTTACGGGGGCTACATGGTTGCCGCGGCACTGGCCTTCGAGCCCGAGGCGTTTGAGGTCGGTATCAACATCTTTGGTGTCACGAACTGGCTACGTACCCTTGAATCTATCCCGCCATGGTGGGGTGCGTTCAGGGATTCGCTCTATGCTGAATTGGGTGACCCCGCGACCGATACCGATCGGTTAACAGCCATATCGCCCTTGTTCCACGCCGAAAATATTGTGAAGCCGCTCTTGGTAGTGCAGGGCGCCAACGATCCGCGCGTATTACAGGTGGAAAGCGATGAGCTAGTGGCCGAGGTGCGCGCTAATGACGTGCCCGTCGATTACGTTTTATTCGAGGACGAGGGACATGGCTTCAGAAAGCGAGTGAACCGAATTACGGCCTCTGAGGCCTATCTTCAGTTTTTGAATCAGCACCTTTAAGGTGTCCAATTGATCGATTTCTAAGCAAGGGCCGGCTAGCGGCCCTTTTTTCTTCACGAGTGATAACCATGTCAGATAATCCTTCAAGCGGTCGTGACGGTAAGCAGTTCCGACAAATCGACAACGTGATCGACTATCAAAATCAGGACCTTGCAAGGACCTACGGTTTCACCAAAACCGAGGGTGAGATCAGTATCACTAGCGAGGAGTTTGAGCGGCAGCACCAGCAGCTGATGGAGCGGGGATACATTATCCTCGAGCGGATTATCAGCGACGAGCAACTCGCTGCTGTTCGTGCGGAGGCTGAGGCTCATCTTGAGCACTTCGGGCGCAACTCTTTCGAGGGTGAGCGTACCCAACGCATTTACGGTGTCCCACAAAAAATGCGCACGGCTGATTGCTTTATCGAGCACCCGCTGGTGTTGGCACACCTCGACCGGGTGATGCAGCCGAGCTACCTCTTGTCGCAAGCACAGGTCATTAACATCCAAGATCAGTCGCCTGCGCAGCCACTTCATACGGACGATAATTTCTATCGAGTACCGCGTCCGCGGCCTGCACTCAGTGTGGCTACAGTTTTCGCCATCGACGATTTCACCGAGGAGAACGGGGCGACAGTTGCTATTCCTCAGTCCCATGATTGGGACGATGAGCGTCTGCCTAGCGATGACGATGAATTGGTCAAAGCCATTATGCCGGCGGGCTCATGTATCTTGTTTTTGGGTACGCTTTGGCACGGTGGCGGAGAGAATTTCAGCGGAAGTTCGCGCTTGGCACTCACCTGCCAATACTGCGAACCCTACCTTCGAACGCAGGAAAATTTCTTTCTTTCCGTAGCGCCCGAAACCGTTGTGGGTTTGTCAGAGAATTTAAAGCGGCTCTTGGGGTATTCAATTCACCCGCCGTTTATGGGCATGGTGAATGGCATGCATCCCAAACGGACATTGCCCGGCGCATAGGCGGGACTTAACCGAGTCTCCGGTATGCATTAGAAGGTAAAAATGAGCGATATAAAGTCAGAGCCTTTAGAGTTACGCGGGGCAAGCATCTCCTACTTCACTGGCAAGATGGAGAATTACTTCCGGTTGAAGGGCATTCCCTATCGGCTTGAGGCGATGAATTTCCCGAGTGAGGTAAAGCGCAATCAAGAGCGGGTAGGTATCTCACAAATGCCGGTTGTTGGGCTCCCCGATGGACGCTGGATGACCGACAGCACAAAGATGATTCAGTGGTTTGAATCCGAGTATCCGCAAAACCCCGTCGTTCCCGAAAACCCAACGCTCGCCTATATCTGTTACTTGCTCGAGGACTGGGCAGACGAATGGTGGTGGCGTCCCGCCATGCATTACCGCTGGTACTACGAGGAAGGTGCGCGTTTTGCCTCAGGTCATTTGGCCCGTGAGGTGATGGATGGCCATCCTCTGCCGCTATTTGGACGGCGCGTTGTATTGCGGCGGCGACAGCGCCTGGGGTATACCGTCGGCGATGGTATCGATCGCGACGCTGTTGCAGGCGTTGAGGCGGATGTTGCGTCGCTTTTTGTGTCGCTCGAGCGTATTTTCAAGGCTCGACCGTTCTTGTTGGGCGACTATCCCACGCTCGCCGACATTGGTTTCTCCGGTCCGTTCTTCCGGCATTTCGCCTTGGACCCCATACCGCTTCAGATACTTCGGCACACGGCACCGCGAACACTCGAGTGGGTGATGCGGCTGTGGAATAGCGACCCTTCATCGATTAAGGGTTCACTGGTGGCCGAGGTTCCTGAGGATATCCGCGAATTGTTGAGGCATATGGCAAGAGGCTATCTGCCGTACCTAAACGCCAATGTCGATGCCATTCTGAGTGGGGCACCACGGTTTAACGCGACTGTTGATGGAGTTACTTACAGTGGTGCAAGGTCATCACAATATCGCGTCTGGTGTCTCGACGAATTACGGAAGCATTATCGACGTTTAACAGAGGCAAAAGTAGACAGAGAGACAGGCGCGTCTGACCTTGAGTGCCTATTAAAGGACACCGGGATTTGGGAGCCACTCTGGGCTCAAGAAGACTTACCGCTACTCAAAGATCAGGAGAGTCGACTGCCGTTTTGGGCGGACAGCAAGATGACCAAGGTGAACGAGTAGCGCTTAGCGACGTACTCTTTTATCGAAAGAGCTTTTGCTGTGAAAAGCGCTCAGCGTTTGAGAGCTACTCCAAAACGGAAAGTGTGCTGACGGTTATTGGAACGTGACAGGCGGTTAAAGCAACGCAAGCACTTTGTCTAAAGGCATGACATCGACGTACTTTGCGTTGAGGTCGTAAAGATTTGCCTGGTGGGCGCTCTGATCACGATCCCCCGTCGCTTCCTCAGGAATAACGACCTTGAAGTTGTGCTGTAGCCCATCGACGGCCGATGCACGCACGCAGCCGCTGGTCGTGAGTCCGGTCACCACAAGCGAGTCGACACCCTCGCTTCGTAATTGATCGGCTAAATTAGTCCCATGAAACGCACTGGCATGTGTTTTCTCAATGATGGTGTCTGAAGAGGAAAGAGGCAGCCGCGGATCAATCTCACACCAATGGGAGCCGCGCTCTAAGACATTCAGTGCTGGCACTCGCGCGCGAAAAACAGAGGCTTGATCATCGTTATCGTAAACCACAGTGGTGAGGAATACCGGTAGGCTCTGCGCGTGGAAGACATCCATAAGCTGACGATTTGCCTCGACAACTGAGTCGGCTTCGCTACCCAGGGGGCAGTCAGGATCGGTGAAACCCTTGATTACATCTACGACCAGTAGCGCCGGAGATTCACCGAGTCCCTGCGCTTCGCGTGCTAGTGCCTTGCGGTCTGTGCTCGACATTGAGTCACCCCTGTAAAACCAAGCATTTATGATGCTACGTAGATTAGCTGAGTCGCAAGCGTCACTCGAATGACCGGGTAAAACCTGACCAAAGAGCTGGTTGGACGCAATGTCATTCCAGTGATGTCAGACAGAGGAGGTGCTAAGGTGTTAGAAAAGTTCGATTTAACCCATGTTCATCACGTGAATTTATTGGTCCGCGATCTCGAGAGCGCAAAGCGCGCGTATCGCGCTAAATTCAATATTGATTTTATCGACGAGTCGCTTCCGTCACGCGGCGTTCTCACGTCACGCTTTCGAGTTGGCGAATCGTGGCTTGTCTTGGTCCAACCCATCTCTGAGGGTGAGCCCATGCGCCAGCTTCGAGAGCGCGGCGAGGGATTATTTTTGTTGTCACTGGGCGTCGCTCAGGCTGAGGATGCAGTGCCCGTGAGTTTCCATGATGACAGTCATACCGCCGGTGAATTATGGGAAGTTCGAGACGGGATCTCGGGTTGGCGGATTGTAGACTTCGAAGTCGCTGGTGAACCTAAAGGACAGCTGCAACTCGCTTTCCCCCAAACTGACTAAGTTGTGTGGTCCCAATTTCAATCTGCAGTCTAGCCAGAGCAGTACAAACAACGTAGATATACAGGTTTGAGATAATTTCTCTGCGCACTATCAAAATGAAAAATAGCAGTGCGATGGCTCGATGCTTTTCTAAGGTGAGTGAATAGATGACTGATATCGTCACGATTAAGGAAGTAGCTGCACGTGACGGCCTGCAAGCGCAGTCCGTCGAGATTACTCTGGATCAGCGGCGACAACTGATTGAAGCACTGGCAAAAGCGAATGTGCCGGAACTCGAGATTGGTTCTTTTGTCTCGCCAAAAGCGGTACCGCAGATGGCGGGAACGGACGAGCTGGCGAGAACACTGCCCAAGTCAGGAGCTAAGTTCAGCGCGCTTGTGCCCAACATGAAGGGCTACGAACTCGCGCGCCACGAGGGAATAGACCAGATTGCGATTGTGCTCTCAGCGACAGAGCAGATGAACCAGAACAATATCCGAAAGAGCCTCGAAGACACCTTTTCCATGGCGGGCGATATTTTGGCGCGTGCGCGGGACGAAAGCGTTGAGATTCACGCCTACTTGGCGGTCGCTTTCGAGTGTCCCTATGAAGGAAAAGTTGCCTCGTCAGTGGTGCTTGAGCAGGTCAGCGAGTTAATGCGAAACGCGCCGGCGCGACTTGTGATTGCCGATACTATCGGTGCTGCGAACCCTAGAGATGTGAAGTCGATGATGGCGGAGCTCGTTAGCCAATATGGCACCGAACGCCTCGGCTGCCACTTTCATGACACACGGGCGATGGGGCTGGCCAATGTCTTTGCGGCGCTCGATGTCGGTGTTCGCCAATTTGATGGCTCTGCGGGTGGCCTGGGTGGGTGTCCGTTTGCCCCGGGGGCAAAAGGCAATGTTGCGACTGAGGATGTGGTCATGCTTTGCGAGAGTTCAGGTCTATCGACAGGGGTCGATATGGAGGCACTGTTGGAGGGCGTTGAGTGCTTGACGCAGATGATGGGTGCTCAGCAGGGCGGCCGCGCTCATTACTGGCTTACGAATAATTGGCAAAAGATTGCCAGCTAAACAAACAGATAAGAGGACATAAACATGTCATACCGTCTTGGCGTCGATGTAGGAGGAACGTTCACCGATTTCCTCTTGCTCAATGAAGATACGGGCGAGACCAAGACGGCTAAGGTGCCGTCGACCCCCGAGGACTCATCGATAGGTGTATTGAATGGTGTCGCAAAAATCTGCGATTCCTCGGGTATCGATCCTTCCGATATTAAACTGGTGATGCACGGAACCACGGTCGCCACAAACGCCGTTTTGACGGGCCGTGGTGCAAAGGTTGGCCTCATTACAACCTCAGGATTTGAAGACACCTTACAGGTGGCAAGGTCGTTCTGTCCTGGTGGCCTTGGCGGCTGGGTTACCTTTGTTAAAAAGCCGCTGCTGGCACCGCTTGAGCTCACTATTGGGGCAAATGAGCGTATCGCTGCAGACGGCAGCGTTGTTTCAGGGCTTGATGAGGCCGCGCTGCGCGAATCATTGAAGACCGGCATGGCTGACGATATCGAGGCGCTTACGATCTGTTTTATCAATGCCTACATCAACGGCGAGCACGAGCAGCGTGCGCGTGAAATCGCGCAAGAGTTCTTCCCGAATATACCTATCTCAATCTCGAGTGAAGTCGTTCCGGAGATGCAGGAATACGAGCGCACCGAAACGACCGTCGTGAACAGCTATGTTCGTCCCGAAGTCGCGCGGTATGTGAATAACCTTCAGGGTGCATTGAACGAGCGGTTGGGTGATGACACACAACTGTCAATTTTGCGCTCCGACGGTGGCCTCGCATCGAGTCGCGCTGCCGCTGAATCTCCAGTAAACCTACTGATGTCAGGTCCTGCGGGTGGCGTTACAGGCGCCTTGTTCTTCTGCACGAAAGCCGGCTTTAGCAATATTTTGACCTTCGATATGGGCGGCACCTCTACCGATGTGGCGCTCATCCAAAACGGTCGCGCCCGCGTGCGTCGAGAGACCTTCGTCGGTGATGTACGTGTTCGAGCGCCGTCGGTTGACGTTCGTACTGTAGGCGCAGGCGGTGGTTCAATCGCCTTTGTTCCAGAATTAACCAAAGCCTTGCGCGTTGGCCCCGAGTCCGCGGGTGCGGTGCCGGGTCCCGCCTGTTACATGAAGGGTGGTGAGGCGCCGACGGTTTGTGACGCCAACGTGGTTCTCGGATACCTGCCCTCCGACGTACAGCTGGGTGGCGATATGCAAATCAACCGGGATGCATCTGTCGCCGCAGTTCAGGGCGTTGCAGATGCCATGGGTGTTGACCTGATGGCGGCCGCTGAAGGCATCATTAAGATTGTTAACGAGTCAATGTTCGGTGCGCTTAGGCTTGTCTCTGTCGAGCAGGGTTACGATCCTCGCGACTTTGCGCTGGTGGGTTTTGGCGGCGCGGGCCCGCTACATGCGAACGCCTTGGGTATTCTCACTGAAGCCTGGCCTGTGATCGTTCCTCCCGGCCCTGGCGTTCTCTGTGCCTACGGTGATGCAACCACGCGTGTGCAGGATGAAGCTGCGCGTACTTACATCACAATGGCGTCGGATCTCACGACCGACAAGCTCGCGGACGATTTACTGACGCTCAAAGCGCGCGCCAGTGAATCGCTGATTGAGGATGGCATTGCGGAGGATCGCTTAGAGGTTACTTATCAGGCGGATCTTCGTTATGCCGGTCAGGCCTTCCAGATCACGGTCGAATTCACTGAGGCGGAGCTCAGGGAGCAGGGTGTCGCTGTGCTCACGGATCAATTCGACGCAGAGCACGAGCAGCTATTTACCTTCAAGCTGGGCGATGGACACGAAATCTTGATGATCCGCGCCGTTGTCGGCGCTTCGGTAACCTTGAAGGCCGATATATCGATTCCGAAAGGTTCAGGCGATGTCAATGGTGCACTGATTCATCAGAGCCAATTCTTCTACGAGGGGAATTGGCATGAGGCTGGAATTTATGACCGTGGGCAGTTAGGCGCGGAAGATGTGGTCGCCGGGCCTGCGATCGTGTCCGAGATGGACTCGACGACGGTCGTTTTGCCAGGGTATTCAGCAACCGTAGATGCGGTGGGCAATTTGCTCATCCAGCCTGCGTAATCGGGAGGACCTAAAATGACTGCAACGATTATTCAGACCAATAACCAAGCGCTTCAGTCGGTCGATGTTGACGGGGTAACGGTTGATTTGATTGAAAATGCGCTTCGCAACGCGCGAGAAGAAATGGATGCGGTTCTGTTCCGCACCGCCATGTCACCCGGTATCCGTGAGCAGGGCGACTGCTTCCCCATGATTGCCAATGTCGAAGGCAAAATGGTTGTCGGTCAGTTCGGCTCGTTTATCGGTCCGTTCTTGAGCGCCTACGACGCCGAGATCGAAGAGGGTGACATCATCCTCACGAACGATCCTTACCTTTGTAATGCCGCCGTATCTCACCTTCCCGACTGGGTGGTCTTGGTACCGATTTTTAGGAATGGTCGTCATATCGCATGGTCGGCGATGTTCGGCCATATGTCAGACAACGGTGGCATGGTGCCCGGCTCGATTCCGATTGAGGCGACGACTATTTTCCAGGAAGGCATCCGTATTCCACCTACCAAGCTCTACAAAAAGGGTGTGCTGCAGGAAGATCTCCTCGAGTTGATTTTGCACAACGTGCGCACGCCTCAGTGGAACCGCTTCGATTTGAATGCTCTGGTTGCTGCCTGTAACACTGCCGCAAAGCGCGTTGTTGAATTGGCGGAGCGCTTTGGCGATGACGTCTTGTACTCGACGATGGATACGATGTTGCAGCGCAACTACGACGCCATGAAGCACATCATTGGCATGTTCATTCCCGAAGAGCCGCGCGAGTTCGAGGACTATATTTGCGACGACGGCATGGGCATGGGCCCCTACAAGATCAAGTGCACGCTTTGGCGAGAGGGCGATAAAGCGATTTTCGATTTTGCGGGAACCGATCCGCAGGCGCAGAGTTCAGTGAACTTCTTCCTGAACGAGGATATGTTCAAAATGTTCTTCGGCTCGTTCACGATTAACGTGGTCGATCCGCAAATTGTCTTCAATGACGGGTTCTACGACCTCGTGGATGTTCGTATTCCCGAGGGCACGTTGTTGAAGCCCAAATATCCAGCGGCGCTCTCAGGGCGTACACACGCACTTGGACGGATCTTCGATATCTTGGGAGCCCTTCTCGGAATGGGTGCACCCGAGATGATGCTCAATGCTGCCGGTTTCTCAGACTCGCCACATCTCTTCTACAGTGGCTATGACAAGAAAGGCGAGTGGTTCCAGCTCTTCCAGATTGGCTTCGGTGGTGTGCCAGGACGGCCGGTGGGTGATGGGCCTGACGGGCACAGTTTATGGCCGGGCTTCACCAACGTCCCCAACGAATTCATTGAGTCGTACTTCCCTTTGCGCATCGAGCGCTACGAGACCATTCCCGATTCAGGTGGTGCCGGACTGCATCGCGGAGGAAATGGCTTATCTGTGGCATACCGCTTTTTGGCGGACGGGCAAATCGGCATCCACGATGAGCGCTGGCTAACCTACCCTTGGGGCGTGTTAGGTGGTGAGACCGGTCGTCGTTCGACCAAACGGCTTGTTCGCACCGATGGTAGTGAGGAGTGGCTCCCTGCGAAGGTTGAGGGCATCAAAGTCAAAGAGGGCGATCTTCTTTACTTTAATACTTGGGGTGGTGGTGGCTGGGGTGATCCTTTTGCCCGCGATCCCGAATTAGTGAAGATCGACGTGGATCGAGGTTTAGTAACCACGGAAGGCGCGCGACGCTACGGCGTTGTTATCGAAGATGGCGAGTTGAATGCCGAGGCTACCAACGTACTTCGTGAGCAGCTTGTTGCCGATCGCAGTGACATCGCTCTATTTAATCGAGGTGGAACTGTTGAAGAGCTGCGTAGTCGCTGTGAAGCGGAGACGCACATGCCTGCACCGGTTGCACCCACTTTCTAACTTTGACCGTATACATCACGAGATCGGCGATTTGCTCTACTTCTCATAAAGAGAGAGCCTCTTAGTTCTGAAAAGCCGCGAAAGCGGTGTTACAAAAAAGGAGTCAACGTATGTTGAACAAAAAGACACCGCTGCTGCTAGCCGTTTTGGCAGCTACCGCGGCCACTCAAGCACCCACGGCACTGTCACAAGAATCCGGCTTTGCTATCGAGGAAGTTGTAGTAACTGCACGTAAGCGTGCCGAAAACCTGCAGGAGGTTCCTATTGCAATCAGTGCTATCGATGCAACAACGATCGATCGTGCTGGCATCGAGCGTGCGGGTGACTACATTAGTTTGATTCCTAACGTGACTTTGGTGGATACCGCAAACGTGGGTGACACCCAGGTTAGCATCCGAGGCATCGTCTCAACACGAGATGCGGAGTCGACATTTGCCTACGTTGTTGATGGTGTTTTGAGTACCAACCCAAACAGCTTCAACGAAGAAATGTTCGACGTTGAGCAGATTGAAGTGTTGAAGGGTCCACAGGGTGCTCTATATGGCCGAAATGCTGTCTCTGGCGCTATCCTGGTGACCACCAAGAAGCCCGGCGATGAAGCGGAGGCTGAAGTCGCAGTAGGTGTCGGTAACAACAGCAGTTACAAAGCGCGTGCTGTCTTGAGCGGTCCAGTCGGAGATAACGCTGCAGGCCGAATCGCTGTTAGCACACGTGAGACCGATGGCTTTTACAGCAATAGCTTCGCCGGCGGTAAGGGAACGGTTGATTATCTTGAAGACACGAGTGCACGCGGCCGTCTTGTTTGGAATGTAAGCGACGATCTGGAGCTCGATTTCCGAGCGGGTTATACCGACGTCAGCGGTGGCGCGATTAACTTTAATGCGGCTTTCGCTATTCCGGCGTTTGAGGCTGCGTTCGGAAGCCCAGCCTTCTTCGCTGATCCTAACGACCTCGATTTTAATTTCACGTTTAACGTGCCTGGCGAGAACGAACAAACTACGACCGATTTCTCGGTCAAAGCCGACTACGCCATGGACGGCATGGACTTAGTCGCCAGCTTTGCGTACACCGATCTCGAGGAATATCTTCTGTCTGATGGCACATCTGCCACTTTCTATGGCTACGAATTAACGCCTCAGTGTCAGGAAGATCGCGCAACGCTAAACAGCTTCGCGCGCCCTGATTTATTTGGCCCCGCTGCTGCACCGTTCTTGGTGTTGCCCTCAGGTGATCCTGCGAATGACTTTGCCGGCGTTTATGGACCTTACACGCCTACCTCTTGTGATGGTTATCAGTACCAAGAGCGTAATCAGGAAGACATGAGCATCGATGTACGTTTGGTCTCAAACAATGAAACAGGTCCTCGTTGGATTGCCGGTGTTTACTGGGCAGAGATCGATCGTGAGGTTGTTGTTGCCTACGGTGCCGATACGGGCAACGGTTTCTTGCGCCAGCCTTATGTGCCAGCGTCAGGTCCTAACCCAACTGATCTGTTGTTCTGGGATCAGTTCGACACCACGGTAACCGCGTTCTATGGTCAGGTTGAGTGGGATCTCTCTGACACTGTCGAGCTCGCTGTAGCAGGTCGATACGACCGTGAAGAGCGAAGCGTCGACAACCAAGTGCCCAACGTCACCAACTCGGGTCTTAACGTGAACCTTGTTGATCCTGCAACGTTTGCACCGCTTCCGATCAACCCCGCTTTAGCCGGTGGTTCAATTCCTAATCGAAACGCTGACTTCAATCAGTTCCAGCCCAAAGTAACACTGAGCTGGGCGGCGTCTGATGCGGTCAACTGGTACGCCTCGTATGGTGTGGGTTTCCGTTCGGGTGGATTCAATAGTGTGGGTACGAGCGATACGTTGAACTTCTGGTTTAATTCAGGATTCGGCGGGCCTGGCGAAGCGGTTGATGCGCAGCTTCAAATCACGGATGACTACGACAAAGAAGTATCGACGTCGGTTGAGGTGGGCTTCAAAGCGGAGTTCATGGACCGTCGCGTTCGAATCAACGGTGCGGCTTTCCGCACTGATGTCGAAGACAACCAGTTCTTCGAATTCTTCGCAGGCCCCTTTGGCCTCCTAAGAACAGTGACGACGATCGATGAGCTCACAATCAGTGGCTTTGAGATCGATGCATCGTTTGCGATGACTGAAAATCTGACAGTCTACGGTGGTGCAGGCTTCCTCAACTCAGAGATCGAAGAGAACAGAAACCGTCCGTTGTCTGTCGGTAACGACGTACCTCAGGCGCCCGATTCGAGCGGTAACCTAGGCGTTGAGTGGGTAAGTTCTGTTGGATCGGGTATGGATCTCGTGGCGCGTGTTGACTATCAATACGTCGGCGAAACCCACTTCCACACGCTGCAAGGCGAGCAGACTCCAACGATCTGGAATGCCTTCTTTGCACCCGGCTTTAACCAGGACTTTTCGAAGTCAGCGCGTGATGCCTACTCAACGGTTGATGCGCGCATCAGTCTTGAGGCGGCAAACTGGACGCTCACTGCATGGGGTCGCAATCTGACCGACGAGAAGTATCTTCAGGAAGTGATTCCAGCGCCTGAGTTCGGTGGCACCTTCAACCACCCCTCAGCACTCCGTGGCTACGGTCTAGACTTTAGCTACCGCTTTTAAAAATCGATGACCATAAAAAAGGGGGCTTCTGCCCCCTTTTTTTGTACCACTTTTACTAACACGGTTCACTCGTTCCTTTTGGCTGGACCATTCGCGTTCAAGCGCGGTGCAGAGGTGAAGGTGTGCCAGTAATAACCGCCAACAAAGAGTGCCGAAAGAAGCGCTCAATGTGCTCACTCGTTCAAGTACCCTTGAAACCTCACCGGCGATGGGTGTGCACGTCTATTTCAATATTCCGATTAAAGCTGCGCGATTTCCTCATCCGTGAGCCCTAACAGACCACCCAGAATCTCGCTATTGTGTTCGCCAATAGCTGCGCCCGGCCAGTGAGTTTCTCCAGGCGTTCGTGAAAGCTTTGGCATGATTGCCGGAATCTTTAGCGGTTCGCCGTTTATCTCGACGGTCTCGAACATACCGCGCGCGTTGTAATGCGGATCGGCCATCATATCCTCAACACTGTATATAGGGCCTACTGGCACACGGACTGCTTCGAGCCTGTCAATAATTTCCGAAGAGCTGTGTTCTGCGCACCAGTCTGATAAAGCCGTATCGATTTGCTCCTGATGAACCACTCGCCCCGGATTGCTTGCAAGCTCGGGGTCTTCCGCCATATCCGCTCTACCCGCCTCGGTCATGAGCCGCTTGAAAATACTGTCGCCATTACCGCCGATGACAACATGCTTGCCGTCCCTACATAGATATGTGTTGGTTGGAACGATGCCGGTAATGGTTGTACCCGAAGGCTCACGAATAACGCCAGCACCATCGAATTCAGGCACTACGCCCTCCAGTAGATTGAAAATCGATTCGTAGAGTGCGACATCGACAACCTGTCCTTCACCCGATTGATGACGCTGAATAATAGCCAAGGCCACACCCAGCGCTGCATGAATGCCCGCAAGGGTGTCGCCCATGGAGATGTTAGGTCGAACAGGTGCTTCACCGGGCTCGCCGTTAATGTAGCGGAAGCCACCATAGCCTTCCGTGACAGAGGCGTAGCCGGGTTTGTTGGCAAACGGTCCGGTTTGCCCGTAGCCGGAGATACGCGCATAGATGACGCCAGGGTTCTTCTCTTTTACGGCCTCTGGTCCGAGCCCCCACTTCTCCATCAGTCCAGGTCTGAAGTTTTCGATCACAACGTCAGCCTTGCACAAAAGGTCGAAGGCAAGTTCTTGGCCTCGCTCAGATTTGAGATCTAGGGTCACACTTTTCTTGTTCCGGGCGAGCGAGTGATACCAGAGCGAGGTGCCGTCTTTGACTTCGCGCCATTGCCGAATGGGATCGCCGGTTGGCGGTTCGACTTTTATGACCTCGGCGCCGAAGTAGCCGAGGATGGTGCCCGTAAACGGTCCTGCAAGCAGTTGTCCTAATTCAACGACACGAAGGCCTGCTAAGGGTCTTTGATCTGACATATAAAAATCCTAAGTAATGCGAGAGCTATACGCATATTCGCGACGGATAGCTTCAATCACGCCGGGACGTTTTGCTCGGCTTTAATGATATCGACGAGCGGGCTCTTGATGAATACCCCTAATAGGAGCTGGGTGACTAGCGTTTTGTGGGTCCGTCGGTGTTAGAGGCTGACCTCTTATTCCAGATTGAGTAAAGTCTAGAGGCCACACCAAATAAAAAGCGTGCTCGGCTGAGGTCGCCGACTAGGCGATCAAGAGCCAAATAGGAGAGATACATGACGGATTTAGCAAACAAGGTTATCTGGATTACGGGTGCTTCATCAGGCATTGGAAAAGCACTGGCTCAAACGGCAGCGCAACAGCCTACGAAGTTGATTCTCTCAGGGCGAAGGGTAGAGGCGCTTGAGTCGCTCGCTGCAGAGTTGCCGGTAGATTGCTTGGTGCTGCCTTTCGAGGTAACTGACTATGGCGTGCTTGCGGAGAAGGTGGATGAAGCGTGGGCTTGGCAAGGACGCGTTGACGTCTTGGTAAACAACGCCGGGATTAGCCAACGATGTTTAGCTATCGATGCCAAGCCTGAGGTCTACACTGACCTGATCAACGTCGATTTGATCGCGCCTATTTGGCTTACACAGTTACAGCTGGCACGCATGGCAGATGCCGGCGGCGGCCACATCATTGGGATTAGCTCTGTGGCAGGACGCATTGGTGCGCCGCTCAGGACGGCTTATTCGGCTGCAAAGTTCGGCTTGATTGGCTACATGGATGCACTTCGTACCGAGGTTGATCGCACTCACAATATCAAAGTGACGAATATCCTCCCCGGCTCTGTCGCGACGGACGTTTCACGGAATGCGCTGACGGGCGATGGGTCCAAGCGTGGCATGTCCGACGCGGTCATCGATGCGGGCGATGACCCTATGGATTGCGCGCGCTGTATTTGGGAGGCGGTAAATGCGGATAAACCCGAATATATCTATGCGAAAGAGATGGAGATGGGCTTGGCGCAGATGCGTCACGGAGACCCCGATACCTTCTTTAACGCAATCGCCGATTTCGGTGCGCAAACAGTTGCCGCCTATTGGAAAGAGAAGGAGGGCGCTTAACGCTCTCTGTGAATTAATGACCGTGTCTCAAGTATCGACCCCGTCAACGATCGTTCATTGATACCCTCCCAACGATCTGTCAGCAGGCCAGCGCTTTCGAACCGGGTCTGCTGATTCCCAGGGATGAGTACTTTGTATAAACAAAGTGTCTCAAGGCCTTCGACTGGGAAAAGCCTGCGACTGAGAAGATCAAATTAATTTCAATCAGCGCTGTGCTCTGTCTACCCCTTTTCGTCGTATAGCTGTCCATGCAGGCAGAGCCCGCATAGTGAAAAGTGCACATCAAAATACTGGTAACGATTGTCACTTTTCTGTAACTTCGCCTGTTCGATATCCGAAAGTGGCAATACTTTTTTACGAATATTTCGTAAATATTTATTGACGACAGGTTGTCGTAGGTGGAGTAGCGACTCCAAAACATCATGAAGCTCTAAAGGAGAGTGATTGTGAATACATTTTTCCCACGCAAAAAGCTGGCAATTCTGGCTTTAGCTGTCCCTGTAGCTATGGGTCTTCCCCTCCAAGCTGCTGCTCAGGATAGCGACCTTGAGGAAGTCATCGTAACGGGTACTCGCGTTGCTGATCGTTCAGCTGCCGATTCACCTGTTCCTGTAGACGTCATCACCGGATCTGAATTCCGTGACAACGGCTCAACTGACATCCAAGACATGCTGCGAACTTCGGTTCCTTCATTCGACGTAAACTCTCAGCCCATCAGTGACGCGGCAACAATCGTTCGTCCAGCAAACCTCCGTGGCTTGTCTCCAGACAACACATTGGTACTGGTAAACGGTAAGCGTCGTCACCGTGGTTCTGTGATCTCATTCCTCGGTGGTGGTATCTCCGACGGTGCTCAGGGTGTTGACCTGGCGGCAATCCCTTCGCTTGCACTCAAGCAGGTAGAAGTACTTCGTGACGGTGCATCGTCGCAGCACGGTTCTGACGCGATTGCCGGTGTAATGAACTTCCTTTTGCGCGACGACGCTGAAGGCCTTGAAGTTGTTACACGCTACGGTTCAACCTTCGAAGGTGACGGCACTAACTACATGGTTTCTGCCAACCTCGGTCTACCTCTTGGTGACAATGGCTTCATCAACATCACCGGTGAAGTCCGTGATGTTGAAGGTACTGTACGTTCAGTCGTTCGTAGCGACGTACTTGCAGGTATCGCAGGTGGTTATGCGCCGGTTTCTGACTTCCGCACCATCAACTCATACACAAATGAGGCGCCTCAGTACTGGGGTACCCCTGACGTAGAAGACGATAACAAAATCTTTGTTAACGCAGCCTACGAGCTGAACGACTCAACTGAGTTGTATGCTTTCGGTAACTACGCAGAGCGTTCAGTTGCAGGTGGCTTCTACTACCGTAACGTTGTTGGTAACGGCAGCGGCGGCGGTCAGCGTGGCGGTGTATACCGTGGACCACGAGTTGATCCTCTCACAGGTATGGCGTCTGATGCTGACGATGCAGTAGCTTCTGTACTCGTAGGCGACATGGACGGCGGCAGCAGCTGTATCGACGGTATCCCATTGCCTGGCAACGGCGTTATTCCTGATGCAGGTTTCTTGGCGTCAGTAACGGCTGATCCAAACTGCTTCTCATTCATCGAGACAATCCCTTCAGGCTTCGTTCCGCGTTTTGGTGGTGATAACGAAGACTCAGCGATCGCTGTTGGTATCCGTGGTGAGTCAAACCTCATGGGTGGTGTTTCTTATGACCTGAGTGCTCAGCGTGGTTCAAACCGTACTGACTACTTCATCCGAAACACAGTGAACGCGTCTCTCGGTCCAAATACACCTCGTGACTTCGTACCTGGTGGTCAAGAGCAGACTGAGACTCTGTACAACCTTAACTTCGTTAAGACTGTCGACGCTGGTTTTGCTTCAGACCTCAACATCGCATTCGGTGCTGAATACCGTGAAGAAGAGTTCGATCTTTTCGCTGGTGATGCAGCGTCTTACGCGCTGGGTCCATTGGCGTCACAAGGGTTCTCATCAAGCTCAAACGGCTTCGGTGGCTTCCCAAATGACACATCAGCTTCTCAAGACAGTACTGCGTACTTTGTCGACCTCGAAGCTGACGTGACTGATGCGTTGACTCTCCAAGTAGCTGCTCGTTACGAGGACTTCAGTGCTTTCGGTACTACCACTAACTACAAGTTGGCTGGTGTTTACCGCTTGAGCGATGATGTTCGTATCCGTGCAGCACGTTCAACAGGCTTCCACGCACCTACATCAGGTCAGGCGAGCATCACGAACGTGACAACTCAGATCGTAAACGGTCAGTTGACTGACCAAGGCACACTGCCATTGTTCTCAGCTGCGGGCCAGCTTGCTGCTGATTTCGTAGAGAGCCAAGGCAATGGTCGTCCACAACTCGGTACTGAGGATGCGGATAACTACTCGATCGGTGTTGCCGTCGATGTTGATAACTGGTCGTTCACTTTGGACTACTACAACATCAGCGTAGAAGATCGTATTGCACTTGGTGCAAACATCGACTTCCTTGCAGCACTCAACTACGCAGGTGGCGCTTCTTATGCGTCAGTGAGCGATGGTTTGACTCAGCTTGGTGATTCAGGTGCGATTAACCGTACTGACTTCGTCGGTCTGGAAGATCTGAAGCAGTTCCGTTTCTTCACGAATGGCTTTAGCACAACAACCAAGGGTGTTGACCTTGTAGGTAGCGTTGACTTTGACGCTATGGGCGGCGCGTCTACTCTGACGTTCGCGTTCAACTACAACGAAACAACGGTTGATAGCCGTGGTTCAATCAACCCCATCTCTGATGGTCGTGTTGAAGCACTTGAAGATCAGTTGCCAAACCTGAAGGGTAACGTTGCGTGGACACACACAATGGGTAATGTTCGTGCATTGGTTCGTGCGAACTACTACGGTGCGTGGACTTCAACTAGCAATGGCTACAGCGTAGGTTCAACAACGCTTGTTGACCTCCAGCTCGCTTACCAGGTGACTGAAGCGCTTGAGCTTACAGTTGGTGCGGAGAACCTCTTTGACGAGTATCCCGATAAGACACCAAACCCAGGCGGCGTTGGTCAGCTTTACCCCGAAGACAGCCCACTCGGCTTCAACGGCGGTAGCTGGTACATCCAGGGCCGTTACAACTTCTAAGGAAGTTGAACACCTAAAAAGAAACCCGCCTTTACGGCGGGTTTTTTTTGTCTCGCATTAGCGCAGATTAACTGATCGCATCAGACTTTCGCTCATTTATCTTACGACGTCTCACTCACGGCGCCGTGTAGACAACCTCACCTGCAACAATAGTCATCGCCACATCGGCTGAGAGAATCTCTGCTTCTTCTATGGTCATGATGTCCTTATCTAATACGGTGATATCCGCGCGCTTTCCAACCTCAATCGACCCCAAGTTGCGCTCTTCAAAGGCTGCATAAGCGTTCCACAGCGTCATTGACTTCAATGTTTCTTCGCGTGTCATCCGTTGTTCTAACTCAAAGCCATTCTCCGGTGTGCCCTTTAAGGTCTTTCTCGCCACCGCAGCGTAGAAGTTAGCAAGTGGGTTGATGGGCTCAACCGGAACATCCGTACCGTTTGCCAAGTGAACACCTGCGTTTAACAGATCGCGCCATACATAAGCGCCGGACTCGATACGCTCTTTACCGAGACGATCGATCGCCCAAGGTCGGTCTGAACTCATGTGAATGGCTTGGATAGACGCGATAACGCCCAAATCCGCAAAGCGCTGAATGTCAGGCGGAATCAGGTGTTGCGAGTGTTCAATCCGTGCACGGTGGTCGCGGCCTTCGAGTCTGGCTGAGGCGATGGCGTCCAAGACCACTGTGTTGGCTTTATCACCAATCGCGTGTGTGTTGATTTGCCAACCGTGCTCAGTTGATTGTTTCATGATTTCAAGCAGTCGAGCTTCGTCGAAGGTCTGCACGCCAGCGGTGCCAGGGTCGTCGGTGTAAGGCGCGTGAAGCCAAGCCGTTCTGGATCCCAAGGCGCCATCCATCACCGCCTTGAAAGACCGGATCGTCAGGCGAGACGCATCATCAGCGATGATCGGAGGACGCCCAAGCCAGTAGCTCGCGAGCGACTCATCTTGAGCACTTACCATGGTGTAAACACGAAGCTTAAGATCACCCGAAGCATCGAGCGCTTGCTGTGCTTCGATGTCAGTCTTGCCCGCGCCCGCATCGTGAAAATTGGTAATACCCCAACGAAACGCATGGTCTTGTGCGGCCAGAATGGCTGTCTTGGCAGAGTCGACTGATAGAGCGATCAGGGGATAGGCCAGATCAACAGCGTTTTCGTGCAGGATGCCGGTTGGATTACCTTTTGCGTCCGTCACAATGACACCACCTTCTGGCGGTGCGGTGCTGTACGAGAGGTTAATAGCATCCATGGCGGCTTGGTTTATCAGCGCCGAATGTCCGTTCGCATGCCCGAGAAACACAGGGTTATTTGGACTCACCTCTGACAAAGATCGGTGTGTAGGAAAGCCATCAACGGTTGTTTTTGGTTGGGAGTCCCATTTGCTCTGATGCCAGCCGCGCCCTTTGATGACCTGACCGGGCGCTGCTTTTGCTGCCGCGTCGGCTACCATGCCAACGATGGTTTGATAGCTGTCTACACCATTGAGATCGAGGTTTGTGATGGCTTCACCCAGGCTTGATAAGTGTCCGTGACTTTCGATAAAGCCAGGATAGGCAATGCGTGCCCCCAGCTCTAATCGCTGGTGGTCTTTAGCAACGTTTTCTAATGCACCTTTAAGGGTTCCGACGTAGTTAAAGCGGCCCTCTCGGATGATTACTGCTTCTACCGTCGGCGCCTGGTCATTAGCCGTGTATATCGTGCCTGAGACCAGTAGGTCAGCAGTATTGCCAATGCTGGCTTGAACGGTGAGTAGCGTGAGTGAAATTGCGGTTAGTGCGCGCTGCAACGTGTTGCGCATGGTGTGTGGCCTCGCCTGTCAGATTTATTCGGAGGCCCCCAGTGTAGTGTGAAAGTGCGGTTCGGGAATACTCTCTGATTTGAGCCGGGGTTGTCGGTCTAAAACAATGTCCAGCCGGCCTCATCAAAAGCGTCTAAATGATTAGCTTCGGGGAAGCTGTAATAGCTCCCCTTCGGAAGGTCCTCCTTGGGTTGCTTGGCCAGTGCCTCGATCTGGGTAACCGCGTCAAGGATTTGTGTCACGCCCGGCTCGTAAAGCGCAAGGACTTGCTCGCTGTAGGTGAGGTCTGTCTGAACCGTCTGACGGCAACGGGAAATCACCTGTCCAGAATCGATTTTACTGTCGGTTACCCAGTGTAGCGTCGTGCCGAGATGTGACTCGCCGTTGAGCAGAGACCAAAAGCTCGCCATCACGCCTTTGTAGTCTGGAAGCAGACCTGAGTGAAGGTTGATAATACCGAGTCTCGGAATCGAGATTGCAGGTCCCTTAAAGATCTGGCCGAAGCGAATACTAATGATCAAGTCAGGTTTAAAGTCAGCAAGTTTTGCAGCATCACGGCCGTTGATATCAGATATCCCGTGCTCGACAGTTCCCGCTGATTGCGCGAGCTCCTCGAAGCTACAGCCGGGTCGCGTATCAAAGCGCTTTTCAAATTCGGCAAGTTTTTGCAGGCGTGCATCACGAACTATATTTCCACCCACGTAATTCGAATAAAAAAATGAAAGTGAGTGTTCACTTAGTCTAGGGGTAAGCAAATTTAGAGCCTTGTGCGCGTAGATATCGCGATTGTAGAAGAGGGCAATTCGCACGTGATGTTCTCGATGAAGTCCAGAATGAGGCTCGTTTAGGTCAGCGGCAAGCATACCTGTTAGATTAGCGGTCTGCGATTTTCACCACTGGGCAAGCGCGATGTTTCGCAGGTGTTTTGCGTTTTTTTTTGGATTTCTAGCATATGTCGCAGTCAGCGGGTTATTCAGTCAATGTGGCCACGGCGGTGGTGATTGCGAATATGGTCGGTACCGGCGTGTTCACGTCGCTCGGTTTTCAACTACTTGCGATCGAATCTACGGGCGCGATCATTTGGCTCTGGGTGCTTGGCGGTTTGTGTGCGCTCTGTGGTGCGCTGTGCTACGCCGAACTCGGGGCCCATCACGTAGGCTCGGGTGGTGAGTATCACTTTCTATCTGAGCTGATCCACCCTTACGCAGGTTTCCTGTCGGGTGGTGTCTCCGCAACGGTCGGGTTTGCCGCACCGATTGCACTGGCTGCTCTGACGTTTGGCGTGTATCTGGCGACAGCATTTCCTGCAGCACCGCCCAAAGTAACGGCGACGCTGCTAATCCTCGCGATGATTGCTATTCACACCCGCACCTATCGAGAAAGTTCTCGAGGACAAGTCGTACTCACCTTACTCAAACTTGCGCTCATTGTGGTCTTTATTGGGACTGCTTGGATCGCCGGAAGTCAGTATTCCCAGCAGCTTCCTCTGTCATCGTTAATGGATGCGAGCGAGATCGCGACAGGTGCCGGTGCTGTTGCACTCATCTATGTGACTTACGCTTACTCCGGGTGGAACGCGGCTACCTATATTCTGGGTGAGTTAAAAGAGCCGCAGCGCGACTTACCGCGAGCGCTTGTTGTTGGCTGTGCGGTGGTCACACTTATCTATGTGCTGTTAAACACTGTGTTCCTTACCTCTGCACCTACCGCTGATTTATCGGGGGAGGTGGAGATTGCCTACATTGTTGCGGACGAAGTCCTTGGACCTAAGGGTGCTTTCGTTGTCTCATTACTGTTGTCCGGCATTCTTATTTCGACAGTCAGTGCCATGGTCATGGCAGGGCCCCGTGCCTTGCAGCGCTTGGGCGAGGACTACGTCGGACTGAGTTGGTTGGGCAGTACCAACACGCATGGCCTACCTCGTAACGCAATCGTCGTGATGGGCGCGGTTGCGCTCCTCTTTTTGTGGACGTCGACGTTCGAGCAGATTCTGCTTTTTGCTGGGTTGGTAATGGCCACTAATACTCTTTTTACGGTCATGGCGCTCTTCGTCAGTCGGGCGCGGCGCAAGCGCGAAGCTCAGCAATCTGTATTTACTGTCCCGTTTTACCCCCTGCCAGCGATTATTTTTCTGGGTATCACAGGCTGGACCGTGCTCTACACGGCGGCCCAGTACCCTTTGCAGCTTGCCATAACACTTGGTTTGATCGTCGTTGGATACCCACTGTTCCGATTGCTTGAGCGCCGTATAGCCTGACACCGCGGGATCAGAGAATGGTCCTTCTCAAAGCTAATCGCGTAGCAAAAGACTAAGCTCTCAACGCTTATGCGCATTGTCACTGAAGTTTTGGCGGTTATAGCTGGTCCATGACAGCGATGTTGGTGTAGCTTTAAGTTACGAATGCGGCGTTGTCCGCGTTCACCGCAAAACATAATTCAAATAGTGGTAACTAATGACAGACTCTAACTCGGCGGCCCCGTCCGCTACCAATCCGTACGGCTCCACAAAGACGGCCTACTATGCGCTGGGTATTCTCACCCTCGTATACAGCATTAATTTCATCGATCGTCAGCTTTTGTCGATCCTGCAGGAGGCCATCAAAGCCGATCTCATGTTGAGTGATGCGCAGCTGGGGCTGCTCACGGGCTTCGCATTTGCACTGTTTTACACTTTCGCTGGATTACCCATTGCCAGCTTGGCTGACCGTGGTAACCGACGAAATATTGTGGCGATCTCGCTAACGATTTGGAGTGGTATGACAGCCATCAGTGGTCTGGCTCAAAACTACTGGCAGCTTTTGTTAGCGCGCGTCGGTGTCGGTATCGGTGAGGCGGGTGGAAGCCCCCCCTCGCACTCGATGATTTCAGATATTTTCCCCCCGGAAAAACGTGCCAGTGCGATTGGCTTCTACTCGACCGGCATCAGCATTGGCATTCTATTTGGCTTCTTGTTTGGTGGCTGGTTGAACGAGTTTTTTGGCTGGCGTGTGGCCTTCTTCGTGGTGGGCGTACCTGGTGTCATCCTCGCTCTGGTTCTGTATCTTACGGTCCCTGAGCCGATTCGTGGCTTGACCGAAAACCGCGTTACCAGCGGTGATAATCCCTCGATGCTGACGGTCTTCAAGCTATTGGTGAGCCGCCCTTCTTTTATTTTTATGGCGCTGGGCGCGGCTATGAATGCCTTCGCCGGCTACAGCACGGCAAACTGGGTAGCGTCGTTCATGATTCGGACGCATCAGATGCCCACAGGTGAGCTTGGTACATGGCTAGCTTTGATCATCGGTGTTGGCGGTGCGATTGGTGTATTCGGCTCGGGTGTCATTGCCGATAAGCTCGGTAAGAACGACAAGCGTTGGTACATGTGGGTAGCGGTCTGTGCCTGTGTGATTTCTATTCCGCTTCAGATCAGCACGTTTTGGGTTGATGATGCCTACACGGCGTTGATGTGTATGGTGATCCCGTCGGTGCTGTCAAATGCCTACCTCGGCGCAACCATTGCCTGCGTCCATGGCATGGTGGGACTTAAAATGCGTGCTGTCTCCTCCGCCTTACTGTTTTTTATCCTGAATATCATTGGCCTTGGTATGGGACCAACAACGGTTGGTCTGGTGAGTGACATGCTGGTTGATCAGCACGGTACAGACTCTCTACGCTACGCCATGATGTACATCGTGCCCACGGCCATGTTTATCTCAGGTGTCTTCTATGTGATTGCCTCACGCTTTATCCGCGAGGATCTGTCGAAGGCGCCTGATTAAGACTCAGTTGTTGCTGCTTGGATAAGTAAAAGCCCGCTTTTGCGGGCTTTTTTTTGACTCAATTTGCTGAGCTGACAATGCGCGTCGATACGGCGTTTTCCTCGATATCAACAGGCGTGTAGCGAATAGGGCGCCAGACTTTCTCCGCGTACAACTGTGTCTGATCATCGAAATGCGGAGAATTCGGGTCGCCCGACTGAGAATAAGACAAAAGGGCCTCCGCTTCTGGGCCGTTCTCTGTCCAGCCTAAAGTCATGATGAAGCTCGACCCATGGACCACGTTATAGCCTGTTTCCGACAAGCTATTGCTGTCGGCAACGAACGCGTCGCTACCTGAGAATACCGGTGTCTCTGTTGGGTTATTTCCGGGCGTATTTGTTACCTGGAGATTCGCTATGCCCTCGTGCCGATTGCCGCCATGCAGCGGATATTGACGATCGAGTCTGTGCCCGATTTGTAAATTACCCAACGCAGTGTCGAGCGCGATGCCTTCACCTTGGAGCAGTAGGACAGCCTCGGCGAGTTTATCCAGCGCTGTGTCTGAATTCGCGAGCCCCGAAGGTGTTGTAGCGGCTTGAGCCGGGTTGAAGCTATTCTGGAAAAGCGACGACCCCAGATAAGTTTCATCGTAGGGGTAGCGTGTTATCCACTCACGAAATAGCACCGCACCGCGTGATTCGCTATTGAAGCGTCTGTCCCAGCGTGTGAGCACAGCACAAGCTTCCTCTAAGCTCACGCTCGCCTCATCGATGGTGTGTTCAGGGTTTGCTCGACAGGCTGACAGCAGTTCAGGCAACAACATCGCCGCTGTGAGGCTGTCGTTACTAAACAACGCAGTCTGAATCTCGCCTCGACTGAATTTCCCATCGTCTCCTGCGTAGTCGTAGTCGCTGTCGGGTCTCAGTAGGGCTATATTCATCCGAGTGCGCACGCTGCGAGGTGTCATGGTTGGACCGTAAAGCGGCGACAAGGACGCTGCTGGATTTTCAGGATCGCTCAACCAGTAGCTGTCATTGGCATTGAAGACATACTGCTCGCTTTCGATAAGGGGTCGACGTTCGAACGGCTCGGTGTTTGGGATCGGAGAGTCGGTCTCGAGCCAGTCGTTCATCGCTTTGCTTCCGTCCAGGATCACTAACCCTTTAGACAGGAATAGGTACTGTAATTTGGGCACGGCTTTTATCGTCTCGTGCCATGCGCCGATAGCGGCGTTGCTCAACGCCCCAACATTGGAATTATCGATGTACACCGCACGACCATCTGCAGAGGCCGCAATGGTGTTCACCCAAGGCATCGCGTTGTATTGGCGGTGAGCGTCAATAAAAGCGTCCATACTCTGTGCGCTGCCCATGGCTTGCCACTGAGCGAATGTATGGATGTTTTCGGCGTTTGCATCTCTCACCGCGAAAACCGTCATGGGATCATCGCTGAGACCGGGTAATGCCATTAGTGGGCCGTGGTGTGAAAACCAAACAGTATGGGCTTTATTGACTAGGCCTTCGGGTGTTTTGATCGTGATGCTAACGTCGGTAGACGTAAGCGAACGCCAATCGTCTTCAAACCGATACTGGCTTGGATCATCCGGATTTAACGCAAGTTGATACATCACGGTGCGTTTAGAGTTCGATACGGTATGCGACCACCCCACCGCATCGTTAAAGCCGATGGCCACACCTGGCGTACCGATGAGTCCTGCGCCATAGGCGTTATAGACGCCAGGGATGGTCAGGTGCTTCTCCCAAAAGCGTGCGATGCCGTACCAAGGGTAGTGCGGGTTTGCGAGCAGTAATCCCTTCCCGTTCTCTGAGCGCTTGGTACCGATTGCCCAAGCGTTCGAGCCCATGTCACGAAGTTTCATATCGGTCAGTGTGTCTTCCAGAGCAGGCGCTTCATCCAATGCGGCGATGCGTATGCCTCTATGATCGCGGGGCATTGAGGTCATATCAGTAGCTTTTGTAGCCGAGGGCTTAGCAATTGGCGGGGCTGCGGCAGTAATCGCGCCTGCGATCCGAGGTAACGTGTAAACCAAGGTCACATACTGCGCCATGAATTCCTCGGCCGTGGCCTGCCGCACCCAGTCAGCTTGATCGCACCACGATCCAAAATTCCCCTGCTGCTCGGTGACATATTGGTTGTAGCCCGCCGCATAGCCTTCGATCCATTCGCGGATGGGGGGCGTTTGCTCCGCAAGGGCCCGCTGAGCCCTTTCTGAAATGGCGAGGGCTTTGACGACAATGTCACGGCTGGCGTTTCGATTCTTTGGTCCGGGGCCGAAGACAGCAGCGCTTTCGCCGCGGGATTGGACCAGCGCAAGCGCCATATTGCAGAGCTGATCTTCAGCTGCTGTGTACGCTTCCCCAAAGCCGAGTGATCCCCATGAGTCGGCAGTAATATGTGGGATGCCAAATTCGGTTTTCACAACGGTTGCTGAGTATTTTGGGGTTGGCAAATTGGTTTCTGACTGATCGCAGCCAGCCATCGTAAGAACGCAAAGTGCGCCGAAAATACTGATGACACGCTTAACGCGTGGCGTTGCAAATCCAGAACTCATAACAAGACCTTTTTTCATTATTGTGTCGTTGCAACGTTAACCCAAAAGAAAACGAGCGTGCTAGTGAGCTGAGGGCCTAATAGAGAAGGCTTTACAGAGAGCGCCTTGGAACTAGCCCTTGGAGATAAGACCCTGAAAATGCGAGTAGGTGTTGTGGTTGGGCCTAGAGCTAGCTTTCTGTGATCGTGAACTGAATCGATCCGAGGTGACCGAAATGAATCGCGTATTCACCGGGTTCACCCGTCAGTGCTGAGCCGTTAGTTCCCGCGAGTAAAATGCCGCCTTCAGGAAAGTCGTAGCCAAGCGCTGTGGCTTTTGCCATACACCATTCATGTGCCAATCTTGGTCCGCCAAGCGAGTCCATCGGTGTGGTTGTAAGCAATGTCTCGCCATTGCGTGTTGCTACGATTTCAAGCGTTGAAAGCGCTTCAAAGTCAAAGCTATCCCAGTCGGTCATTTCACCGCGGATAAACTGATCTGCACCTAGGTTACAGAGTGTGACATTGCCTGGCGTCATGTCTTCTGGGCGTGCGAAATCCAGACTGACAAATTCAATGGCTGGACCGACGGCGATGGGTTCGCCGTCCGCATCAAAAGTAATGGCCATCTCGCATTCGATTCGTCTGTGTGGCGAATACACCAGATTGTCGCCACTTTTGATTTCACGATTTTGATATAGCAACCCGATAAGTGCTTCTTCAAGACCAAATAGCTTTTGTAAGTCGGTGTTTGTAATGCCGGCCTTGATACCCGCTGGACTGCCTGTCACACGCTTAGTGAGCTCCGGTAGCTGCTGATAGGCGTCTGCTACCGTAATGCCAGCGGTGAACTCAGGGAGCTGGGTGTTATTGCTTATCGCTTGAGCAAGCGCGTCGAGTAATGCATCGGAAATCATAAATACGGATTTTCTCTGGTGGTAGTAAACGCGTTGTTACCACTGCGTATCCGCAATGGTGACGCGGTGGAGTAGCCGGTCGTAGCCATCGAAGCCACCGGTTGCTGAATGAAGAAGAGATCGATTGTCCCAGATCACCAACATGTCTTTTTCCCATTTGTGGCGGTACTGGAACTTCTCCTGCGTCTGATAAACGTAGAGTTCCATAATCAACGCTTCAGCGTCTTCAGGTGACATGCCTTCAAATCCTTGGATATAGGCCGCGGATGAGAAGAGTGCCTTCGTTCCCGTCTCGTGATGCACTCTTACAAGTGGGTGTGAGCAGGTTTCACGGGCTTTTTCGCTGGGCTTGATCTGCATGCTGCGACCACTGGCCTGGTCACCGTCACCGTAGGCACCATCAGGCGCGTAACCGCGAGCCGCTGAGTGGATGGCAGTGAGGCCCTCGACCCTTTCCCGTAACTCGTCCGGCATTTCATCGTACGCCTTTACCTGGTCGGAAAATAAGGTGTCCCCACCGTGCGGTGGAACAGTGATGCCAAATAGCGCAGTGCCCGCAGGAGGTACGTCCATGAAACTCCAATCTGTATGGAAGATTTCAGCAAAAATGGGGGTCTTCTCATCAGCGTCGCGTTGGATTGCGCAGATGTTTGGGTAGCCGTCGATGTGCCCGAAGAAGGGGTCTTCCCCGACTTCTCCAAAATACTGCGCTACTCGCTCAAGATCCTCGGGCATCAATGGTTGATTGGGGAGGGCAATCACCTTGTGCTCGAGCCACAGTTGTCGGAGCTCTGACACTTGGGCGTCGCTGAGCTCCTGTGTTAGATCGATGCCCTCAACGCGCGCGCCACAAGCCTGATCAGACGGTGTAACGGTTAGTACCATACCCCTTCTCCCATTTTCGTTATTAGCGCTTCATTAAAGCCTAGGGCGCGTGGTTCCACCAAGCTAAATCTGAGTAAGCCCGCAGGTCTAACTCGTGGGTCCATGCAGATCGGTGTTGCTGAGAGACGTGGAAATAGGTTTCTGCCATCTCATTGGGTCGCAGCAGACCGTCCTCTGCACCCCGGGTCTCGCGGAGCTTTTGAAACATTTCAGCACCCAACATTTTGCCGAGGGTGTCGGGCGCATCGACAGCACCATCCACGATAATGTGAGCAATGTGGATTCCCTTTGATGCGTACTCAGCATTCAGGGTCTGGCACAGCATGCGTCGCCCACCCATTGCGGCGGCGTGTGAATGCTGTCCCTCGTTTCCTCGCACAGCAGCGGTGGCTGATGTGACCAAAATGGTACCTTTCCCACGAGCTTCCATGGCGGGAACAACCGCTTTGGCGAGACGGAATAAACCCATGCACGCCATTTGCCAGCCCAGCTCGAAGGTTTTCAATGATGTTTTCTCGAGTGATCGGTTACCGATCTGTGCGCCAAGGTTGAAGAGCACAACCTCGATGGGACCAATTTGCTCAACTTCTTCGACGAGTTTTTCGATAGCGCCTTCTTCTACGGCATTCAGCATGTGGCCCGAGGCTGAACCACCGTTTGACTCAATACCATCAACGAGCTTTTGCAAGCCTTCTGCATCACTGCGACGGCAAAGTGCAGCGTGATAGCCGTTTTCTGCAAACTTAGCACCTACTGAACCGCCAATACCCGCGCCTGCGCCGATAATCAAACATACTTTTTTCATGTCAGTGTTCTCCGATACTTAATGGCCGATCTTAAGACGGCCGTTTTCGATGAGTGACTCGATTGTCTCTTCGTTATAGCCAAGTTCGGCGAGTAAACTCGGGCCGTGCTCGCCGAGCTTGGGTGCCGGTCCTGCAATCTCGCTCGGTGTTTTGTCAAAGCGTGCTGCTGGACGCGCTTGGCGAACCTCGCCAAAACCCTCGTAAGACGTTTTATTAATGGATTCGTTTGCGAGGATCTGATCGTGATCCATCAACTCCATGCGAGTAAGCAGCGGTGCGCAGGGGACACCCTCGCTATCCAGTCGCTCGAGCACTTCGTCACTTGCCCATTTTTTGATTTCACCGGCAGTAATTTGTTTGCGCTCTTCAACGTTCACAAATCGGTCACCGGCCGTCTTGAAACGCGGGTCCTCAATCAGATCCTCGCGGTTAAGCGCTCGGCACATGCCCGCCCACTCTTTGTCAGAAATGGCGCCGGCAGTGATGTAGCGATCTTGCGTTTCGTAGATGAGGTCCTGCGTGCCCTGCAGTTTCGTTACGTCGAACTCCATGTCCCCGTAGGTAAGTCCAGCCATACCCTCGGGCCAGAAGAAGGACATCATAGTTTCTAGCATCGACAAGCGAATATGCTGGCCTTCTCCGGTCTTTTCACGCACATAGAGCGCAGAGCTAATCGCCTGTGCGGCCGTCAATGAAGTGACTTTGTCTGCAAGAATGATACGGAACATTTGTGGCCGCCCTGACGCGCGATCCATCTGGATGTCAGTGGCACCGGATAATGCTTGGATGACGGGATCGTACACGCGCTTTTGCGAGTACGGACCGCTCTCGCCAAAGCCACTGATAGAGACATAGATTAGCTTTTTATTGTTTTCACGAAGCACATCCTCGCCAAAGCCCATTCGCTCAATCGCACCAGGGCGAAAGTTTTGGATAAAGACATCAGCATCAGCCGCGAGCTCTAGCAGGATCTTTTTTCCCTCCTCGGATTTGAGATCCAGAGAAATTGATTCCTTACCGCGGTTACACGAATAAAAAGCGGGTGACACGTCGTTGTGTTTACCGCCGATGTGTCGCATCTGCTCACCGACAAGCGGCTCAACTTTTATGACGCGCGCGCCTTGGTCCGCCATCATCATCGCTGCGACTGGTCCTGAGACCATACTGGTTAGATCAAGTACTTTTAATCCGTCTAGTGCACCCATTATTCACCTCCAAAAAGGTCAGGATAGTTGAGTTTCATAGCCCGCATGTACGCAGGACGTTCAGCAATGTGAGCATGGTAGGCGTGTAAGCTGTCAGGCATTGCAACCTGGTAGGCGTTCGCCCAGTCTATGCACGATACCAAGAAGAGATCCGCCAGTCCGAATTGGTCTCCCACCAGATAAGGCCGCTTCTCAAGCAGTTGACCAACGACTTCGAAGTGCTTCTCAGCATAGGCGCGTGAGGCTTTTACTGTCGTTTCAGATTCGCCGTAAATCATGCCGAGATCGCCGTGGCGTCGCATCACGTACAAGCTTGTCTCATCCAGCTCGCCGTAGATGTAGCAGCACCATTCGTCCTCCTTCGCCTTCGTAACGAGATCCTGCGGCGTGAGCACTTGGTCGGAGGGATACTGGTCGCGTAGGTATCGGCAAATCGCTAGGCTCTCCGATAGCTTCACATCACCGTCTTGCATAAACGGAATTTTTTGCTTTCGGTTCAGTTGTTGATACTCAGGGGTTTGCGTTTCGCCTGTTCTTGGGCCGATGGGCTTGTGCTCGTAGTTAACACCCAATTCCTCAGCCATCCAAAGCGGTCGAAAGCTTCGCGGCGTGCTGGTTCCCCAAATAGTTAGCGTTGGTGTTGCCATTGTAGAAATCTTCCCCTCAATTTTTTATTTACCCTACCAAGCGCCATGCACCAAAACTAATGAATAGTTTTTAAAGTTTTACAAAAATATTAGAATAAAGGTCGGCAGATAAAAATCTCAAAATGGTTGAAAATGGACATTCGTGATATTGAGTTGATCGAGGCCGTGCATAAAACGGGCAGCCTCTCTAAAGCCTGTGTTGAGCTTTCGATATCGCAGCCTACGCTGAGCAAGCGCCTGGCCCGCCTCGAGAGCACTTTGGGAGCGGAATTATTCTTCCGTTATTCCACAGGCCTGGTAGCAACACCAGTGGCCGAGTACGTACTGGCGGAATCGCATCGGGCAAGGTCTCAAATGCGTGACATTAAGCGCCATGTTGAGCTTATGACCTCACTAGATGCGGGTGAGTTGCGATTGGGCGTCGGACCTATTGTTGAGCAATTGATGCTGCCACAAGTTCTCAGCCGCTTCCTCGAGACAACGGGAGAGGTGTCAGTGTCGATTGTTGCGGAAGACGATCAGACCTTACTCAAACTCTTCGCCGATGCGGAACTGGACATTATTGTTGGTCCCTTCTCGGCCTCCGAGCAATCCACTGATCACATCCGTGGTTTTGAGATGGTCAGTGACCACATTGTCGCTGTGGTTCGTGCGTCTCATCCTCTGTGTGGTGAGCCGATTACAGAGTCGGTGCTGACTCAATATCCTTTAATTTCACCAAAGGCTCAGGGAACGGTACGAGGTCAGAATATCCCTGCCGGCTTTAACAATTTAAAGATCGTCTCGGATAACTACGACTCGTTGAGGTCACTGACGTTGTCATCCGATGCTATTTGCATGGGGCCACGGGCGGTCTTTGCCACTCAGGTCCAGTCGGGTGATTTGGTAGAGCTGCCACTACCCCTCTCCATCGAGTGGAAGAGTGCGCTCTTGGTTAAGCGGGAGACTTACACAACCCCGCTTGCGCGCCACATGGTGGGTTTGTTTGAGAGCGTCGCAAAAGAGGTCAACAAATCGCTGGTTTGACCTAGAGCTTGGCTGGCGCTCTACGATGACCGCTTTGGCCCTGCGCTTTCACCGCCGAGATAATGCTCTCCACGCTGCTTAAATCCGTTATGACCGTTCCTAAGGTAAGTGTCTTCGTCTTGTAATTTACGATGACGGGCACAACCGGTGCTGATGCTGCGATGGCAATACGCGCGAAACCCGCCTTCAAGGTTCCGTCGCTGTTGCGTGTTCCTTCGGGCGCGATACCGAGCATGAGTGATGACCGAGCGTTGAACTCGCCCGTCATTTTTTCGATGAGTCCTTGCGGTGATCGTCGGTCTACGGGAATACCGCCAACTGCTCTGAAGAAGAAGCCGTGGGGGAATTTAAAGAGGGTGTGCTTGCCCATGTAGTTAAGTTTGAGGCCCCATCCCCAGATAACAGACAGCGCCAAAATAAAATCAAAGTTTGAGCTATGTGGCAGAGCCACAAGGACGAGTTTTGATCTGTTTGGCAGGTTTCCCTCGAGCTTCCACCCGATGAGTTTGAACACCACACGACCAATCAAGGTTCGAATAGGGTGCTTTCGCTGAGGTACAGCATCGCCAAGAAGGGGCCAATTCATTCTTTTTATTTACACTGATCCATTGGGGAGCCGCAGTATTCGTATTTTTTTGCAGGCTGGGAAGGGCTGCGAGGTAAATTTTGTGTCCTATTGGGCTAATTCCTTATCCGTGCTCTACTGATGTGTCGCCGCCAACTGACTTCCACTAAAAAACGATAAAAATTAAAAGCCGTGTTCTATCGAGAATAAAGAGCAAGTCAATGACTGCGGCGGCGACGAAAAATACGATAAGCAAAACAACGAGAAAGAAAACGATAAAGAAACAGCAAAGAGCGGGGTGAGATATGAAGACGGTGTTTATCACAGGTGCAGCGCAGGGTATCGGTCTGGCGATTGCGCGTCAGTTCGCGCGTGAGGGCTTTCAAGTTGGCTTATTTGATATCAACGTTTCGCGTTGTGAGGAGCTACTGTCTGAACCTGAATTCAAAGACGCTGTCGCTGGTTTCTGCGACGTTCGCGACAGTGCCTCTATCGATCAAGCCTTAGCTGCCTTCTCGCAAGCCACGGGTGGCAGGCTCGATGTATTAGTCAACAATGCGGGGGTGCTATCGGGTGGGGAAATAATGACCCACAGCGAGAGTCAGATTAGGGCGATGGTAGATGTGAATGTGACAGGTTTGACACTGGTGTCATGTGCTGCGCACCCGATGCTCAAGGCAACCGATGGTGCCATGGTGATTAACCTCTGCTCTGCATCGAGTATCCACGGTATACCGCTCCTCGCAGTTTACAGCGCGACCAAGTTCTACGTTGATGGCATTACGCAGGCGCTTAATTTGGAGTGGGAGACCGACGACATATACGTGACCTGCATCAAGCCACCGGTTATCGATACCGAAATGGGACGCTCCTTAGATCCCCGGCATATCGAGAACATGACCTGGGAGATGAAGCCTGACGCCGTTGCCTCCGCGGTCTTTGGCTTGACGCAGCGACGGGAGCTTCATCATGTACTTGGCTCGTCAACAAGAACCTGGCACCGACTGAGCAGGCTATTTGGGATGGGGGTGAGCCGATGGCTCACCCGTCGCATGGTGGGATAACAAGCCGCTCAGAATATTCAGTTCGTGCGGTTGAGTATCTTCGATAGCGATGATGCGAGCGTCTCGCAGGCGTCTTCCGCAGCGCGACTCACGCGACCAAACATGAGGTAGCTGTGTGTCAGGCTCTTGAAGCAGAAATGCTCTACCTCATTACTTGCATCGATAAGTCGCTGTGCAAAAGCATTGCCTTGGTCCCGAATCGGATCGAATCCAGCGGTGCCAATGACCGTGGGTGGCAAATTACGTAGGTCCTCTACCTGCAGTGGGTTAGCCAGTGCACTGTCTTTCTCTCGGTCGTTCGGAAATACCTGCTCGTTAAAAAAGTGCATGGTGTCAGCGGTTAAAGGGAAGGTGTTGGCGCAACTACTGAGCGAGGGTTGGTTCTCGTTGTTAGTGGTTACCCACGGGTAGGCAAGGCACATAGCCGCAGGCTGCACGCCACCTTTGTCGCGCAATCTTATGGCTAAGCTGCTACTAATAAGTCCTCCCGCACTGTCGCCCGAAAGCGCCACCCTCTGCGGATCGATATTCATTGCCGCGGCATTTTCCTGAACGTGATGCCACAGCGCCTCTGCATCCTCGATGGGTGCAGGGAAGGCATGCTCTGGGCACAGGCGATAGTCGAGTGAAATAACAACGGCTTTGCAGCGAGCAGCCATGAGTGAACAAAAATGGTCATCGGTCAGATGATCCATGATGACGAGTCCGCCTTGGTGGAAAAAGAGGACTGCGGGCAGCGGTCCTGAGAGGGTCGCTGGTCGGTAAATGCGCGCCTGAAGATGGTTGCCAAGTAGCGGCAAAGCCGTGTCCGACGTGGTCACGCCATCAGCGACAGGAAGGTTGAGGCCGTTGTAGGCACTTGCTGCTTCTCGAAAGGCATCGACGGACATGGGTGCTTCACTATCACCAGCACCTCTTGCAGCGAGCTTGGCCATCATGTGCATGTTGAGATCGAGCGTATTGCCATCGATGCTCGAGGGTTTACCGGCGAGCATGCGAAGAAGCGGTCGAGGCATGCCTCTAAGAAGGTCAATGATCGCGAGCTGCATATTCATGGTTGGTCCTTATTGTTTTCGCTTATGTGGTCAGTTTAGACATTTATTTGGCAGACGCATCGTTGAATTGCGTTGCCGGCTTCATGAGGCGACTATTAGAGACATACGGTGGGGAGACGTTACCCATCGCCGCGATACTTAATCAAAAAGTGGGTCGTTACCAGTGGGGTATTTCGATCCGAGAATAACGAGGTAGAACACCATGGAAGTAGATGCGACGGCTGCCGGATTCCAGAAAGAAAAGCTTGTGAGAATTGGTACGCACCTGAGAGAAAACTACGTCGATCCGGGAAAGATTCCCGGTTGTCAGGTTTTGGTTTCTCGACACGGTATACCCGCTTATTTTGAGTCGATGGGTCTCATGGATCGCGAGCGCAATAAGGCAATGCGCGACGATACGATTTTCCGCATCTATTCCATGACTAAGCCGATTACCTCTGTCGCGTTGATGATGCTGTGGGAGGAGGGGCGTTTTCAGCTGACCGACCCGGTCCACAGGTTCATTCCCTCATGGCGTGACCAGCGTGTGTGGCAGGAGGGGTCAGGTGCGGAAATGGTCACCCGCCGCCCTGCCTCGCCCGTTACAATGCAACATATTCTCAGTCACACCGCAGGCCTTACTTACGGTGGTTTGCTGCCCGGCATGGAGACGCCGGTTGACGATGTATACAAAGACCTCGGTGTCGCACGAGGGGGAGGCGAGACACTTCTCGACTTTGCCAACAAGCTTGGAGGTGTTCCCCTACTTTACGACCCGGGACAGCGCTGGTGCTACTCACTGGCGACCGATGTGTGTGGCGCCTTGGTTGAAATTATCTCAGGGCAACCTTTCGAGTCGTTTTTGCAGGAGCGGATTTTAGGTCCGCTGGGCATGGTAGATACGGGGTTCCGGGTTGCGGATGAACAGGCGGATCGCTTCGCCGCCTGCTACCTGAGAATGCCCGATAAAAAGTTGATCTTGGAAGACGACCCGGAGACGAGTCATTACCGGCACCGTCGCAATTTCTTTTCTGGCGGTGGAGGCTTGGTTGGCACGACTGCGAACTACATGGCTTTTTGCGAGATGTTGCGTCAGGGAGGACAGTACAACGGGTATCAGCTCTTGGGACGAAGAACACTCGAGCTCATGACCGCAAATCACTTGGCAGGTGGCCAGTCTCTTGCACAAATGGCCTTAGGTGCCTTCTCTGAAACAGCTAATGAAGGTGTCGGGTTTGGCTTGGGCTTTGCCTCGACCTTAGACGAGGTCGCATCTGCGAGTGTTGGCGCGGGTGACTTCTATTGGGGTGGGCGTGCATCCACTATTTTCTGGGTCGATCCAGAGGAGGACCTACAGGTCATTTTCATGACTCAGCTTATTCCCTCGTCAACCTTTAACTTCCGTGGTCAGCTCAAAAACATCGTTTACGGCGCACTCAAATAAGTGCACAGTCTGGGTGCCAGTGGTAAGTCTACTGAAGCTGGCGTTTTAGAAAAATAATAAACACAGGCCTTCTCTGAGCTGTAAAACAGAGCGGCCGACAAAACCAGAAAAGCAAATAACCAAGAATAAATACACGGTCCTAGGAGATCAGACATCATGGAAGCAGCACAATTAAACGCCCTGTCGCTTTGGGTAGGCCTCAATCTTTTACTCACCCTGTTACTAGCGCTGAATGTGGTTCGAAACCGCTTTAAAGCTCAGGGGGATTCCGGTGACCCCGTCACATTGGAAAAAGCCGTGCGTGCGCATGGCAACAACACGGAGTACGTACCCGGTATTCTCATCGGGCTAGGCTTGATGGCGATGACCGGCGCCTCGGCACAAACCATTAATATTCTTGGCGGTACCTTGTTCGTTGCACGTATTCTTCATGCCTACGGTATACAGCAGTCGAAGATGCCTAATATCTTCGGGTTGGTGGGTAACTTCGGAACCTGGCTCACCATGCTCTGCGTGGTCACGACACTGATCATGAACGGAATGTAGAAACCTCATCTGCCGCGATGCGTGGGTGCGGAATTCGTTGGAGAGAGCCGGCGGTTCGGACCAAATCTCGTAACCTTGCTATGTAAAAGGGCCTTGTAACCTGGCCTTATAATTAGGCCTCGTATCTCTGAAACGAAGTTTGAGATCGGGGTCTCATAAAAAAGGAGAGCATCGCTCTCCTTTTTTACTGTGAGACTACATTTTTACGAGACTAAGTTATCGCGTTAATACCCGCGCAACTCTCTCATGCCCGTAGCAGGATCCTGATACAGAGGCCTTGTCCCGTTGATCGCATCAAACGCTAAAAAGCTTTGGTCACCCACATCCGATAGACGGTATCGGGCGAGCTGTTGTTCATGCTCGACAAGAGGCCACCGTAAAGCGTCCAGCCATTCGCAACCCGCCAATTCACACTTGGACCGATTTGATGCTTTTGATTTTTCCAAGGGTTGAAATCGTCAATGGCACCCAACTGCGAGTAGTACTCAAGGTTCAGACTCAGCGCTGGGCTTGCTCGATAGCTCAGCTGGCTACGTGCTTGAAACTGGATGTCGGAAGCTGCCTTGCCGCCAAACGACCGAGTATTCAAAACCGCTAATCGCGCCTGCCATTGCGGACTGACGTTGTACTGCAGGCCGTAATTAACGGAAACAGAAGAGGGTTCACCGCGACCACGCGCGCGGGCGTCAAAGCGAAATCCGTGGCGCAGTCGATCAGTGTCTTTGCTGAGATCCCAAAACAACTCACCTTGTACGAAGTCTACTTTTGAGTGGCCCGTTTCGTTTTCTGACGCATGCACGATGCCTCGTAGCATCACATCATCATTCAAGCTCTCCTGATAATGGAGTCGGGTGCCAAAGCCCCCGGTATCTGGGTTTAAGGTGACGCGGTACTGCAGCGATCGATGTCCTTCTTGGACTACTGGAGGAAAGACGCCTGCCGTATTTGCCCATGTTGAGTTGCTGAAAGCGAGGAGAGCGAGGTAACCGATAAAAGTGCGTATCAGCTGAGTACGGGATGGGCGTTTGAAACAGTGCACGTTGGGGTCTGGGGCTGATTAGGGCTACCTTCTGGGGTGGCGTATCCTACTTAATCTTATCCTTTATAAAAAGCATACTAAATGCTTGGGTCGATCGTCCGTTCACGCCGAATGGGGCGAGATCTGAGACAAGCGATTCCCGGTTAATGAGGTCCTGGTTTCATACTACGCACACGCTTTATTTTGGGGATTGCTGTGCGCATTGCTTCTACCTTTTTCCGAGTTGCTCTGTTAACTATTTTGGCATCGATCGTCGCTTGTTCTTCACCGTCGAATACCCCTGACCGGGGACCGGCACCCGCGGAAATTTTTGGCAACCCTGATTATCGAGCGATCTCCTATGGCGGCTATCGAGGGAAGACCCGGGAGGAAGGACCTACCGTCGAGCAATTGACTGACGATATCCGCATTCTAAATGCGATGGGCGTGAAGCTACTTCGGACTTACAACACCTCGCAGTTTCCGCAGGCAGAGCGATTACTCGAAGCAATTCGCCGAGAGAAGGCAGCAGACCCTACATTTGAAATGTATGTGATGCTGGGGGCTTGGATTGAGGCTAAAAATTCCTGGACCGAGGCGGTTTGGGATGCAGAAAATGACGCGTGGGTTGAGGGAACAGGGCCCGACCATACCCAAGGGAATCCGGAGAATAATTCGCGCGAGATTGATACTGCGATAAGACTTGCAAACGAGTACCCCGGCATTGTGAAGGCGATTGCTGTCGGGAACGAGGCGATGGTGCAGTGGGCAGTCACATATTTTGTTTATCCGAAGACAATCTTAAAGTGGGTGAACTACTTGCAAGACGCCAAGGCAAGCGGCGACCTAGTGGCCGACGTTTGGGTAACCAGCTCAGATAATTACGAGTCTTGGGGTGGCGGCAACCCGATTTACCACACAGATGATCTCACTCAACTATTTGAAGCGGTCGATTTTGTCTCTGTCCACACGTACCCCTTCCACGATTCTTTTTACAACCCTGCGTTTTGGGGTGTTTTGCCTGATGAAGAGGCCTTGTCATTTGAGGCGATGACGGGGCTCGCTATGGATCGCGCGATTACCTATGCCAAGGGCCAATATCAGTCGGTGCTGGATTATATGGCAGAGCTCGATATTGAGAAGCCGGTTCACATCGGCGAGACAGGTTGGGCAAGCATCGACGATACAGCGTACGGTATTAACGGGTCGAAGGCGGCAGACGAGTATAAGCAGAAAGCGTTTTACGATCGGTTGCGAGCATGGACCGATGCGGAAGGTATTTCGCTCTTCTTCTTCGAGGCTTTCGATGAGCAGTGGAAAAATGCTGACAGTCCCGATCATTCGGAAAACCACTTTGGCCTCGTCACACTTGATAATGAGGTCAAGTACACGCTTTGGGATGCGTTTGATGAGGGACGCTTTGCAGGCTTAACGCGTGATGGCAAGCCGCTCAGAAAAAGCTTCTCAGGAGCGCTCGAATCCCTGTTGGCCAGTGCTGTTGCGCCTCCTTTTAGAAGCCAAATGGCCGTGCGTAAGGTTGAGACTGTGAATGCAGCGCGAACAGCAGGCGAGCAAGTGACCGAGCAGGATCTAATTATTGTGCATGACAGTCTGTCTGGTGATTCGCCTGAGGCCACCTTTCCAAGTGCCATGCTAAAGCTAACGCCTTGGGAGGGAACAACTGCAATCGAGTTGTTGCCAGGAGGTGTGGTCCGAGTCGAAACGCGCGCGGGCGACTGGTGGGGCGCAAGTCTTGAGTTAGACGCGGATCGCGGCGAGAACCTGTCCGCATTTAAGCGGGGCACACTGCACTTCGAGATTCGCGGCAGTGACGATATGAATTTCAGCCTGGGTTTCCAGACCGGTAATTTCTTGCGCGGCGATCAGGTCAACAATTTCACTAACCTTGGGCCTGATACCAATCGGCGCATCAGCAACGAGTGGCGATCGGTCGCGCTACCCATTGCCGAAATCGATGGTGGTTCTGATATGACGGATGTGACGAACCTAATCGCCTTCCTCAGTCAAGAACGTGCGCCCGAGCGCGAAATTTTCCTGCGAAATATCTACTTCAGCCAGCAGTAATAGGGCGGGGGGAGCGCTTTAACCAAACTTTCGCGGTCACCGCCAATACAATGGTTGCCACATAAAGTCCGTAGATTGCGCCGCCTTTGGTCAACAAGGTGGCGCTGAAGGCGACGAAGAAATACAGCATTAAAATGTTTATGCCCGCCGTGTGCAGTCGGCGCCACGCAGTCGTGCCAAGGTTTCTAACGCTCCAATCGTTCGATGTTAGGGTTAGGGCGATCAACATCACATAGCCAAAACCTGCCACCGCGGTGCTGGCGTCCACAGCGAAGCCCTCCAACTGATTTAGGAAGAGCGAGAGTGCTGTTAGGTGAGCGAAATGTGCCGTTGCAAACCCTAAGCCCAGTTGCCGCCGGTGTCGCATCAAGTAAGAGGTAAGCGTATTACGGCTGTACTGCCTCAGCGTGCTTGCGCTAAACGCTACAACAAGAAATAAAAAGGCGAGATGCGCCGAGTACCGCGTCCATAAAAGTAGAAACCCCTCGGGCTCGGTGCTGCCATGGCCGATACCTTCCGGCGCAATCCAATAGGTTACTAGAACAACCAGTGCGGACAGTGCCGCGCTAGAGAGCCAAATCACGCCGTGGTCTCACAACGGTCTGGCTGCGATAAACCTGATTTCATCAAAGGGCCCCCCAATGGTTTCGACCCGAGACCTTGTTGGCTGATCTTCTTGGGTCTATTGTTGTTGGGTAAGCGTACCCCAGAGAGTGTCGCCATGAAAAAAATAATTATCCCTGTTATCGCTGCTGGCCTCGTAGGTTGTTCCTCAGCACCTACAGAGCAGGAAATCGATGCCGCCGATTTCGGACAGTCCATGACGGAGGAGGCCTGCCTTGCCGTCGCGACACCTTTTATCACTGCCAGAATGGGTGACCCTGAGTCAGTCATCTTTGAGGATCTCAAGTGCTATCGAGGCCTTGAGGGGGCAGTGCCTGTTGCGCGAGTCGAGGCTACCTATGGTTACCGGTTCGCAGGACAGGTCGATTCCAAGGGCATTATCGGTCGGTACTCGGGTATGACGCCTTTTTCAGGTATTGTCAGAGACGATGGTGACGGCCCCACAGTCGTTCGGTATTGCATTGTGAGCGGCACTACAGACTACCGCTTCTGCATACCCAGCATGGTCGAGTAGTTCTGTAACTCGACCTCTTTCCTTCTACCCCTCTCACTCCGACCCCAGCTCGAATCTCTCCTTGGGGCTACCCGCATAGGTAACGATGTGGGCTCTAATTCATGCCCTTATGCCTACCCGGAATCTATTGCCAATTGAAGCACTCAAAATCGCAGTCTGGGTTAAATAGCGGGTTAAAAAATATTCGTCTTATCTAATAAAGCGCAAAGAATTCAAAATAATGTTGTAAATGTTAATTATTCTCATTAACATTCCGCCCCCATACTGATTTACTGCGTACATGAAAACGCCCTTTGCATACATTTCGATCCTGAGCCTGGTGCTGCCTTGCGCTGCACTCGCGCAAGTCGACGGCGAAGACAGTGCGCAGTCGATGGAAGAAGTCGTCGTATCCGGCCAGTTTTTGTATTCGGATACAGTGAATGCGCTGAAGACCCCCACACCCATCCTAGACGTTCCACAAAGCCTCAGTTTGATGACGGCAGATGATATCCGTGACCGCGGGTTCAACAGCGTCGGTGAAATCGTGGCTTATATGCCGGGCGTAACAACCTCTCAAGGTGAGGGCCATCGTGATGCAGTGGTTTTCCGAGGTGTTCGTTCAACTGCAGATTTTTATATCGATGGGGTGCGCGACGACGTGCAGTACTACCGTCCCCTGTACAACCTAGAGCAGGTCGAAGTCCTTCGAGGACCCAATGCGCTGTTGTTCGGCCGAGGTGGTACGGGTGGCGTCCTCAACCGAGTCACCAAAAAAGCGGTATTGGACCGTCAGTTTACGCAGGCGGTGTTTAATATCGACAGCCTTGGCGAGATGGGTGGGCAGCTTGACTACAACACAGGTTTAAGCGACTCGACGGCTTTCAGACTGAATGCCATGGTCGAACGCCTAGAAAATCATCGTGATTACTACGACGGCGATCGTGTTGGTATCAACCCAACACTGCATTTCGAGACGGCGAACAGTCAGATCGACCTCTCCTATGAGTACATCGACCACCAGCGATTTATCGACAGAGGTGTGCCTACGGGTGCCAATGGCCGACCCATCGAGGCGTTCAAGGACATCGTTTTTGGTGACCCCGAGGTAAATACCACGGAATTGAGAGCCGATTTATGGCGAGCCGCGCTGCAATACAGCTTTAGCGAGTCATTGAAAGCAAATATCTCTGCCTTCCACGGTGATTACGACAAGCTTTATCAGAATTTTTACACCTCGGGATACAGCGAAGCGTCGACACCTGACCAAGTGACCTTAGACGGTTATCTCGATACGACTCAGCGCGAAAACACTATCTTGTCTGCGGGTTTGGTCAGTGAATCTAATTGGGGTGACGTTGAGCACACGATACTTGCTGGCGCAGAATTCATTTCTACGACGAGCAACCAAGATCGCTACAACAGCTTCTGGGATACATCACTCGACGATACGGAGGTATTTGCGATTGCCGATCGTTTGAGTATCCGGGGTGGAATCGGTGAAAACATCTTGGGGCTGCGAGCCGCAAACGACTTCGGTGTCGATATCAATGACGACACCGAAGTAGAAATTGATGTCACTTCGTTTTATTTGCAGGACGAGATCGCGCTGACGGATAGCTTCCGACTGGTGGCAGGACTGCGCTACGACAGCTTCGATATCGAAGTATTCAATGTTGTGGCAGCCGAGACACGGTCGCGGACTGACAGCGAAGTCTCCCCGAGGCTGGGGGTGGTTTATAAGCCGGAAGAGAATATCTCGGTCTACGTCAGCTACAGCGAGTCGTTCTTACCTCGCAGTGGAGAGCAGTTTGCCAATATCAACGGAAGTAACGACAAGCTTGCCCCCAATACGTTCAGTAATCGGGAAGTAGGTCTGAAGTACGATTTTGCTTCAGGGTTGAGCTTTACCGCCGCTGCTTTCGAAATCGAGCAGCGCTCACCGCAGGTTGCGGACAACGACCCCGCAACGCTGGATGTTATCGAATCGAAAATCGATGGTTTTGAATTCCAGCTACAAGGCACCGTGAATCCCTACTGGCAGTTGTCGGTTGCCTATAGCGCGCTGGATGGAGAGCAGGTCAACCGCATGGGCCGAACGGGTTTGAAGCCACGTGAGCTTCCCGACTCAATGTTCTCAATTTGGAACCAATTCTCGCTTACGAGTAATTTGGAAGTTGGTTTGGGGCTAACCCACCAGAGCGAGAGCTTTATTAACAACAGTAACAGCGCTGTGCTGCCAAGCTACACCCGTATCGACGCTTCTCTTCGTTATCAATTGTCAGAGCAAACGACACTTCAGCTGAATGTGGAAAATGCGGCAGATGAGCTCTACTTCCCCAACGCGCACAGCACGCACCAAGCCACTGTCGGCGCGCCTTTGAACATTCGTCTCGCGATTAGCACTCAGTTCTAGACTGATTTTTAGACAACCTTCCGAGCTCTCCAATTCACGGGTACTGACGTAGAATCAGCGTGTCTCCCCGCTGTGTAAACTCAATATCTTTCAGAAAGCTCATGCCCAGAAGGATTTCGTTACCTCTTAGCCCCGGAGCAATCGTAGCTCCCACATTTCTTACTGTAATCCCGCCAACACTCACTTCATCGAGTTGCGTTAAGAACGACGTCACCGTTCCATTTGCCGTTCGAGTGGCAATGGGCCTGCCCCGCTTCAAACCAATCTGTTTGGCAATGCTTACCGGGATTGCGACTCCCGTAGCGCCCGTGTCGAGTAGGAAGGTGACGTCACGATTATTGATTGTTCCTGCTGTGACGTAATGGCCGAGTCGGTTACGTTGCAGGCGCACCTCGGTCACGCTCGATAATTGCAGTGTTTCAACTTGGCGGTTGGGGTTGTATTGCGATTCGAGCTGATCGCCAAAAAACAGTACGCCCAGTGCCATAAAGCTCAGCCAAGCGAGAACCTGCATGACAAGGCTCGCTCGGCCTCGTTGCGATTGAATACTCACAGTCGATTTACGTCAGCGATGGTTGGTTTTGAAGAGGAGAGTGCGAGTGTGATTCATTAGTCGGCACGTTTTGACTGGTTACCGACCGTCTCAGCAATGTCGTTCGGAATCAGAAGTGTCAGCGAGTAATGGGCGATCTTCCAGTTGCCGCCCACTTTCTCAACCACACCTGTCCCGCGGCAATGCCCCAGTTTCTCGTTGAATAAAATCTCATCAAACCAGCGCGTGTCTCCGTCGCCTTCCCAGTTGCGCTCAACTACCTTGTAGGTCCAGCCATGGCCGTCCTCAAAAGCGGGCGCCGCATAGCTCTTGAACGCATCAATTTTCCAACGCTCAGTTTTATCAGTTCCCATGAATACCGCATCGCTTGTGTAGCGAGCGAAATAGGTTTCGAAGTTTCCCTCGTGCGCGTCCTTATGAAGGCCGTCGATGAGTGAATCTAGCGCTGGCCGCGCTGTCTCCTGTGCCCAGATTGAGCTAGAAAAGATGACCGATATCAAGAGGGCGAGGGCTTTCGCGCAGCTTGTTGCACGCGACAATAAATCAGGCATGCGGCCCTTGAACAGGCATTGTTTGACTTGGGTGGTTTGCATGTAATCGTATCTCCTCACGGTCGCAGCCTATCGGAAGTGCTCTATTGCTCCTATCGGTCACGCATGTTCGCAGTATTTCTGCCGACTAGGTCAATTAAGCTGCTACCGACTATCGCACACACGTTTGCGATTAGGGAGAGGAGGAGACCGAGAAACTGAAGACCCGTATCAGAGGAAGGCAAAAAACGAAGGGGTGCAGCCCTTTACCGCCGGGTCTCGGTCGTGTCAATTACGGCGCGTGAACTTTGTTGATGTGTTCGGACATCAATCCGATGATCTGCGGATGAAAAGGCTCGGGGAGGTTGTGTCCCATCCCTTCAACCAATACAAACTTAGCACCTTGAATTTGTTCCGCGGTATGCACGCCGTGCTCAGGCGGAATGAGGGGGTCCTCAGAGCCATGAATAACGAGGGTAGGTTTGTCGATCGTTCGAACTTCTTCGGTTCGATCGCCGGTACTGAACACCGCCATAAGATGACGCTCCATCGACTCGGGATAGAAGCCTCGGTTACGCATAGCTTCCTCGCGTGATGCTTCAGCATCGCCCTCAGCGAGAGATCTGAGATTGCCTTCTGCTGCTGATGTTGGGGGCGGCAGATGAGGTGCAAAGGTTGTCGACATAATTGAAGTAAGGCTGGCAACTCGCTCTGGGTGCTGCGCGGCTAGCACCTGCGCGATCATGCCCCCCATAGAGACGCCCATAACGTGTACCTGGTCGTAGCCCGCGTCATCGAGGACGGCGACGCTGTCAGCGGCCATATCATTTAAATCGTAGGGCGCGTCTACTGAAAAGCCCAGTTCGTATTTCAGCAGCTGCCACCACAATGTGGGTTTTCCCCACTCGGTAAACATCGCTGAGCTACCAGTATCGCGGTTATCGATAACAATGACTTCGAACCCTTCAAACTCGAGTGCCTGAAGAAATGCGTCACCCCATGCGGCCCCCGCGCCACCCAACCCCATGATTAATAGGAGTTTTGGGTTTTCTGAACCGCGATTAAAAATACGATAGGCAATGTCGATATCTCCCGATTGGGTAGACATCGAGGGCGTATGATCGAAATAGAGGCGCGAGTAATCAGCGTGCGCTGATGAAGCCAGCACCGCGAGAACAAGTGAAAGAATGATTTTGCGCATTGGCGCCTCCGACAAACCCAGCGCGCATACTACCGATTTCACAATTCGATTGAAGAATTTTTTACGTTCTCACGATGCAAGTTGAGCATCGGTAGTTAGTTTGGCGCTCACAAAGACATTGCACTGAGCGCTAAATTCGGTGACGTTTGGCCAACACAAGAAAAATATCTGCGTGCCATGACCAACCCTCAAACAAACTTTCCAGCGAGTCTGCTACACGCCTTTCAACTTGATGGCGAGGGCTCGGCAATATCCATCGATAAACTGGAGGAATGGTGGGGTAGTTGGTTTCATTTTGATATCAGTGACTATGACATTACTCCCTGGCTGACGACATGAATCGCAAGACCTATGTTTTTACCATTGTGGCAGTGATCTTTTTACCGCTTGGATTTCTGACTGGTCTTTTGGGGGTAAACGTCGGCGGTGTTCCCGGTCTGGAGGAGCCTACAGCGTTTGTCTGGCTCATCCTCGCGTGTCTCGCTATCTCCCTAGGGATGCTTGCGTTTTTCAGATGGCGGAGGTGGTTCTAATAACCAAGCGTTCAGGGAGACGGCTGGTACCAAACTGCGCTGGTGTATGCCCTGTCTTGAACAACTTCTGTGACAGGAACCTCTGATGTCGCACCATAACGAACACGATCATAGGCATTCCATCGAGGTGTGGGTATCTCAATAACACGTGCGTAATAGAACGCTGCTTGCTTCGGATCAAAATCAGGATCAGTCCACAGCGCGCTGAGCATTGCATCGCCAATCGTGTTTTCGTAGGTCGCTGTGGTGAGGTCTACAGTGTTGCCTACGGCCGCATTTGCTCTTCCTACCTCCGATATTTCCCTGCCGTCACTTACCGCAACATCAAAGATACGCTCGTGGGTAGCACCTGTCTCGTCGACCCAGCCTTTAACGATTTGAATACGGTCTAAGTACGCACCGAGCGGGTCGCTTGCTGCACTGACCATAATGGTAAGTGGCTTCTGATTTTTAGTGCCCTGAAGCACGCCACCCATAGGAACCCCTTTTTGATAGCCGAGAGCTATCCGATCGGGGCTGGCTAAGTCTGTCTCAGAGAGCGACCAGCCTGCGAACAAGCGGACAGTCATTCGACTTCCCGTCGTGGCATAGACCTCTCGTCGCGCCATAGCGTCCCAAATCGCCTCGCGCGTATTTTCGCTCGCCCAAACGGCGGCAAGGCCAGAGGCACCTAAGTCACGAATGTGCATGGACAGTTCGGGGATGGCGCCCTGAATCAGAACACCATTGATTCGGTCTTTACCGGGCTCTGCAATGTGGGCCTTCCCAAAGAAGTTATCCTCGCGCGGTGACGGCAGAGACGTATGCGCGTCAGTGCTTCCAATGACGCCAAATTGAAACGGGTTGCTGCCGAGATCCTGTTCAATCGCGAGTCCATTTTTCATGGCCGAGCGCACATACTCACCTGATAGCATCCACTCTTCTTTTGCGGCTTTGCCGCTGATATTGGCGATATCGAGTAATTCGTAATCAGCAAATTGGTCATCAGGCGACAGGAGCGGGTGTGCTTCGCTCGTGCCTTTGATCTGTGTCACCTCGACCAGAGGCTCAAAGCGCATGCGTTGATCTGCATAGTCTTTGGTCAGCGCGCCTTTGGTGCCCATGCGGCGAGTAGCAAACATCAGTCCATTAGACAGATTGCTGTTATGGGGGATGGCGAGCACACGCCCCTTCGTATCTCGCTCATAGTCGGCAAGAAACTGCCATAAGTCCTCAGGGTCGGTGGAGTCGAATTGGGAGTAAGGAACGATCTGCTGAGTACGACGCTTATCATCGCGGAACACTACGACGCGGTGAATATTGTTGCCACCTGGGTGAGACGTCCACTCGAAACCATGCAATGTTGTGAACTTGCCCGGCTCATAAAAGTCGTCGGCCATTGTCGTTGAACGTGTCCACGCATCGATAGCCATGGCCGGCTCTTTAATCATATCTACGTTGTCGTTCATCAACCATTCTTGGAAAGCCCGTATACCTTGACCGTCCTTTAACCAGTCGTGCCATCGCTTGCCCGTGGCGTTATTCAGTGCCAATGGATCCGATCGACGAAGGTAGTCGGCCAAACCCAAGTTCTCCGCGTGGTCAGCAAGTACGACAAAATCGAGCGGCCTATCCAATTGAAAGCTGAGTCCTGTATGGCTTGTGACCCGCTCGCCGCGCGATGCACGATATGCCACTTCTGGCCCAAGGCTGGCACCGCCCATGCCTGCGTCGGTAGACCAAGAAGAGTGGAGGTGAGTGTCGCCAAACAGTGGTGTGGCAGGATATTCAATCGTCTTCTTTTTTGATTCAGCGCCCGAGGCCGCGGAGGCGCCTAAAACCAGCACACCTATAAGCTGGGTGCAGAGTAAGAATGCCCGTTTCACTGGCAGTGATTTACGTAAAACTGTCATGCGATGCTTAGCCTGCTGTGTAGCCACCGTCGACGACCAGCTCAGAGCCCGTCATGAACGAGCTGTCGTCAGAAAATAAGAAGACAGCCGCGGCAGCGATTTGGTCTGGGTCGGCAAGACCTAATTTTGCGCGCTCAGCGATCGCTGCTGAAAACTGCTCACCTTCCTCGGGTTCGAGCTCTGCGATGGCGTTTTCAACGAGGGGTGTGTCGGCAAACCCTGGATGGATAGAATTGACGCGAATGCCTGTCTCGCGCTCAGCGAGATCTAGTGCCATTGACTTAGTCATTGCTCTGACCCCGCCTTTTGACGCTGAGTAGGCGAGCACCTTGGGCGATGAGACCATGCCGTAGATGGAGGACACATTGACGATGGCACCGCCGCCGGAAACCTGCATCAGTGGTGCACAAACCTTACAGCCCAAAAACACACCGAGGAGATTGATGTTGATTGTTTTCATGAAGCCATCGACCGTCTCAGTCTCAAGGTTGCCATTAGCGGCAATGCCGGCATTATTCATGACGTAATGCAGCCCTTGTCCTTGGCTGGCGATAAGCTCGACAACTGAAATCCACTCCTCCTCATTCACCACATCCAGATGAACGTAAGTGGCGCCGATTTCTTCGGCCACTCGCTCTCCCAATTCGTCCTGAATATCGGTGATCCAGACGGTCGCACCCCCCGCAATTAAGCGCTTTGCCGTTGCGAGGCCAATGCCCGAGGCGCCACCAGATATGAGTGCTGTTTTATTTGCAAATTTATTCTCCGCCAAATAGGTCATGCGTGTTCCTTGTTTATTCTGTTCTAAGACCCCGCTTCATCATGCAATGTTTGGTTGCAAGGTAAAAGAGGTCGCATGTCTTTAGTCAAAGAGGATTATGGGTATGAAATTCATGCAGACCTTCCTTTGTAAGATCGCGTTTAATGTCGATGGTAATGGACAATAAAAACAAGTCAGGACTATTCATGTTAATAACGAGACCCATCTCAAACGCCCGTTTCATCCTAGTGTTGCTGTTCTGCAACATTGCTGTCGCAGCAGAAGATTCGGATCAATCGCCATTCGCGGTTCTTTCAGTCGATGCCCCCAGTCCTAGTTCGCAAGTTATGGGTTGGATTGACTCTCGGAACACAAGAAGTCTAAACGGCAGCTGGAAGTTTCTAGTCGACCCAATGCAAGTGGGAACACCGGGGAGTCTTTTTGGCGGTTGGGCCACGTCTAGGACGCCAAAGGATGAGTATCAGCTGCTGGAGTACAGCTATGCTGACGCAGCTGACGTTCGTGTGCCCGGCGACTTCAATACGCAATTCGATGAACTTCTCTACTACCGCGATACTGTCTGGTACCAACGGCATTTTGATGTCGAGCAGGTCGAGAAGGGCCATTATCACCTGTGGTTTGGAGGCGCTAATTACAAGACCACGATATATTTGAATGGGCGTGCGATAGCCCATCAGTCGGGTGGTTATGTGCCTTTTTCGGTGGATATTACCGAGCATCTTTTACCCAAGGACAACGATCTTGTTGTTCAGATCAATAATCGCCTGGATAAAGATACGGTGCCTACAGAGCGGACAGATTGGTGGCCATACGGCGGTTTAACGCGCGATGTCATGCTGGTCCACACTCCCGATGCCTACATTGTCAATGCGTCGGTCCAGCTTGAGGACAGGTCCACGATTTCTGGCAAAGTCATAACTGCCGGTATGGATCGTGGTGAAGAGATCGTAATCTCCCTACCGGAAATCAACGTGCAGGCGAAGGCCAAAATCGATGAATCCGGTGCGGCAAAGTTCAGTTTCCCCGCGGATGTGGATTTGTGGTCCCCCAGCAACCCCAAGTTATATGACGTCCAGGTAGCCTCCGCTGCGGATCAAATCCATGATCGGATTGGCTTCAGAACCATCGAGGTTCAAGGCACAAGAATTTTACTTAATGGTAATCAAATACGATTTAAGGGCATTTCCACGCACGAGGAGCCGATCGGCCGTGATGGCGTAGCCTACTCAAGGGCGGACATCGAGGCGCTATTCGCCGAAGCCAAGAAGTTGGGGGTCAATTTTGTGCGCGCTGCACACTACCCCTATTCAAGGTATGCAGCTCAAGTTGCCGATGAAATGGGTCTATTGCTGTGGGAGGAAGTTCCCATCTACTGGAATATCAATTGGCAGAATTCGGAGACTCTGCGAATCGCGAGAGACCAGATTGCACGCCTCGTGCAGCGAGATTGGAATCGTGCCAGTGTGGTGGTGTGGTCTGTTGCGAACGAGACTACCTATTCAGAGCCTAGAATGGCCTTTCTAAATCGACTCATTCAAGACGTCCGTGAACTTGATGACAGTCGTCTGGTTTCAGCGGCCTTGCTCGGAGACACCCGCCGCGAACTGCAACACGTTGTTACCTACCTAGCAGCGAATGGTCTAGTTTCAGATATCCCGTCGGATAAGGAAAAATTCATTTTCCAGCAGGTGCTTAATGCAGCCGGTGAGTATGCGCCCAAACCAAATAGTCAATTCGATTTGGTCATTACCGATCCGCTTGGGGACCTAGTCGACCTTGTCAGTTACAACGAGTATTTTGGCTGGTATTACTCGCGGTTTATTGCAGACCAAACGGGTGTGAGCGAGCGCACAATAAGACAATTAATGTTAGAGCTCATGCCCAGCGTAACCTTGTCATCAGCCTTCGATAAGCCCATGTTTATTTCGGAATTTGGTGCGGGAGCCAAGGCTGGGATGCGTGGTGAGGGCGTCTGGACTGAAGATTACCAAGCAAAGGTTTACGGTGCGCAATTCAAGATGATCTCAAACAGTCCCCAGGTGCAGGGCATGACGCCGTGGATATTGAAAGACTTCAGAGCCATGCTTCGTTCGTTAGGTGGTGTGCAAGATTTTCGCAATCGCAAAGGTTTGATCGATGAGAATGGGCGGCGCAAACAAGCGTTCTATGTGCTGCGAGACTTTTACGCAGGCGACTGGAGCGAGCGTTGACGTAAATGGCAGTGATCTCTCGGTGCATTTACTGTTACCGCAGTGACTGGGTTAAGACTCAATAGATCAGTAAAAAGATGCTGCAGGTACAAAAGTAAATAGCCACCACCGCTCCGACCAGCTTCTCCTCGGTAGGTTCGCTCATCTGAAGCCCGAGATATCTGATTAGCTTTGGAGCTCCAAACATAAGGAGCGTCGCACTAACGATGGTGAATCCTACCTCGAGCGTTGTTAACGTAGCCAAAATTTATCGTAGATCCTTATTGATTGAGATTTCGCGTATGAGGCCTGGGGCCACCAACGCGTATAATATCGGCGCTGGGTTGATTTTGTCGCGACATCGTAAGTCCAACCTGACCGAGACCTTACTGACTGGGAGTGCATTATGAGTTTTGAGCGGTTAGAAGCCTGGTCTGTTGCCTTTGCCGATGCTGTTTGGGGTTTGCCTATGGTTGCCCTTCTCTTGGGTGGAGGTGCGTTCTTCCTTGTTATCTCGCGTGCACTGCCGTATCGATATTTGGGGCATGGCTTTGCAGTGATGTCGGGGCGTTTTGACACGCCGAATGAGCAGGGTGAGCTGTCTCACTTTCAGGCCTTGGCTGCGGCGCTTTCAAATACTATGGGTTTGGGAAACATTGGCGGTGTAGCGTTGGCGATTGTCGCGGGTGGCCCCGGTGCTGTCTTCTGGATGTGGATGTCGGCAGTGGTCGGTATTGCGACAAAGTTTTTCACCTGCTCGTTGGGTGTCATGTATCGAGGTTTGGATAGCGAAGGCAACCTGCAGGGTGGGCCTATGTATGTCATCCGCGAAGCTTTGCCCAAGTCCTTTTACCCACTAGCCGTTTTGTTTTCGGCGGCTGGAATGATTGGCACGCTGCCCATGTTTCAGGCAAACCAACTAACGGCCCTCATCGGGCAGACCGTCTTTGACGGTGCGCCGCCTGCATGGTCAGGTTTTGTTACCGGGCTGGTCTTGGCTGTATTGGTTGGCATTGTGATTTTCGGTGGTTTGCCACGGGTAGCAAAAGTCGCTGTGCGCTCGCTACCTGCCATGGTCGTGGTTTATGTGACCATGACGCTTTACGTGGTCTTCACCCATATCACAGAAGTACCTGCGTTGTTGTGGTTGATTGTTTCCGAGGCCTTTAATCCCACGGCGGTGGGAGGTGGTTTCATCGGTATTATGCTGATTGGCGTGAGCCGAGGCGTTTTCTCGAACGAGGCCGGTGTTGGCACCGAGGTGATGGCGCACGGCGCGGCGCGAACTAACGAGCCGATTCGAGAGGGCATGGTTGCCACGCTGGGTCCGATCTTCGACACCTTGCTGATTTGCACGTGTACTGCGCTGGTCATTCTCCTTGCCGGTGATTGGCAGTCGCCCGGTGATTTGTCGGGGATCACGCTAACAGCCAATGCGGTTCAAACCGAAATGGGGACGCCCGGACTTTTGGCCTTGGCCTTCGTCGCACTTATCTTGAGTACCACCACCATGTTCACAGGATGGTATTTCGGCGCTAAGTGTTTCGGCTTCTTGGTGGGTGCCGATAAGCAGGCTTACTTTCGCTGGTTCTTCATCGCCACGGTTATTTTCGGCGCCAGCGTAAGCGTCGACGTCGTCTTCAACGTGATTTCCGGGAGTTACGGTTTGATGGCCTTACCTACCATGGTGAGTACAATCATTCTGGCGCCGCGTGTGATGGTGGCCGCGAGGGATTACTTCTCACGCATGCGGTTGCAGTGAGAGATCATAGTGCGGCATGTAGGCCGATTTCTGACGCTTGCTTTTCTGTACGCCCCTGCTGCACAGTTGTGCGAATAGGGGGAGCTCATGAGCGAACACATTAACTTACGGGGCGTTGTTTCAAAGCCGTGGATTGGCTCTTCGGGGATCTTTCGATGGTTCGGCTACGCGCTGATTGCCTTGGGCTTGTTAGGTTCTTTAGGTTCGCTTTTTCCAATGGATAATGGCCCATTCATCACAAGCTTGTTGCCCATCAACTCGGGATTGGCTGCAGTTATCGGTGTAGTGCTCCTGGCACTCGCAAATGTTCTGGCGCTAATCAACGAGATTTTTGACGCCAATCACACGATTATCGACTAGCCAAGCGCGATTTGGTGCTACCCATACTGAGCGCTACAGTTTGGTGTCTTCTTTTTAACCCACCGTACCTTTACTCAAAAAAAATACTGAACTGAGAAAAATACTGAGAGAAAACGCATGCGTCGAATTGCACTGGCTTTAGGTTCATTAGTAATTGCTGGCTTTATCTGGGCATTACACGGGGCGGCAACCATAGGTGTTGGTTACTCAGCAAAGCAATTGTGTTCGGGTGTGTTTGTCAGTCAGTTACCCGCAGAATTTGTACTCGAAAAAGACATTATGCCGCGAATGGCGACGGTGGCTGGCATGGATCGATTTGTTGATGCCGAAGTGGGCGACCGTGAGGCAACGGTCAACATCCTTACGGCGTCCGCGACTGCGACTTATCGCGATCGGTACGGCTGCACCCTCCATGGCGAGCGTTCTGAGTCGCAGGCTTCGGAACAAGGCCAAGTGCGCGCAGACCCTGCGACGCAATATGTCTCTGGCGATCCCGCCATCGAGCAAGCTGTCGATGCACTATTCGCAGAGCCAGCAGAGGGTGGACGCAACACCCTCGCTGTATTGGTTATGCACAAAGGTGAAGTCATTACTGAGCGTTACGCGACACCAGTAGGGCCGAGAACACGACTGCAGGGCTGGTCAATGAACAAGAGCCTCATGGCCTCCTTTGTGGGGGTTCAGGTGAGTCGAGGGCTGATGGATCTTTCTTGGCCAGTAAAGGACACGGTTGATGCTATGGATGTCGCATCGAACGTCACCGAGGGTGTTGCACCCGAGATGACACTCAAGCACCTGATGACCATGGCGAGCGGACTCGATTTCGACGAGCGTTATCTGCCTGGAGATGATGTTACCGAGATGCTCTACGGCGGTGTGCCAATGTGGCAGGTACCTTTAGCCCAGGGGCAGCGTGTCCCACCCGGTGAAGAGTTCGTGTACTCCAGTGGCGATACCAACGTGGTGTCTTATTTGTGGCAGTCCACCCTGAACGGTGAGGCTTATGTGGATTGGATTGATCGTGAGGTAAATCAGCGCTTGGGATTGGACGATCCACTACTTGAGGCAGACATTAGCGGTGTGCAGGTAGGCTCGAGCTTTGCTTACCTTACAGCGCGAGATTGGGCGCGCTACGGGCAGTGGTGGCTTGACGCATGGCACGGACGGGGTGCGCTGCTATCACAAGACTGGCAGCGTCTTGCTGTCACGCCGTCAGATACAGCCGACTTTTACGGTCTAAGCTTTTGGCTAAATACGCGTCTCGCGGATTACCCTGATTTGCCAGCTAATACATTCCATGCGGGTGGAAACTCGGGACAATTCGTGGTGGTTGTGCCCGAAGCCGAGCTCGTCATGGTGAGGCTCGGGCTGACTCTGAATGAGTCAGCCGTGGGCTTAGCAGAGCCGTTTGCAGCGATCTATCAAGCCTTAATCCAAGACCAAGCGTTAGCGGTTAACGTCAACTAATAGACGCCCGGTGATTTTCCCAGCGAGTACGTCAGGGGCAACACCGCAAACGTCTGAAAGGCCAATCTCAGTCACCATGGTCTCAAGTAGATCAAGGTTCATGTCGCGTGCCAGACGGGCCCACGCTGATAAACGGGGCTCTGCGGGTGCCATTACGCTATCGACACCGCGTAAGATGACGCCGCGCAAAATGAACGGCATCACCGTGGCAGGCAGAGCGGCACTCTCTGCAAGACCACAGGCAGTCACGACACCCCCGTAGCGCGTCTGAGCACAGGCGTTGGCCAGCGTATTACCGCCGACAGCATCAACCACACCCGCCCACTGCTCGGCTTGGAGCGGCTTGCCCGCTTCCGATAGGGTGTTTCGGTCAACAATTGATGAGGCGCCGAGGCGCTTTAAGTAATCTGCCGCATCAGGTTTGCCTGTCGAGGCGGCAACGGAAAACCCTCTTGCTGCTAACAACGCAACGGCCACGCTGCCCACGCCACCACTGGCACCGGTCACCAAGATATCGCCTGCGTCCGGTGTAACGCCCTGAGCCTCGAGCGCATCGACGCAGAGCGCAGCGGTGTATCCCGCGGTGCCAATCGCCATGGCGTGGCGCGTGGTCATGTTCTGAGGGAGTTTGACGAGGAAACTCGCAGGAACACGCGCGTATTGTCCAAGACCACCTGAATGTCCTTCACCCATGCCCCAGCCATTCACAACAACCTTGTCGCCCACGGACCAATTGGGATCATCGCTCTCTTCGACGGTGCCGGCGAGGTCAATGCCGGGGACCAGTGGGTACTGCCGAATAATGGGTGCAGCTGCCGTCACGGCTAGCGCGTCTTTGTAGTTAATGGTGCTGTAGTCGACTTTGATCAAGACGCCCGAATCGGCGAGTACCGAGTGATCAATTTCAGTGACGCTGACGCTGTGATTGCCGTCCTCTTTGGTGGCGAGCAATGCATTAAACATATGGGTTACCTCTTGTGAGCGGGTTTTATCATTTTGCGAACAGAGTACGTGATTTACCCGCTAAAGCGATGACTTTTCCGTGTCATTAGACGAAAGTTTTTGCGCTTTATTGTTTTGAACGCCGAGTGCTATGGTGACGTAAAAGAGGGGAAGCGTATGGCAGAAAAACTGATAAGAACGCCGTTCCCGATCGTCTCGGTTGAGAAGTCGGGCTTCAAAGAAACCTACGGCGGTGCAGAGGACATTGTCACGGTTTTCTGCACGCTCATCAGAACTTCGGTACCTTCTGATACTTGCCTAGTGACCATGCACCCCATTGGCGGCACTGGCTGGCTGCCAATCATGGGCACCTTTGCGCGTGCCGGTCTTCACGTGCTGGCCTGCGATAGCCGTTATCGAGGCGCCGACTACGCACTCAATATGGAAAAGGTAACCGTTGATTTGGGCTCGTGCATGCGTCATGCCCGCGAGGTGCTGGGTTACAAACACGTTGTACTGCTTGGCTGGAGCGGTGGCGGCTCGCTCTCTGCGTTTTACCAAGCGCAGGCAGAAAACCCCACCGTGACATCGAGCCCCTGCGGCGGCGGGCCTGATCTCACGCAAGCAGGTCTCTTACCAGCGGACGCCGTTATCATGATGGCCGCGCACGTATCCCGACATGGGACGCTCACCGAGTGGATCGACGCATCCATCTTGGACGAAACCAACCCCGAGATTCGCGACCCAGAGCTCGATCTGTATGGCTCACGTTTATCGCCTCCCTTTAGCGAGGATTTTCTGGAACGTTACCGTGCAGCGCAGATTGCGAGAAATCGCAAAATAACGGCTTGGGTGAGAGACAAATTAGATGAGCTCCAGCGGCAAGGGCGGGTTAACGAAGAATTCGCGTTTGTGACGCACGGCACGATGGCCGACCCTCGATGGTTAGATCCTGCAGTAGACCCCAACGACCGAGTGCCGGGCACTTGTTATCTCGGTGACCCAAAGGTCGTTAACAACGGACCCGTTGGCTTGGCGAGATTCTGCACACTGCGCAGTTGGTTATCGCAATGGAGTATCGATGACGCCAACGCCTGTGGTCCCACCAGTTTGGGCCGAGTAAGTGTCCCCGTACTGGTGGTTGGAAATACTGCGGATGATGCCTGCACGCCCAGTCACACCGCGGCATTGTTCGACGCGGTTTCTCATGCTCAAAAAGCGCGCATCGACATCAAAGGCGCGAATCACTACTACATGGGCCAGCCTGAACTTGCTGCTGAGGCCGCTGAGCGCGTTTTGGACTGGTTGCGGGAGTACAACTTTCCCGTCTAGATTTTATGGCTAGGCAGCCTTATTTAGGTTGGGTGAGTCCTGGTGGCTCACGATCCTCAGGGCGAGTTTTGAACTCTGAGTCCGGCATCTTCAACATGATCGGATACGCCTCTTTTGGATAACCCAAATGCGGCTTTGTAGCGTCGTATTCAGGTTGCCTAACCGCGCCATTCTGCCCGTTAAAATCAGCGGGGTGGACAAACTGCTCGAGCTCCTCTGGGGATATTCCCGCAAGGTCCACGACATCTTGATCGATCCAGGTGCCTTCTGAATCGAGCGGGTGCTCGACACAATCGTTGGTGGCGACTTCAAGCGTTAAATGCTCGGGTCCTGCAAAGTAAATCGAGTGACAAAGCCCGTGATCCAGCGGTCCAAAGACGGGAACGCCTCGTGAGCGGATACGATCGCGCATATTGAGAAGGTCTTCCATCGTATCGACGTTAAAAGCGATGTGCTGCATGGTCCCGGGCGCTGACGATCCGGCACCGGTTCCGGCGTGCGTATGGCCCATGACGGTCTCTTTTTCTTCATTACCCGGAATAAATACAAACGAAAAAGAAGCGTCGCCCATAGCTAAAAAGGCGTGCCATGCGTTGGGGACGCCGTGCATCCAAAACAGGCCAGTTAGCGACATACCTAAAACGTCGGTGAAAAAGGCGATTTGAGATTTCATGTCGGCGGTCGATATGGCGATGTGGTGCACTGCATTTGGCGATGTCATAACACTTCACCCCTGTGTTGCTTCGCTGTGGGGCATGAACTCCAAAGCGAGGTGCTGGTGGTTATTTGGTCGCTGCAGTCTGAGCCCAGAATCCGCTGCAATCAATACTGCCAATTTTCAGGTCTTGCCGTGGCGTGAATGCCTGCTGGGCATTCGTAAGAGGGGCATGCCGCCTACGATCCTGTGCGCGGTGGACGCAATCTGTTATTGATTTACTATGTTCGGGTAGCAAGAAATAAAAATGATAAAAAGTAGCGGCATAAAGCGACAAAAAAAGTAGCGAGAGGTAATGGCCATGGCGACCATCGAGCATCTTCCCAATTCAGCAAGCACCGACGATATCGTTGCGATTATCGAACGTGATGGCGCGGTCATTCTGGACAACGTATTGAGCGAGGCAGAAATCGGTCGGCTGAACGGCGATCTCGCGCCTTATCTTGCAAAAGAAGTTTATTGCCGAGACGAGTTCACGGGCTTTAAAACCCAGCGTATTGGTGCTTTGGTCGCACGCTCAGAGGCGTGTGGCGATGTTGCCTTAAACCCGTTGATGCTGGCGTCTGCGCGGCAATACCTTAAGCTGTACTGCGACGATGTGCAGTTGCACTTTACGTCTGCCGTTGCCATCGCTCCCGGTGAGAGTGCACAAATCTTGCATCGAGATCGGGGGATCTGGGGCGGCTATTTACCCCGAAAGGTAGAGCCTCTCTTCAGCACGATTTGGGCGGTTACACCGTTTACGAAGGCAAATGGGGCGACGCAGGTCGTGCCTGGCTCACATCATTGGGATAAGGCGCGCCAGCCTGAGCCCCACGAAATCGCCTATGCGGAAATGGGCCCGGGTTCCGTGCTTTGCTACAACGGCACGGTGCTTCACGGTGGTGGCGCGAACTTGACCGATGATGAGGTTCGCACTGGCGTCTTTATGCACTATGCACTGAGCTGGCTGCGCCAAGAGGAGAATCAATACCTCTCCTGTCCACCGCATCACGCAAGCCGGTTGAGTCCTGAACTTCGGGCCCTGATTGGTTACTCGAAGGGCGGGTATGTATTGGGGTTCTATTCCGATCCCGATGACGAAACAGTGCGCCATGAATCGGTGAGCCCAGAGAACATGTTCAGTGAACGCGCAGAGCAGTTTGGCAAAATCGAGGGCGCTGACCACTTGGTATCTCAGTCCATGAAATAAGGTCTGGCCGTTATCTAGAGCAGAGTTGGTGTCGGTAAGCGAGGCATAGATATTCAAAAACGAGCGGTCGATTGGAAGCGCAGTTGGATACTAGGAGCAAAGTAGGCGGTTAACTAGCCGCCCAGCTAGCTGGCTGTAGGGGGAAGCGAAGATCATGATCAAAGTAGTGACGTTGCTGTTTAAAAAGCCCGGATTGAGCAAGGACGAGTTTCGCGATTACTACGAAAATCATCATTGCCAACTGGGTGAAAAGTATTTGGCTCCTCACGCGTTACGCTATGTTCGTCGCTACCCGATACTGGCGGGTGATGGGGCAGATGATCCTGAATTCGACGTGATGATGGAGGTTTGGTTCGAAAACTACCATGCCATGGAGTCCGCTATGGGCGAGATGACGACCGAGACTGCACAGGCTGAGCTATCTGAAGATGAGGAGAAGTTGTTCGACCGCGATCGAACACAGAGCTTCATCGTCGACGAGTGTGAGTCGGACTTGGATGTGGCCGAGGCACAACGGGACCAAGAGGAGCTGTAGCGGGCTCAGCAAGACACGGCTTGAAAGACAGCGGTGGAAGAAGCTAGACAGAGAAAACCTCAGCGAAAATTCCAGGGTGGGTCTCTTTAAGAACAGCTTCTAAAAAGTAAAGAGCGCTCAGGCTCCCTGCACCCCATGAATCCGGGTGAAGGGAGATTCACACTTTGGCAACGCTCTTTGACGCTAGTTCTGTTTGCCTAAAATTTCTGCCGCTGCCAGCGCACTCACGTTAAAGATCGCACGCGGTGTCGCGGAGTTCACCATGATATGTGCGGGTCGCTTAAGTCCCGACATATACGGGCCAATCAGGAGGCCATTAGCCTTCTGACGCAGAAGTCCCAGTGCGATGTTAGCCGCGTCGAGCCCGGGGAAGACGAGTAGGTTGGCCTTACCCTTAAGCTGGCTGTCATCAAAGATAGTTTGGCGGTATGCCGAGTCGAGCGCGGTGAGTGAATGCATCTCACCATCGATCTCAACGTCTGGCAGGCGTTCACGCAAAATCTCACTGGCTTGACGCATCTTGCGTGCAGACGGTGCGTTAGAAGAACCAAAGTTCGAGTGCGACAGGAGAGCCACTTTGGGCGTGATGCCAAACTGGCGAACCTGCTCGATACCGAGGAGTGTCTTGGAGACAATTTGATCGACTGTTGGATCCAAGTCGATGAAGCAGTCGGTTAGGAATAGTGGACCATCATCGAATAGCAAGGTAGTGAGCGTTGATGCGCGAACATCTGTACCCTGCGTACCAATGACCGATCTTAGCGTCTGGAAGTGGTCGGTAAAACGACCGACCTTTCCGCAGATCATGCCGTCCGCATCGCCGTTTCGAAGCGCCATGGCGGCAATCACTGTGCTGTCCGTGCGAAGCAGCACACTACTGCGTTCTACTGAGACGCCGCTTCGACCCGCGATTTGGTGATAGTCGCGCGAATACTCTTCGTATTTGTCATAGCTACGAGGGTTGATAACGTCGACATCCTCGCCAAGACGAATGCGTAGTCCGAGGTCTTCAATGATTGCGTTGAGCGCAGTCGGCCGTCCCACGAGAATGGGGCGAGCGATCGCCTCATCGACCACCGTCTGTACCGCACGAATGACTGTTTCGTTTTCAGCATCCGAGTAAACCAGTTTCAGTCCACTATTGGCCGCCGCGTTGATAACAGGCTGCATGAACATGCCGGAGCGATTCACGTGCTTGCTCAGCGTGCGGCGATAGGCGTCCATGTCTTCGATAGGTCTACTGGCAACACCGGTATTCATCGCAGCCTCGACGACCGCCACGGGGACCCGCTCGAAAAGGCGCGGATCGAAAGGCTTTGGAATGATGTAGTCAGGGCCAAATTTGAGCGACTGACCATCATAGGCCAGCGCCACCTCTTCCGACGCCTCCTGCTGCGCAAGATCGACAAGGCCGTAGGCGCAGGCGATTTTCATCTCGTCATTAATCGTGGTCGCGCCGCAGTCGAGTGCGCCACGGAACAGGAACGGGAAACACAGGACGTTGTTTACCTGATTCGGGAAGTCTGATCGCCCAGTGCCAATAATCGCGTCGGGTCGTGCCTCGCGGGCAAGGTCAGGGTGAATCTCAGGATTGGGGTTTGCCATAGCGAGAATCAATGGATTTGGCGCCATTTGCTTGACCATGTCTTGGGTCACGCAATCGCCGGTCGACAGGCCGAAGAAAATGTCTGCGCCTTCCATAGCCTCTGCCAATGTGCGCTTGTGAGTTTGGCGTGCGTAGCGGGCTTTAAATTCGTTCATGCCCTCCTGCCGACCCTCGTAAATGAGGCCCTTGCTGTCACACATGAAGACGTTCTCGCGCTTCAATCCGAGGCTCACGATCAGATCCGCGCAGGACATACTCGCCGAGCCGGCACCCGAGATAACGAGTTTGACCTCTTCCATCTTTTTGCCGGTGAGCTTGAGCCACGAGATCACAGCCGCCGTCGATACTACAGCCGTGCCGTGCTGATCGTCGTGGAAGACGGGGATGTTCATCCGCTCACGCAGTTGCCGCTCTACGTAGAAACACTCGGGCGCTTTGATGTCCTCGAGTACGATGCCACCGAAAGTGGGTTCGAGCGCTGCGATGATGTTTACGAGCTTCTCAGGGTCGGTTTCGTCGATTTCTAAATCGAAGGTGTCGATGTCTGAGAACTTCTTCATCAACACTGCTTTACCTTCCATAACGGGCTTCGAGGCAAGTGCGCCGATGGCTCCGAGGCCTAAAACAGCGGTACCGTTACTGATTACGGCTACCAGGTTGCCGCGGGCAGTTACCTTAGAGGCATTCAATGGATCTTCGACAATGTACTCACAGGCGTGTGCAACGCCCGGCGAATACGCCATTGAAAGGTCAGCTTGTGTCTCAAGAGGTGTGGTTGCTCTTACCTCTAGCTTCCCCGGCTTTCCCTCAATGTGATAGTTGAGAGATTCCTCTTTAAACGTGGGCTTATCCATCCCGAACTCCGATGTGTGAGTGATAACTGATATGACAACGCGGGTTGTCGATGGGGCTCCTGTCGCTCTGGCCGGCGACGTCAACACACCATCTACTTAATGACGCCAAGTGAAACATGAATTACGGCGCTAAATTGAGCTTGCCGCTCATTCTGTGACTTTTTGCGTCAAATACCCCCTCTAGTACGAGCCCCAGCGGTGAATGGCTGAATACTCTAGATCGAAAGGCGGTTTTTTTTCTGGTCATTTTTGCGGTCGTTTTAAAAATTGGGATTTTTTTCCCAAATAACTTGAATATTTTATTTTTGGGATTATATTCCCAAATATGGAAATGCAAGAACAAACACTTCGAGCGATGAACCAGGCACTAAGGAAGGTGCTCACCCCCCTTGTGCGTGTGATGATTCGTTTTGGGTTTTCGTACGGAACCTTCTCGGAAATTGCTCGTTCAGTCTTTGTTGAGCAGGCCTACCAACAGCTGCAGCGTGAAGAGCAGAAAGCCACAGCCAGTGCGGTTGCTGCAGTCACCGGCTTGTCGCGTAAGGAGGTAAGCCGACTTGCTAACGGTGATGATGCCGCGCTGGTAGAGACGGAGCAAAAGCGTAATCGAGCCGCTCAATTGATGAGTGGTTGGTCGAATGACCCGGATTTCAGTAGCGAGGGCCTCCCTAAAAAACTATCGCTGACAGGTGATTCAGACTCGTTTTCTGAATTGGTCCGGCGCTACGGATCGGACGTCACTTCAGCGTCCATGTTGGCGCTTTTGACGCGCAACGGTGCGGTTGAGAGTGATGGGACTACTGTTTGGTTACTCAGCGAAGCCTACATCCCCATGGGAACACCTATCGAGCGGTTAGAAATCCTTGGCACCGATGTCAATGAGTTAATGACGACCATTGCTCACAACATGGACGCTGCTCCAGATCAGCGTGTTTTTCAGCGGAAGGTGTCTGTTGATCAGTTGAGTGCCGAGGATGTAACGGACTTTCGTGCTTTCAGCGACGAACAGTCACAGGCCTTACTCGAAACTTACGATGCGTGGCTTACCAACCGCGCACGCCAATATTCCTCCACTGACGACGTCGCGAGAAACGAGGCGGTTTCAGTTGGAATCTACTTCTATGCCAGTGATCACACTGAGCACTCCACCATTAAAAATTCTGAAGAAGGTAAACAGAAATGACTTATCGACCTTACCGACATTTATTGGCAACTACTCTTGCCGTCATGCTTGCCGCTTGTGGTGGCGGTGGTGGCTCTTCCTCTGAGATTGTATCGGGTGGGTCGATTGGCTCTGGTGGTGGCGATGGATCGGGTGGCTCGTCTGGTTCAGGCGGTGGGTCCGGCAGCGGTAGCGGCGATGCAGGAGATACCGGAGCGGGTATAAGCGGCAGTGGCAAGGCCGTCGGTGTCATCACTCAGTTCGGAAGTATCTTCGTTAACGGCATCGAGTACGACACATCAGATGCGGTAATCGTGGTGAATGGCGTCCTAGCAACTGAGGACGACCTCGGCGTCGGCATGGTGGTATTTATTCAAGGGACCGTCAACGAGGACGGGGTAACCGGTGTCGCTGAGGTCGTTATTGTTGATGACAATTTAAAAGGGCCTATTAGCGAGATAACGAGCGCCACTGATGAGTCAGGTGCGCTTCTCGATGCACGTCAAATCACTGTTCTCGGTATAGACGTTGTGATCGAGAGGACCGGTACTGTGTTCGAAGACACAACGTTTGAGTCTCTCTCCGCGGGTGATTTTGTTGAGATCTATGGCTTTGCGGAGTCCGGAAACAACATTCGTGCGACAAGGGTCGAGCGTGAGAACTTCGTGGCAGGTGTGACCAAGGTAGAGCTCTATGGTGCGGTAAATGCCCTCGATACAACCGCCGAAACCTTCATGCTTGGCAATTACACAGTGAACTACAGTGCAGCGATCTTCGACGATATCGACGAGTCAACATTTGCTGACGGTTTGCTGGTGGAAGTAAAAGGAACGCTGGCATCCGCAGATGCGCTAACTATCGAAGCAACCAAAATTGAGCCGACAGGCATTGATGGTGGCGATGCTGAGGATAATGGCGAGGTGGATGTAGATACGTCTTTTGGTGACGACGATGAGTTCACAACAGAAGGCACGATCAGTAGCTACGATCCGGCTACTAATACCTTCGTCATTAATGGGACTACCATCGATGCGTCTTCTGCAGAGCTCGTCCCCGGCAACCTGATTCTTGAAGACGGCCTCATCGTTCAAGTGGAAGGAACTTTTTCAGGTGACGTGCTTATTGCTGAGGAAATTAAGAGCCGACGCGGACGGATTGAAATAGAAGCACGCATCAGTGGGCTCGACGAAGCCAACCAGTCGATCACATTGAATCTAGGTGTCGGTGTTCTGGACGTTGCGATAACCGCGCAAACACTGATGGACGACGATCGAGATAGTCGTGACGAGCGGTTCAACTTTGAAGACCTTATGGTGGGTGACTTCCTCGAAATTGAAGCAATGGATGTTGATGGTGCTTTGATTGCGACTCGTGTTGACCGTGAGGATGAAGACGAGGACGAAGAAGAGATATCGCTCCAGGCGCCCGTTGATGAATTCGTCGCTGAGGAGAGCATTACGCTGTTAGGAATGCAGTTCGCTGTCGACTCCGAGACCGAATACGAGTCAATTGGCGGCGCTGATGTACCTGCAAATGCCTTCTTCGCGCAAATCTCTTCTGGTTTCCTTGTGAAATTGGAGGATGAGGACCCGCTTGACGGAATTGCCGATGAATTAGAGTTTGAGGATCCGAGCCGCCCAGATGGTGGCTACGAATTTGATGACGACGATGAAGGCAATGATGATTCGGGCTCGGACGATGAATCATGTGAGGTGGCATCGGACGACTCGGACGATGATTCTGATAGCTCCGATAATTCTGGAGGATCGGATTCGTCAGATGGCTCGGACGGATCAGGCGGCACCAATGATGGATCGGACGATACTTCTTCCGACGACGACGACGACGACGACGACGACGACGACGACGACGACGACGACGACCGCTGTCCTGGGTCAGAGGGTTAAGGCTGGATTAATCGAAATTCCCGGGGCTCACCCCACAGGCACCCTCGCTACATGACGTTTCTAACGTGCTAAGAACAAAAAAGCCCTCACCAAATTCGGTTGAGGGCTTTTTTATAAAGGGAGTCAGTTCCCCCGAATGCCTTTAAGCTCGTATGCTTACTTTGGCGGCATACGGATACCGCCGTCGAGGCGAATGACTTCCGCGTTCATGTAAGGGTTTGTGATGCAGTCGATCACAGAGAACGCCAGCTCTTCAGCTGAGCCCAGGCGCTTGGGGAACAAAACTGACTTTCCAAGGTGTGCCTTGAACGCTTCTGATTCAGGGCCTTCACCATAGATCGGCGTATCGATGAGTCCGGGCGCTACGGTGTTCACACGCACACCCACTGCCGCAAGGTCTCGCGCAATGGGTAGTGCCATGCCAACAACGCCTGCTTTTGATGCCGAGTAGGCGCACTGGCCTATCTGACCGTCGAAGGCGGCTGCCGACGCGAGGTTTACAATCGCACCGCGACCACCGTCATCGTCGAGTGGCTCCTGCTTAGCCATTTGCGCAGCAGCACGGCTTAGCATGTTGAACGTGCCGATCAGGTTCACTTTGATAACAAAGCTGAATTTATCGAGCGGGAAGGGCTCGCCGTCGCGGCTGACCGTTCTGCCCGCAGCGCCAAGGCCTGCTGAGTTTACGCAAGCGCGCAGCGGTCCCATCGCAGCGGCTGCAGCAACGGCAGCGTCGGCATCTTCAATGCTTGATACATCACACTTAACAAATTGTCCGCCGATTTCGTTAGCGACTTGTGTGCCACGCTCTTCGTTGAGATCCGCAATGACGACTTTGGAGCCGAGCCCAGCCAATTGACGGGCACAAGCTTCTCCAATGCCTGAAGCACCGCCTGTGACGATGGAAGAGCTTCCTTCTAGATTTACTCGCGGCATACCGCTTCTCCTTATTTTGATGTGTCGTGTTAATGAGTGAGTTGAGTCATGAATTCTTCAGCGCATTCCAAAATGCGCACGCCACCGAGCATAAACGGTTCTCTAAGCTTTGGCAGTTCTTTACGTCGCAAAGAGTTACGGAAGCGCTCTAAAATTGCAACGTTAGTTCCCACTGAGGCAGGGGCTCTTTACCAAGGTACTTATAGAGGTTGCTTATTGCTCCCTCACTACTTTCTCAGTACTCCCTCAGTGCCTCCCTAGTACGTCTACCCTCAAGGCGGTTCGGATGACACCCTCAGCGAATACACTCACACGAGCGATGCTCGTGGAGGGGCCTCGTGAAGAGCCATCGCTAATGAGCAATTTTTTGCAGAGCCATTTTTCCTCAGAGGCGCTTCTTTAAGGGGCCACCTGTTTCAAAGGGTAACTTTGGGCGAGGTGCCAAGACCTGCACCGTAAACCAGCGCGTTGAGCCAGATTCTGCCCACGCCGCGCGTCGAACCACGGAAGTTGGGTTGGCCGGAGAACAAGATGACCTGGCCTTTACCAACACGCTCACGGGTCACGTAGGCTGAGTTAGCAATCCGTGCAGCCGCTTCTGGCCAAATAAGTCCGCTCATTCGCACCGTAAGTGCATTGCCCGCAGGTACCGTGGACCAATTCACGGTTTGCGCTTCACCCGCATCAATGTCTTCTTGGAGCACACCAACACGCACGACGGCTTGCTGGCGATCTTTTGTCATTAGGACGGGCTGATTCTCGTAGAGGAGAGGCAGTGTTTCGGCAGTTCCAAAGCTCATCCAATGAAGCGTATCGACTTTTCCTGCGACCATGGCGCCTGAGGGCATGAAGCGTTTCTGCCACGCCTCTCGTCGCTTCAGTTCGTCGCCAGAGAGGGCCTTGGCACCCTGATCCCACGGGTAATCGACGGCGCTACTGAGGCGATGCGCACTTACGGCGGTCGTGTCGAGTGCATCACTTGTTGAGAGACGCTCGCGCTGTAACGCGATGTCGTAGTCCTGCGCGTTGTCGAGGGCATCACCGATAGACCGCACTTGCCCGATACCGCTATCTCGCGCTAGTTGAGCGGCACTGTTGTCGTGTGCGATCAGTGTGCCGCCTTGCTTGATCCAGTCCCTAAGTGCGCTTGTTTCGGCGCTGCTCATTGGGCGATAGCCGTTTGGCATCACGATGGTGTTGTAGCGCCTCAAATCTGCACGTGAGAGGTAGGCGGTATCGATCTGGCTATGGCGAATACCGAGGTGTGTGTCGATGGCCCACCAGCTTGAGCCGACGTCGTAACTGCTAAAACCCTGCTGGCTGAGGATCGCTACCTGTGGACGTGATAGTAGTCTGAAGTGCGCGCCACCCCAGTCAGGTAAATCACCCGCTCCATAACCGGAGCCGACCGAGACGAGGTCAACATCGAGCGTTTTGGCTTCAGCGCTGACAAGTGCAACCACGTCGTCACGCTTTGGATTATCCATCGCCGTTACAATAACCGTGCCGCGTGGCAATGCTTGGTCTGATAAGACGGTGGCTTTATCGATAATTCTGACGTTGATCCCCTGCTCCATAAGGCGCGCTGCAAAAGCGACAGAGCGATCGTCCTCACCACTCACTGCCCAAGCGAGTGCGGACTCATCGATAGACTGGTTGCCACGGTGTGACGTCCAGGGCGATAAACCTTTGGCCAAGTGCTGCGGCACGGTGATGGAGGGGAGGCCGTACATCATGCTGAAGTTCCAGGCAGTGGTGTCGTACATCAGCGATGAGCCATCGCGCAATGTGCGCTGCCGCTCTTCGACAAGTACCGATTTCTTCACATCGGCGTCAAATTCTAAGATTGCGGCGACTAAAGGCGCGTCCGGTTGGCGATTGGGAACGATAAGACTCCCTGCCGGTATCTTGACGTTTTTCGCCTCCTCGCCTAGTTGCGTGGTCGCTGCGGCCACCGTGATGGGCTTTTTATTGGTGTAGAGCTCGATGCCCTGAGCCTCTAGCCGTTCTACCAGAGCGTTCATGCGGCCGTGGTTTTCATTTGCTAAGAAAACATAGCTTCGATTCCCGAACTCACTTTTCGATGAGACGTTGTACTTCCTGCCATCCCAGTAGTCGCGGTACATGGCCTGTGAGTGCGTTGCGAGCGATTTAAGATTTGCCATGGTGCTCACGAATTGATGGTGCACCGATTCCATGTAGGTTTGGACTGTGCCCTCGGGGCGACGCACGCCATCTTCTGCCATACGCGACTGCTCGTAGAGGATGTGCATGCTGCCGCGGTATTCAGCGTAGTTTGAATAGCCCGGGTACCAGTTCTCGAACCACTCACCGGTGAAGTACCGCCAAGATCGATCATCAAAGGCAGCACCCTGTTCCTCTGAAAACACGCGCGCCCACTTCTGCAGGTCTTTATCAATGTTGGCGTTGAGAGGTTGCCGAGGCGGACCCATTAGGAAGGTGCTCTGTGCGCCCATCTCGTGGCCATCGATGATCAGCTGTGGCCGCCATGTGTTAATGAGCGCGACACGACCCTGAGTTTCTGGCTGCGTGAGTAAGTAAAAATCGCGGTTGAGATCAAAGAAATAGTGGTTGGTGCGACCAAAAGGCCAGTCACCCGTGTGGAGAAGAGACTGATCGTCAACGTTGGGGGCGGTGCCACGATATTGCTCGAGTGATTTGGCAAAGCGAGCCCGCCCATCTGGGTTCATCATCGGGTCGATCACCACAATCATATTATCGAGCATCGACGTTACTTCGTTGTCCGTACTGGCTATGAGGTGATAAATGCTCGCCAGTGCCGCATCGGCGCCAGAGGTCTCGTTGCCATGAATCGAGTAGGCCATCCACGCCACAGCGGGGAGTGCCTTGATGATGGTGTTGGCTTCGCTATCGCCAATATTTCGCGCATCGGAAAGGCGAGTGATCTGCGCTTCAATCTCATCGAGCCTGGCTAGATTTGCGGGAGACGAAATGAAAACAGCAAACAGCGGTCTTCCCTCGTGAGTGCGGGCATATTCAATAACTTTCAGTCGATCTGACTGTCCCTGCCATGCAGTAATAGCAGCACTGATTTGTGCCGGGTCCGCCACGCGCTGGCCTGCTTTAAAGTCCAGAAAGACCTCAGGGTTGGAGATGGATTCAGCGTAATTGCCTTCAAGGATTTGTCCGTCATAGACCAGATCGGGGTCGGCCGTTGGCTTCATCAGCAATCCAGCAAGGGCGCCCTGAGCGAACATTACTGTTGCGAGAGCAAGCATCAGTTTTCTAATCATCAACATGGTTATCCGTTCCCTAATGTCATCGACGCACATAGACTGCCCGCACGCTAGATTGTGTCAGCTTTGCGTTAGGATGCGGGCGAAGTGTTTTATCATGCCGTGCCGATACGTTATTGAAAATAGCGTCGTAGTGTAAAAGTCCAATAGAGCAAGTGGCGCAGCCCTGCCAAGGCGCGAAGCAGATAAGGGCGATAGCGAACCAGTAATGCGCCAGGCAGATGAGCTCGGTGCAGAAAAAAGCCAATGAAGTGAGTGGGAATAAAAATGCGATTAACAGACTGCCATAACTTTGCTGACTTCAGACGGCTCGCCCAAAAGCGGCTTCCCGGACCGATCTTCCACTACATCGATGGTGCGGCCGATGATGAGGTTACCTATCGCCGCAACACCGAAGCTTATGAGGCTGTCGACTTAGTCCCCAATGTTTTAAATGGGGTTGATGAAGTAGACATGTCGGTCGAGGTCATGGGACAGAAGCTCGATATGCCGCTTTACTGCGCCCCCACAGCGCTTCAAAGACTGTTTCATCACGACGGTGAGCGCGCAGTCGGGCGTGCAGCCACCAAGTTCGGCACCATGTTTGGTGTCTCCTCGCTGGCAACGGTAACGGTCGAGGAGATTGCAGCGCTCGCCCCCGGACCTAAAATGTTCCAGTTTTATTTTCACAAAGATCGCGGTTTGAATGATGCGTTACTTGAGCGCGCCCGCGCTGCCAAATTCAATGTCATGGCATTGACCGTGGATACCATTACCGGGGGCAATCGAGAGCGAGATCTACGCACCGGTTTTACCTCGCCGCCAAAACTCAATCTGCAGTCAGCCTGGAGTTTTGCAACGCATCCGGCCTGGGCGTGGAATTTCTTCACCAAGGAGAAATTCGACATGCCGCACCTATCGGGACACGTCGATCAGGGAACCAATGTCGCCGTTTCGGTCGGCGAGTACTTCTCGAGCATGCTCGACCCAACCATGTCGTGGAAAGATGCGGAGAAACTGTGCGCGCAGTGGAATGGTGAATTCGCGTTGAAAGGGATTATGTCGGTCGAGGATGCAAAGCGCGCTGTCGATATCGGCTGCACCGGCATCATGGTCTCCAACCATGGGGGACGTCAGCTCGACGGCTCGCGCGCGCCTTTTGATCAGCTTGCCGAGATTTGCGATGCGGTGGGCGACAAAATTGATGTCATTTGCGAGGGCGGTATCCAGCGCGGTACCCATGTATTGAAGGCGCTGTCGGTGGGTGCCAAAGCCGTGTCAGGTGGCCGACTGTATCTCTATGCGTTGGCGGCAGCTGGCCAGCCTGGTGTCGAACGCGCATTGGGAAATCTGCGTGCGGAAATTGAGCGTGACATGCGCCTCATGGGCGTCAAGCAAGTCAGCGAACTGAACCGCGACAATCTGCGTTATCGGTGATGCGGCTGAAATGCCAACAGTGCCACCGATGCTATGAAGGGTGCTCTGGATGCGGGGGTAGGTCATCCTTTGAACGTTTTTGAATTCAATCAACGCGCTTGGGACCAATTGGTGGCCTCAGGCAATCGATGGACGGTACCCGTTTGTGCAGAAGACATAGCAAAGGCACGAAACGGAGAATGGCGCTTGGTGCTCACACCATCGCTACCCGTACCCGATGCTTGGTTTCCGAAGCTCGAGGGCTGTCGTGTGCTCTGTCTTGCCTCAGGGGGCGGTCAGCAAGGCCCCATTCTCGCAGCAGCGGGAGCTGAGGTGACGGTATTCGACGCCTCAGAAAAGCAGCTCGCGCAGGATCGGTTAGTTGCTGAGCGAGAGGGGCTTTCTCTCACGACTTTGCAGGGCGACATGGCGGATTTGTCCTGTTTTGACGAAGAGTCCTTCGACTTTATTTTCCACCCCTGCTCCAACTGTTTTGCGGAATCGATAAGGCCCGTTTGGCAGGAGGCGTATCGCGTGCTGTGCCCGGGTGGTTCGATCGTTAGCGGCTTTGTGAAGCCCGTTCACGGTTTGTTTGATCCCGAGCTCGAAAAGCAGGGGATATTCCAACTTAAATTTCAAATGCCACACTCGGACTTAAAGGTCAGCGAAGAGGATCGTTCCGAGTGGTTTGGTGCAGACGCTCCGATCGAATTTGTGCATTCGCTAGACGATCAGCTGGGTGGGCAACTCGACGCTGGTTTTCTGATCGCAGGTTTTTATGAGGATGACTGGGGAGGCGATGAGCCGATCGACCAGTTCATCAAGAGTTTCATTGCTGTGCGCTCTATCAAGCCTCTTACATAATCCCGAGTCGCCATAACCCCAGTTTCCATAACCTCAGTTGTCTGCGAATCGATCCGTCGCTGCAATTAATGCACTGGCGTTTGCAGGGTCAAAAGCAGAGTGACCTGCGTTTTGTACCATGTTGAATTTGGCCTCAGGCCACGATTTATGGAGCTCCCAAGCCGTTGTTGGTGGGCAGACAACATCGTAACGTCCCTGCACGATTTCAGTCGGGATGTGTCGGATAACATCGATATTTTCGAGTAGCTGATTTGGTGTCTCGAAAAAACCGCCGTTCACAAAATAGTGGCACTCGATACGCGCCATAGCCAATGCAGCCTCGGGTTCATCGAGCTTTTCCATGAAGTCTTTGTTTTGATGCAGAAAGCTGGTCGAAGCCTCCCAGACTGACCAGGCGCGTGCCGCAGCCAGGCGCACTTCCTCGTCTTCACTGGTTAAGCGTTTGTAGAAGGCAGTGACAAGATCCGAGCGCTCCTCTTCAGGTATCGGAGCGAGATAGTTCTGCCAGGTATCGGGGTACATAGCGCTCGCACCCTCCTGATAGAACCATCGAATTTCCTCGGGCCTAAGTAGGAAAATACCCCGTAACACAAGCTCAGTAACGCGTTTGGGATGTGTCTGCGCGTAGGCGAGGCTCAGCGTGCTTCCCCAAGAGCCACCAAAGACAAGCCACTTATCGATGCCGAGGTGCTCTCGCAGTCGCTCCATATCCGCAATCAAGTCCCAGGTTGTATTTGCCTTGAGTGATGCGTGGGGCGTGGACCTGCCACAACCGCGCTGATCGAAGAGCACAATGCGGTAGCGCGCAGGATCAAAAAATTGTCTCGCCGCGGGCGATGAGCCACCGCCCGGACCACCGTGAACAAAAATACAGGGCTTCCCATCGGGATTACCCGATTCCTCGAAATAGATGCTGTGGCCGTTACCTACATCTAGCCAGCCGTGATGGGAGGGTTCGAGAGGGGGGTAGAGCGCACGCATGATCGGAGGTCCTTAACAATTAAACAAAAAGCGAATGAGACGTTGATGAAGAGTTTGATGAAAGTGTACTGCTCTTGTGACGTTTTTATCGACGGATTTTGTGACGATTCACCCTGTTAAGGGCGTTTTTATTTTGATTTCCACGCCCTGCTGGGAGTATCTTTTCCAGTCTCGAAATGACCGAGTTTGCGCGGTCTCACTCATGCATTACCAAGGAATAACAATGAATCGTATCGATCTGTGGAAGCTCCTACTACTGGTTCTACCTCTGTCTTTAACACTCTCCGTGAAAGCACTCGCTGAAGACGCACCCGAGGCGCCTGAGCCAGCTACTGAAGAAGTGGCAGAAGAGACATCAGATACTGACGAGGATTCGGATGAAGGCGAAGGCCAAGACGGGGAAGAGGAAGAAGAAAAGCCCAAGACCATCGCCGAACTCACTGAGGAGATGGATCGAATCGACGGTCTGTTCACCATGTTCCGCGACCCCAAAACGGGCGCGACCAAGATGTTGCTCCAAGGCGATCAGCTCGATAGCGAGTTCATTTACTTCAAGCACACGATGAATGGCGTTACTGATGCGGGCGCTTTCACTGGGTCTTATGGTGATCAGTACATTTTCACGATCGAGCGCCGCTTCGATAAGTTGCAGTTTATCCGCCAGAACACCGCGTATTACTTCGACCCCGAAAATGCGATTTCTCGCGCTTCGGAAGCGAATATCTCGCGCGCTATTCTCGCGGTAACCGCCATTGCGGCCGAGGACGAGGAGACCGGCGAGGTGTTGATCGACGCCGATTCGCTATTCCTCTCAGAGGCTTTCGCCAATGTGACCTATTCGCGTGATGATGATTCCGGGGATCGCTTCAAGCTGGGCGGTTTAGACGCGGAGAAGAGCCAGATTCTTGAGCTTCGTAACTACCCCGAAAACACGGCGGTGGAAGTTGAGTATGTCTTCAATAATCCGAAGCCAAAAAACGGCGGAAGCGATGCGGTGACGGATGCGCGAAATGTATCCATCACGGTTCGCCACACCTGGATTGAAGTTCCCGAGAACGATTACCAGCCCCGTTTTGCTGACGCGCGACTTGGTTCATTCAACGTCCAAGTCACCGATCTCACGTCTACGGACTCCGCGCCTTATCGCGATTTTCTCGAGCGTTGGCACCTCGTGAAGAAAGACCCAAGTGCCGAAATTTCCGACCCCGTCGAGCCCATCACGTGGTGGATTGAGAACACCACACCAGTAGAGTGGCGCGACCTCATCATGGGCGCAGCGCTTGAGTGGAATAAGGCGTTTGAGCATGCAGGCTTCAGCAATGCGATGGTCGTTAAGGTACAGCCGGATGATGCTGACTGGGATGCGGGCGATATCCGTTACAACGTACTGCGTTGGACCTCGTCGCCACGTCCTCCCTTTGGTGGTTACGGGCCAAGCTTTTCTAACCCGCGCACAGGTCAATTGCTGGGTGCGGACATCATGCTCGAGTACTCCTTCCTCAATCGCTCAAAGCTCACGCGTGAGTTGATTCAAGGCGAAGCGCTCGAGCCCATGATGCTGGGTGGTCACGATGCACGACTGTGCTCTGTTGGACACGCAATCGCTGAGGGTGGACTCATGGCCGATATCGCGATCCAAATGCATGGCGGTGATGCGGACATCGAGGAGCAGCTAAAGCGCGATCGTATGTATTACCTAATCCTTCACGAGCTAGGCCACACGCTAGGTATGAACCACAACATGAAGGCCACACAGTTGCTCACACCCGAGCAGCTCGAGGATCCTGATGTACTCGAATCAGGCATCATTTCGGGTTCGGTCATGGATTACCCGGCCGTGAACTACGCGGCAGATCGTGATGACCAGACCTTGTTCTACACGATCGCACCAGGACCATACGACGACTGGTATATCGAGTACGCGTACTCGCCCGGTCTGGCAGACGCTGATGCGGAAGCTGCTCGACTCGAGGCAATCGCGTCGCGATCAACCGAGCACGCGCTGTCCTTCGGTAATGACGCGGACGATATGCGAAGCCCTGGCCGTGGTCTCGACCCACGCGTCAATATTTATGACAACAGCTCTGATTCGATTGCCTATGCATCCAATCAGATGGAGCTGATGCACGACACGTTAAACAAGACGGCCGAGTGGACACCTGAAGAGGGAGATTCTTACGAGGATGTCGTCGACGGTGTTGCCTTGCTTGTGCGGCTCTGGGGTACCAATGCAGGTGTGATTTCACGTTGGATCGGCGGCGTTTACGTTGACCGTGCTGTGGTTGGGCAGGAAGGTGCGACAGAACCGTTCAGACCCGTAGAGCGCGAGCGACAGAAGGCGGCCATGTCGGCTCTGTCCGATCAGTTGTTTGGACCCGAGGCTTTCGAGGTCGATGGTGCACTTTGGCGACAAGCGGCCCCCGAGCGTCGAGGCTTCAGCCATGGCGGTACGACAGAAGATCCCAAGGTTCACCGAGCGGTGTTGTCCGCGCAGAAGCGCGTGTTCGATCACCTGCTCAACCCAACCGTTCTCAAGCGAATTACGGATACCGAGCTCTATGGTAATGAATACCCATTGGTTGAGGTCTTTGAAGATCTTACCGACGCAGTCTTTGCTGCCGATGCGCGTGGCAGCGTTAACAGCTTCCGCCGTAATTTACAGGTTGAGTATGTCGATCGCCTTGCCATGATGGCGAGCGAGGAAGGTGCGTCGAAGTATCACAGCACAGCGCAGGCGCTGGCTGTTTTGACGCTATCAGAGCTTCGTGATCAGTTGGCAAGCAAGCGCCGTGGCGATCGAGTCTCTCAAGCGCATGCCAAATTGTTGGTTATGAATATTGATCGCGCCCTCGATGACGACTGATCTCTAAGCTAGTTTCTAGCTAAGAAAAAGGGAGTGTTCGCTCCCTTTTTTTTGTTTTGAAAACGGGCCCCTGTATTAAAGGTTAATGTCGAGATAAGTTGGGCTGCATGCTTAAAGACCTGAGACCTGAGACCTGAGACCTGAGACCTGAGACCTGAGACCTGAGACCTAAGAATTCAGTAGTAGGCTACGCTTTCAGGCCTGGTCCGCTCTATATCGGTCCGCAAACCAGCCGTGGAAATGGGCGGTTGGAATGTCCATCAATGGTGACAACACACCTCCTGTGAATCCGGGTGATGCCCGTCCACGTTGCATGCCTTCAACCACGGACACGTCTTCCGAGAACACTAAATTCCACGCCTCATGGAGACTTTGCCGGCGCTCTGCGTAGGCATCTGTCAGTGCCTCCTCGCTCGAGTACAAGAATTGTAGCCGCTCGGTGGTCGTCTCGGGTGACTCAGGCATGAGTAAGATCGCAAAGAAGTGATCAGCTTGAATGCCCAAAAGCACATTGGGATAGAGCGATAAGTATTCGGCAGTTTTAACGCGTGACTCGTCCCAATTGGCAAACACCGGTAACGGCGTTGATGCCCCGCGCGTGAGGTCATAGACGTGCGTACCTTGGCCCGACGAGATGGGGTCGACAATAACGTTGTAGTGCTCGTCGAGTGGTGAGTAGGTGTTGAGGTCCGGATGAACAAACGGTAAGTGATACGACTCGCAGTAGTTCTCGATCGCGAGTTTGTAGTTACTCTCGACCGATAACTCCATCGAACCATAAGGACCCATGTCGCTCACCAAACGTCCCGTAAAGTCTTTTCCTGCAAGCGCTCCCCAGCGAGTGAGAATGGGGTCAAGATGCTCAGACAGCGCCGGTGCTTCACCCGATAAATTGATGAAGACAATCCCCATCAACTCTTCAGAGCGTACTTCCTTTAATCCATGCTCGCTGCAGTCGAATCCTTCGATGCTGTGAACACCCATACCGCCAATATTGGGGGTCGCTTTCAATTCTCCAGAAAGGCCATAGCCCCAGCGGTGATAGGGGCAGCGAATCACCATGCCTGCCGAACCTTTTTCGGCGACCAGTGTCATGCCACGATGGCTGCAGACATTGTGGAATACGCGCGCTACACCCTCGGTGTCTCTAACCATCAATAGTGGCAGTCCCATGAAATTTACAGGATAAACACACCCGGCCTCCTGAATATCAGCGCCAAATCCGAGTCCCGCCCAGGTCTTGGCGACGACGCGATCGCGCTCTTCCTGCCAAGTGACTGCATCGGTGTAGTGTGTATTGGGCAAGCCGGTCTTAGGGTATGCCGTTGAGGCTTCAAGCGACTCGATACCACTGTCGTTCGAAGAATGGATAAGGTCTAGTGTGGACATGGCTTACCTAGCAATAACTTCGATCATTTTTACGGGGCGCGCAGTGTACGCCCGCAAGGCGTTTTCCCCAATGCCTTTTTTCTAACCAAACAGGGGAGCTATCAGCCGAGTGTTTGTTTAGCTCCAGGGGAATGGGCTGTTGGACACCGGGTGCAAGTCGCCTTCCTCGTACCTCGAGAACCTGAAGGGCCGCAACAACGACTGCGATTCTCCACAGATCGTTCTGGCCACCAAGTCACCGACGCCAATCATTTTGTAGCCATGGTTGGAGTCCGCGAGCACGAAGCAGTTTTCGCGCATGGTGTCGAAAACGGGGAAACTGTCCGGTGTAAATGCCCCAATGCCGCCAGAGGGCTCGCGCTTGAACTTGGGAAGTGTGCCCGAGAACCGCTCCTGGCAGTGTGCAAGTGCTGACACCCACATTTCCGCAAATTCCGGACCGACAATGAATTCGGGTGAAGCCGGACCATAAGGATCAACCGAGACCTCGGCGGCTACTTTATCGACAATGAAGGGCGCTGCGCCCCCCTGAACACCATCAAAGTGGAAGTCGGGTTTGTAATAGATACCCCACAGCTTGTCAGTGATGAGCCGACCGTCATCATCTGAGTAAAGCGGCGCATCGGTATCGACGTGGATCACGGGTGGCATGTGCCCGTCATTGGTTACTTGAAGCTTTGGATCCACACCCAAAGTGCCCTCCTGAAGCGACCAGTAGATCCACATGGGAATACCCTCGGCAAGTACCCCCGTCTCGGGGTTGCGGATGCCAACCTCCATGGGTAGCTCGAGTATTTCCCAGAAGCGCCGCACCCAGGGACCGGCCGCGATTACTGCGTAGTCACAGGCGATGTTTCCACGGTCGGTATTCACTGAGGTGATTGCGCCAGTATTGTCGGAAGAGAGGCTCGTCACTTCGATACCAGAGATGATTCTGACGCCTAGCGCCTCAGCCTTTCCTGCGAGGCCGTACATCGCTTTTGAGTTATTTGCATAGCCGCCCGGTTTTTCGTGAAGCACCGAGGTGATGCCTTCCGCGCGCCAGTCGGAAAACAGTGTTTTCATGTAGTTGCTGCTGGCTTTAGCGCCCTCGATAAACGTCGACTCGTAATCGATGGCTTGCTGCTGCTCGTAAATCGAGCGTACGTCCTCGCGCATCGACTCGCAGCTGATCTGCATGTAGCCCACCGGATGGTAGCTGTAGGTTTCTGGGTCGCTCTCCCAAATGCGTACCGAGTGCGCCATGAGCTCACGCATCGCTGGCTGATAGTAGTTGTTGCGGATGACGCCGCAGGCAATACCCGTGGCGCCGGAGCAAATGCCAGACTTGTCTAGAATGACAATATCACGACCGTCGCCTCTGCCTGTGGCTTTAAGCTGAAGCGCGAGGTGATAAGCCGTGCTCAATCCGTGGATGCCGGCACCGACAATGACGTAAGGACTATGGGTTGGTATGGCCATGTAAACCACCTTTTTATTGTTATAGCCATCACTACCATTGTTTCTGTAGCGGCTGCAATGTAGGCCTTATCGAGCGTGCTGATAAAGGCCCTATTTTATTGTTGTTTGTTGCGACTAAATCTTCTTTCTTGTTCTTTTTGCCCGGTTGTTCCGCCAGGTTGACGACAGTCATTGCGCTTTTACCGGCCTTTGTCCCTGCACAATAATTTCGCTGTGCAATTCTGACGCTGGCGTAGCTCAAGTTATGTCAGGCCAGTCCTTTTTCCTCTAAGACCTTTCGGGCCGCTCTAAAGCACTCGAGCGACTGCGGTACACCGCAGTAAATGCCGATGACATGAATGATGGCCTGAATCTCTTCTTTGCTCACACCATTATTAATCGCGCCGCGGCAATGCACTTCCCACTCGTGCATCTTTCCTAATGCACCAATCATAGCGAGGTTCATCATCGATCGTGTCTTGGGATCGATGACATCATCGCCCCAGCCAAAACCCCAGCACCAGGCAGTCATTGCCTCTTGAAAGGGACGGGTGAAGTCATCTGCCGCAGCGAGATTCTTTTCAACATACTCGGCGCCCAATACCTGCTTGCGCATCTCGAGGCCTTTCTCGAATAGATCTTGATCCATTTATCCGATCCTTATGCCAATGTTCTTTGTTTGTACGTAATTCATCAGTGCTTCACGGCCTTTTTCACGACCGTAGCCTGACTGTTTATAGCCACCGAACGGTGTCTCTACACCGCCGGCGTACCACTCGTTAATGAAGATCTGGCCGGCACCGACATCGCGAGCCACACGCATGGCGCGATCGATATCTTGTGTGAAGACACCACCGACGAGCCCGTAGTCGCTATCGTTTGCGATGCGAATCGCCTCAGCCTCGTCATCGAAGCTAAGAACAGATAGGACGGGTCCGAATACTTCGGTTCGCGCGATATCCATCGAAGGTGTAACGCCTGTGAGGATGGTTGGGTGCAGGAAGAAGCCCTCGCGATCCATGGCAGAACCACCAGCTGCGATAACAGCCCCTTCGGATTGGGCGCGTTCGATGAGTCCTACAGCTCGATTACGCTGGCCCTCCGATACCATAGCGCCCATGTTCGCGCCGAACTCGGGCCGATCGATACCGGGGCCCACGGACAGCGAGTTCGCGAGATCTGTGATAGCGGAGACCACTTGATCATGAATATCGCGGTGCACAATCAGCCGCGACATCGCGGAGCAGACTTGGCCCGCGTTAAAGAAAATGCCCCACCGGATGCTATCGAGTAGGTTCTCAATATCCGCATCGTTGTAAACGATGGCCGCTGACTTACCACCAAGTTCCAAAATACAGGGCACGACGTTCTGGGCAGCGGCGGTGGCAATTGCCACCCCGGTCGGTACCGATCCTGTGAATACCAATTGGTCGACGCCTTTGTGCGATGACAGTGCGGCACCGGCTTCGTGACCTAAGCCACAAACAATATTTACAGCACCTGCGGGGAAGCCTACGGCGTCGGCGGCAAGGGCGTAGTAATAGTGTGTCAGTGGATCGAGCTCGGGCGACTTCACAACCACGGTATTGCCCGTCGTTAGGGCGGCGGCTACACCGCGTGCGGTCATTTCCATGGGATAGTTCCAGGGAATAATCTGGCCCGAAACACCACGCGGCTCATACGTGGTGAAATCGTAATAGCCGTCGCCAAGCGGAATAGAGCGACCCTCGAGCGTTTCTGCCTGATTGCCGTAGTACTCGAAGTAGCGCGCCGCGCCCTCGATCTCCATAACGGCTTCCCACAGCGGCTTACCCGCTTCGAGACTTAAGAGTTGCGAAATCTCATCAACGTTAGCCAGCAGGTAATCGCCGATAGCTTTGACCATTCGACCGCGCTCGACAGGACGCATGGCCGTGAGCACACGACTTTCGTGACAGCGACGAGCCGCCGCGATGGCGTTGTCGACGTCTTCGCTGTTAGCAATGGCCTGTTCGGCAAGCGGGGCGCCCGTGGCAGGGTTGTCGACTGTAATTCGGCCAGCACCACCGTCTACGAATTGCCCGTCGATGTAGTTCTGATAATAGGGTTTTGGATTAAAGGTATTGATCGACGGCCTCCTTGGTCCATTCCTGCAGCGCTTTGATCGAGTGTTCAGAATTCACGCCGCCATTCGGGTCGAGTACGAGCGGACCCGGCTTGTAGCCTCGAGAGTTCATGCCGCGCTGAATCGATTCAACAAGGCGAATGTCCTCGGCAACGGTCGTATCGCGATCCTGCACGGCGAGTTGACGCGCAATGGCTTCGCTCTTCTCATCAAAGGCATACCAACCTCGGTACATAACGACCTCATCGACCGCATCGCTTACGCGCCAGTGATAGGTGTTGAGCACGTTCCCTGGGTAAACCTGGAAAGAGAACATTGGCCACAAAAACCAGCTCGAGTATTTGCCAGCCTTATCATTGGACTCGAGATCGATCTCGTAGGTCATGTCGGACAAGTCATCCTGACATTCCGTGGTGTGTCGAAGGCAATAACCTTGCGGCTGAATGTCGTAAGTTGATGGCTTGATCACACCGTTGGCAAAGGTTGGGTGATTTCTCGAGCAGTGATAACACTCCGAGTAGTTCTCGACCGAGACCTTCCAGTTGGTTTTCTCGAATACTTCAACGTATTCCACTGGCGTCAGATCCAGAATATTCGGGACGTAACTTGCGAGCTCTTCACGGGCCCCGGGGAACCATTCGTCCATTGGCTTTGCATCGTCATCAAGATTGACGAAGAGGAAACCGTGGAAGTTTTCCAGTCGCACCGACGTCAAGCAGATTTTGCTGCGGTCAAAGCCAGGTGTTGAAAGTACATTCGGCCCCATGCGCAGTTCACCGGAGAGCTCATAGGTCCAGGTGTGGTAGGGGCAGATCAATAGGCGTGCGTTACCGTCGCCTTCGACAAGTTCATGCGCGCGGTGCTGGCAAACGTTGTAGAAGCAGTTGAGGTTTCCCTCGCGATCGCGGATGCAGAACAAATTTTCGCCCGCAATGCTGAAGGTGAAGTAGTCACCCGGGTTCTTCACCTGTGACTCGTGCCCGGCAAATTGCCAAGTCGTTGCCAGTAGGTGCTGCTTCTCGATAGCAAAGATCGCAGGGTCGACGTAATAGCGAGCGTCTAGCGACTTGAGTGGTTCAGTCATTGTGATAAATCCCTAGCTGGTGTCGACGCTTGTGGAAGGCCTCGACGCGATCAATGATTTTCTCATCTGCTCGGGCAATAACAAAGGATAAAAGCGTCTCGAGTAAGGCAATCGTTGCGACAGACGATGGGAAGAATTGCGGTGTTTCGTCAGCGACAAGGAAAGCGTGATCAGCAATACGCATGATGGGTGCTGAGGCGCTATCAGAGATTGCGACAATAGTGAGTCCCTGTTCGCGAGCAACTTTCACTGCGGTCACGACTTCTTCTCTGAACGGTGCGCAGGTAATGGCAATAAGAACATCCTGCTCGTCCGCCCAAGCGAGTTCATCGATTGCTGTACCGCCCGCACTCGGAATCGTTTGGAACTGCACCATGCCCGTCCGCGCAAGATAGGTGAAGTTACTGGCGTTTGCATTGTGAACCCCGACACCGAGCGTGAAGACTTGGCGCGAATTCCAAATATCGTCGCCCGCTTGTGTCAGCGCTTCCACGCTAATATTGCTGAAGGTTTGTTCGATATTATCGATCGCTGCCTTGACCATATCAGCGTACAGCGGCCCAAGATGACCTTCGTGGGAGAGCGACTGCAGCCAACGTGCGCGGTCCGTAAAGTTGATCGAGCCGCTTCTTAATTGCTCGCGAAAGGGCGAGCGCAGATCTTCATAACCCTCAAAGCCAATCGATTTTGCGAGTCGGACAAAGGTGTTGGGTGTGACCGACGCTGCGTCAGAAATTTCTCGAATAGACGAAACGCCCACGTCGTTTGGGTTGTCGATGACGTAACCAGCGGCTTTCTTGAGCTCGGGGCTGAGCTCGTCATATGCCGTCGTAAGCCGCGACAGAATAGCGTCGGGCTCAAGTTGTGAAATTGGTACGTTTGTTTCATTAATATTCGACATTGGTACAATCGTATCATAGGATCAAACGCAACGATAATCAGAAAAAATTCGAGAGTTTGCTCATGGCTGGACCTACCAAACCCGTTCCTTCATCCGCCCGCGTCGTCATTATCGGCGGCGGTGTTATGGGTTGCGGTATTGCTTATCACCTCGCACACGAGGGCTGGACCGATATTGTGCTCCTTGAAAAGCACGAGCTCACCTCAGGCTCGACCTGGCACGCGGCCGGCCAAATCACCCAGTCGACCAGCTCGCTCGCTTTGGGTAAGTGCGTTGACTACAACATCCAGCTTTATAACGGTGGCCTCGAGGCCGAGACCGGTCAGTCGACGACTTGGCATGGCTGTGGTTCGTTTCGACTCGCCTACGATGAAGATGAGATGGACTGGTTGCGCTACACCCGGTCGGTAAACGTTGCGCTCGGCTTTAACTCAGAGCTCGTTCTTCCCTCGCGCGTTCGCGAAATGCATCCTTTCTACAACCTGGATGGTGTGGTCGGTGCGCTCTACACCCCCGACGATGGTCACGTCGATCCATCGGGCGTAACTATGGCGCTGTCAAAAGGTGCGCGACAGCTCGGTGCAACAGTGATTCGGCACTGCCGCGCGACGGACGTGCAGCAGTTGCCTTCGGGCGAGTGGCGTGTATCGACTGACCATGGCGATGTTGTTTGTGAGCACGTTGTCAACGCGGCAGGCACCTACGCTCGCCAAGTCGGTGAGTGGAGTGGCATCAATATCCCTACGACGTCGATGACGCACCATTATTTCGTGACCGATAACGTGCCTGAGTTTATGGACCTTGAGCACGAACTCCCGGTTATTCGCGATGACAAGTTGGTCTCTGGCTATATCCGTATGGAGCAGAAGGCGGGTCTTATTGGTATTTACGAGAAGGCCAACCCCAATGTTGTCTGGGATGACCACTGTCCCTGGGAAGCCGAGAATCATCTCTTTGAAGCTGATTACGACCGCATCATGCCGTGGCTCGAAAACGCGCTTGATCGTATGCCCATCTTTGCCGAGCTGGGTATTAAGCGCGATGTTCACGGTGCTATTTCTCATCCGCCAGATGGCAATCCACTGATTGGACCCGCGCCGGGTGTTCGCAACTACTGGTGCTGTTGCGGCACGCAAATTGGCATTGGCTGGGGTCCCGGTCTGACGCGTGAGCTCGCGCGCTGGATGGTTTACGGCTCCGCGGATATCTCAATGCGGGCCTTTGATCCGCGTCGTTTCGGCCCCTATGCCGACAAGAAGTGGCAGAACATCAAGGCGAGGGAAGATTACCTTCTTCGACACGAGATTCCCTTCCCGCACTTCAATCGTCTCGCAGGGCGGCCCGTAAAGCCCAGCCCGCTTTACGATCGCTTAAAAGCCCAAGGTGCTGTCTTTGAGGAAGTTTACGGACACGAGCGTCCGCGATGGTTTGCGACGGGTGAGGAAGCTCAGGAAGACCACTACAGCTTCGGTCGAAACATTGTCCACGATCGCGTGGGCGAGGAGCACACCGCGGTTCGCGAGCGCGTTGGGATTATGGATATCTGCGCGTTCACCAAAGTTAAAGTCAGCGGCGCCGACGCAGAAGCGCTGCTCGACGGCCTGATCGCAAATAAGCTCCCGCAAAAGATGGGGGGCATTTGCTTGACGCACATGCTCAATGAGCGCGGCCGTATCGAAATGGAAATGACCATCGTTAAGTTCGCTGACGATGCTTACTACCTAACCTGTGCGGCGTTCTTCGAGCAGCGCCTGCTCGATCATCTCGATCGTTATCGCGGCGAACTGTCTGTCGAAATCAGCAACCTCTCCAGCGATTGGTTCTCGATGGCACTGCAGGGGCCGAAATCAAAGGCAACGCTCGCGCCACACGTTGACGTATCGCTTGAGAAGGCGGATTTCCCCTGGCTGCGCGGGCAAGAAATTAGTGTCGCAGGTCATAAAGTGTGGGCGCTACGCATGTCGTATGCGGGTGAGATGGGTTGGGAGTTTCACGGCCCGCGTGAGGCCATGCTGCCTATATATGACGCACTCTGGGCCTCGGGCGAGGCTCACGGCATCGTCAACTACGGCAGCTTTGCGATGAACAGCCTGCGCATGGAGAAAATGTTCCCCGGTGCGTCTGAGCTGAACAACGAAGTCACGCTCCCTGAGGCTGCGGTCATGCGCTTCGTGAAGACCGAAAAGGGCGAATTTATCGGGAGAGATAAGACCGTCACGGCAATGACTGAGGATCTTCCCTGGGTCTGTGCTTATCTGGCGATTGAGCCCGATGGACATCACGATGGGCACGGGGGTGAGGCTGTTCTGATGGATGGCGAAATGGTTGGCGCAACGAGTTCGGTGGCCTATGGCTACACCGCGGAAAAGATTATGGCCTTTGCCTATATCAAGCCTGAGGCTGCGATTCCCGGAAAGACGCTCGAGGTGGTCATTGCGGGCGAGCCCCGTTCTGCGACGGTCCTTGGTGAGCCTGCGTATGACCCCATGAGCGAGCGGCCCCGCGAAGTGGCATAACTAGCGTAAGCGGCGCAAAGCGCCCTAGTACCGAATCACCTAGGTGAGAAGAGAGGATTGGTCCATGTCAGCTGAACTACCGACAACAATGCGGGCTATGGTGACCGAAGGTCACGGTGGCATCGACAAAATCGTTCTTCACGCGGATTGGCCGCGACCCGATCCCGCAGCGGGCGAAGTGCTCATCCGCGTGGGTGCGTGTGGCTTAAACAACACTGACGTGAACACGCGCTCGGGTTGGTACTCCAAAGCCGTATCGGATGCGACCACGGGCGATGCGTTCGACACTGTGAATACCGAAGACCCTACCTGGGGCGGAAACCCCATTGTCTTTCCGCGTATTCAGGGTGCGGATGTCTGTGGTGAGATCGTTGCCGTGGGCGACGGGGTCGACGCAGCCCGAATCGGCGAGCGTGTGATCACCGACAATTGGCTCAGAGACCCGGAAGATCCAGCCAACATGGATAAGACCGGTTACTTTGGCTCTGAATGTCATGGCGGTTACGCCGAGTACACGGTGATCCCAGCCGCCAACGCTCTGGCGGTGACGTCGGATTACACTGATGCGGAGCTAGCGACATTTTCCTGCTCGTACTCTACCGCTGAAGGTATGGTTTGCCGCGCCGCAATTACTGCCTCGGATACGGTACTGATTACCGGCGCCTCGGGTGGTGTTGGTGGCGCCTTGATTCAGCTTGCTAAGCTCAGAGGCGCGCGTGTCATTGCACTTGCGTCTACCGAAAAGCATGCGGCGGTACGTGCACTCGGTGCTGATCGCGTATTACCTCGATCGCCCGAGAACCTCGAGGCGGAGTTGGCCGATGAGCGCATTACGGTTGTGGCTGATGTGGTCGGTGGTCCGGACTGGCACAGCGTCATTGATGTACTTGAGCGGGGTGGCCGTTACGTTTCCTCAGGCGCCATTGCCGGGCCTATTGTCGAGCTGGATCTACGCACGTTTTATCTCCGTGATCTAACGCTGTTGGGCTCGACCGTAATCCCACCCGAAGTGACCGAGAATTTGATTCGATACATCGAGTCGAAAGCGATCCGACCTGTACTTGCAGCAAGCTACCCGCTTGAGCAGCTACGTGAGGCACAGACCGCCTTCATTGCCAAAGCGCACACCGGAAACATTGTGGTCACGCCGTGAAGATAACGGGGATCAGCCTTTATAAGACGCCACTACCTTACGTGGGTGGTAGTTACTGTTGGGGTGCTGGCAACGCCATCACCACCGCTATCGCGTCTGTGGTGGTCATCGACACCGATGCTGGTCTGCAGGGCTGTGGTGAGTTCACGCCTTGCGGCGAGAATTACATGGTCGCTCATTCAGAAGGCGTGGAAGCGCTGTTAAGACTCGTGGCGCCATCGCTGCTGGGCGAAGACCCTCGGCAGGTGGCGCGCATCGAGGCTTTGCTCGACCATCTAGTGCAGGGACATGGCTACGCAAAATCGCCCATCGATATCGCCTGTTGGGACCTCCTCGGTCAATCCTGCGGGCAACCACTCTGGATGCTCATGGGTGGCAAATTGACTGACGGCGCACCGATGTATCGCGTTGCGCCCCAGAAGGCCACCGACGAGACAGTGGCCGAGATGCAGCGTTATCGCGAACAGGGTTATCGCCAGTTTCAAATCAAAGTCGGGAGCGATTGGTCAGACGATATTGAACGTATCCATACGGGTGTATCGCTGTTAGAACCGGGTGAGAAGGCCGTGGCCGACGCCAACCAGGGATGGCGTGTGGATAACGCGATTCGTGTTGCCAGAGCCACGGCTGATCTCGATTACATTCTCGAGCAGCCCTGTCGGACTTATGAGGAATGTCAGCAAGTGCGTCGTGTTGCACAGCAGCCGATGAAGCTTGACGAGTGCATTACTGGAATAGCGGCTGCCCAGCGCGTTGTGGCAGATAAAGGGGCTGAGATCTGTTGCTTAAAACTCTCAAACCTGGGCGGTCTGAGTAAGGCGCGTCGCGTACGGGATTTTCTCGTAGATAATCGCCTGCCTGTGGTCAGTGAAGACACCTGGGGTGGCGAGATTACGACGGCAGCCGTGGCGCACTTTGCAGCATCGACACCCGAGGAATACCTGCAGAACACCACCGATCTGATGAACTACAACACGCGATCGACGGGTATTGGTGGCGCATATGCCCGCCACGGCAAGTTATATGCACCCGATGGTCCAGGCTTGGGCGTAACCCCCGATTTTGAGAGTTTGGGTCCGGCGGTGGCGGAGTGGCGCGCATGAAGATTACCCGTATATCCGTTTATCAGGTCGACTTACCGCTAGAGCATCCTTACTGGCTGTCCGGGGGTAGGCTGAAATTCGAGTGTCTCGACGCCACCTTTGTAAAGATTGAGACCGATGCCGGCATCACCGGATGGGGCGAGGGTACACCGTGGGGACATACGTATGTACCTGCACATGGTCCGGGCATCCGCGCGGGCATTGAGACAATGGCGTCCTTTGTTTTGGGGCTCGATCCGCGCCGGGTGCTCGACGTCGAGCGTGCGATGGATCTTGCACTACCGGGACACCTCTACGCGAAGTCGCCGATTGACATGGCGTGTTGGGATATTGCCGGTAAGGCCGCAGGCCTTCCAATTGCTGATCTGATGGGTGGTGGGAGTCGAACGCCACGACCCATTGCCTCATCGGTTGGCGCCAAGACTGTCGAAGAGACGCGCGAGGTTATCCAGCGCTATCGAGATCGAGGCTATGTCGCGCATTCCGTAAAAATCGGCGGCGATGTCGAGCGCGACGTGGCGAGAGTTCGCGATGTCGAGTCGATCCGACTGCCCGGAGAGATCGTGCTCTACGATGTGAATCGTGGATGGACACGTCAGCAGGCACTCAGGGTGATGCAGGCAACCGAAGATCTCAAGGTGATGTTCGAGCAGCCGGGTGAGACACTCGACGATATCGCTGCGATCCGTCCGCTTCATTCGGCACCTGTCAGCGTCGACGAGAGTCTTGTGACGCTACAGGATGCGGCGCGCATTGCCCGCGATGGATTAGCGGAGATCTTCGGTATCAAGCTTAACCGCGTCGGTGGTCTTACCAAGGCTGCGCGAATGCGCGATGTCGCACTCGCCCATGGAATCGACATGTTCGTGATGGCAACCGGTGGTTCCGTGCTTGCAGACACTGAGGCGCTGCATTTGGCGGCCACCATCCCCGATATCAATTGTCACGCCGTCTGGGCTTGCCAAGACATGCTGACAGTGGACATCGCCGACGGGCGAGGTCCTCGCAATAAAGCTGGGCACCTGCACCTCCCTGAAGAACCGGGGTTAGGTGTTGAGCCGAACGAAGATCAACTGGGCCACCCCGTGGCGGTATATCAATGAAAATTACAGGCATTTCAATTTGGCACGTCGATCTGACGAGCCATAAAACCTATTACATGTCGGACGGCAAAACCTGCGATACGGTCGAGAGCGTCGTTGTTCGACTCGATACCGATGCGGGTGTTGCAGGCTGGGGTGAGCACTGCGTCATTCCGCACTACTTACCGTCGTTTTCGCGCGGTATCGCGCCCGCAATTACGGAAATGGCTCCCGAGATATTAGGCCACAACCCAATGGGCGCTCCAGCGTTCATGCATCGGCTCGATAAGTGGCTGATTGGCCATGATGCAGCGAAGTCAGCCGTCGACATGGCACTTTGGGATATCAACGCCAAGGTAGCGGGGCAACCGCTTTACAACTTGCTCGGCGGAAAGTTTGCCGATGCTATTCCCACTTATCACTCGATCACTTGCATCGAGCCCGAGGAAATGGTCGAGATTGCTAAAGAGGCTTACGCCTCGGGGATTCGTCAGTTCCAATGCAAATTGGGTGCTGATAAGCAGTGGGAAAAAGACGTTGCTCGGCTCCGGAAGGTTCGCGAGGCCGTGGGCAACGGACCACTGGTCTACGGTGACTGGAACTGCGGCTCAAACAAGCTCGACGCCATTCGTGTCGGGAGGGCAGTTGCCGATCTCGACATCATGCTAGAGCAGCCCTGCGCAACGCTTGAGGAGTGCGCGTCGGTCAAGAGCGCAACCTCGCTCCCGATGAAAATCGACGAGAATGCCAAGACCCCCGGAGATTTGATGCGCGCCAATGAGCTCGACTGTCTCGACGCGGTCGCGTTGAAGATCTCCAAATTTGGCGGGCTTTCTGCGGCTGTACGCGCCCGTGATCTGTGCTGCTACCTTGGGGTAAGGATGTGCGTTGAAGACACCTGGGGTTCCGATATTGTGACGGCCGCATCGCTTCATTTAGCGGCGTCAACACCTCCCGAGCGCATTATGAATGTCTGCGATCTATCCGGTTACGTTGGACCCAGGCTTGACCCCAACAGTCCCACTCGAAAAGACGGCTGCATTGGGCCTAATGACAAACCCGGTCTGGGTGTTGAGCCCGACCTCGATACGCTAGGAGCCCCTGATGTCGTCCTGGACTGAGCGCGCAAAAGCCGTCTTGCCCGGCGGTGGATTTGGCAACTTTGATGCATCACTCGTCATTGAACGAGGACAAGGTTCGCGTGTCTGGGATGACGATGGTAATGAGTATCTCGATTACCTGATTGGTTCCGGTCCTATGCTCTTGGGTCACAGTCATCCCGAGGTTGTTGAGGCAGTGGCGGAGCAGCTCTCTGAAGGTTTCAGCTTTTTTGCGTCAAACCCAAAAGGCATCGAGCTTGCTGAGGTGATCTGCGAGGCCGTGCCCTGCGCCGAGCAACTGCGCTACGTATCGACAGGTGGTGAGGCGGATATGTTCGCTATTCGTCTAGCGCGTGCGTTTACTGGACGCAATTTGATCGTGAAGTTTGAGGGCGCCTACCACGGTATGAGCGACGAGGGACAGATGAGCCTGAGTCCCTCGAAGCTCATTGATTTTCCGAGGCCAGAACCGGACTCGGCCGGTATTCTTCAAGCGGTTCAGGATCAGACCTTGGTGATCCCTTGGAACAGCCCTGAACACCTAAAAGCGGTATTTGATCAGCACGGCGCTGATATTGCGGCAATCATTGCGGAACCTCTGCAGCGGATTATCCCAGCGCAAGCTGGTTTTCTTCAGTCATTGCGCGATGTCTGTGACCAACAAGGATCACTTTTAATTTTCGATGAGGTGGTCACCGGTTTCCGGTTTGCTTGGGGGGGTGCTCAAAGCCTCTATGGCGTCATACCTGACCTCTGCACGCTAGGAAAAACCATTGGGGGTGGAATGCCACTCGCAGCCGTTGCTGGACGCAAAGATGTTATGTCGCTCTTTGATAAGTCAGTCGCGGGTGACCAGTGGCTCATGCAAGTGGGTACGCTGTCTGGTAATCCCATCGCTGCGGTAGCTGGTTTGAAGACACTCGAAATCCTAAAACGCCCGGGGCAATTCGAGCGGTTGCGAGATCTGGGAGATCGAATACAGGCAATGCTGGTTAATGCGCTGAACGGGCGGGGGATCGCGCACCAAATAGTCGGCAACTCGGTGTTGTTCGATGTCATATTTCGCGAGGCGCTGATCACAGATTACCGTGACTTGGGTCAGACCGATAAAGCCAAACAGGCGGCGTTTAATAAATCGCTACGCGGCAGTGGCATCTTAAAATCACCGGCAAAGATTTATCCGCATTTGGCGCTCACTGAAGCCGATATGGCGATGACTCAAGAGGCGATCGAGACAGCCGCCGATAACCTGGTTTGAGCTACCCTAAAATTGGCTTCGATCTAGAAGAATCCAAAATTATCGCCGGTTAAGCGCTTGTGCGAGACCATGGTGGATTTTACTAGTAATCATCAGGCGCACTCTTTCAGGAGTTGCAAGTCAGGGGTTGCAAGTCGGGGGTTGTACATGAGGCCCTCCAATTTAGTGATGCCAGTCGCTCCCGAGAAAAACAACTTTGCCTCATTTCGCAGTTAGACCTTGAATCCAGTCAGGTTAGTTGGAGTAACATTACGGTTCTGTATTCGGAAGGTATTCGATGTCTAATCCTATTCTTGATGTCATCGCTCGCAAGGGCTGGTGTGTAACTGATGGCGCTACGGGTTCTAACTTTTTTGGTCGAGGGCTTGAAGCTGGGTATCCCCCTGAACTTTGGTGCGTCGAGCGACCTGATGAAGTGCTGTGGCTGCACAGAGAGTTTTTGAAGGCGGGTGCTGACCTAATTCTTACCAATAGTTTTGGTGCTAACGCACCGCGTTTGAAACTCCACAAAAGCGAGCATCGGGTCCACGAGATCAACAAGGCAGCTGCTCAACTGGCGCGCCAGGCAGCAGCAGAGCATGCGGATGCCGACGGAAACGAAGCGGTTGTTGCTGGATCTATGGGTCCTACCGGTGAGTTGTTCGCGCCTATGGGTGACCTCACCCACGCGTCGACCGCCGCTTTTTTTGCCGAGCAGGCAGAGGCACTCGCCGAGGGGGGCGCTGATGCGCTCTGGATTGAGACCATGTCTTCCACCGAAGAAGTTGCTGCTGCGGCGGAAGCCGCGAAGAAGACGGGATTACCCGTTGCCGCAACGCTGACCTTCGACACGGCGCGTCGGTCAATGATGGGCATAACACCGACGGAATATGCGGCGTTTGCGAAAGAAATTGGCTTAGACCTGATTGGCTCTAACTGCGGTATTGGCCCCGCTGAGCTAATGGACTCCACCACTGAATTGCTGAGTGCGGACTCTGGCTTACCTGTTATCGCAAAGGGGAACTGCGGGATTCCCCAGTATGTCGACGGTGAGATCCATTTCCATGGCAGTCCTGAGCTCATGGCGCACTACGCGCTGCACGCGCGGGATGCAGGTGCGACGGTTATTGGCGGATGTTGCGGCACCACGCCAGAGCATTTGGCGGCGATGGTTGAGGCGCTCAACTCCACACCTCCAAGGACTTTCGATGGTGAGGCAATGGCGGAGCAGCTGGGTAAGCCTTGGCCAGATCTGTCGAGCCGCGGCGGTGAAGGCGGTGGGCGTCGGTCTCGACGACGCCAGGGGTGAGATCGCCTTAGATCTTAGATTGCTTCAAAGCGGTTCTCTTCGCGGTTTTTTCTCACCCGACTGGCCTCGAAAACCTGACCGCTCATAGCAATATAAACGCCCGGTTTAGCGGTTTGCACGGCCGCCACAGCCATACCGACATTAAACACCGCGTCTGTTGTTCTAAAGCGTGCGGGTGTTAAGGCACCCGTGAGCACGATAGTCTTGTCGGGGATACCCTCGAGCGCCTGCGCTGTCTCAGGCATGGTGTCTGTGCCGTGAGTAATGACATAGTGCGTGTGTGACCCGTTCTCGATGTGGGATCGTATGCTCGCACGATCTGCTTCGGTCATTTCGATGCTGTCTTTTTTCATTAAGGCAACGACGTCGTAGTCAAAGTCCACCAAGGCGTCGGTCAAGATGGCGGTCGCAATCGAATCGCCGACTTCGAATTGGCTGAGCGCATCGAAGTAGATCTTGTCGATGGTGCCGCCGGTTGAGATGAACTGAATTTTCATTGTTTTATCGATTTCCAATTAGTGCGGCGCTCCCGAATTATAAACCGGCGATCAGTGTCTCCGTTTCTTCCCACGTGCGCTCTGCGATTGCCGAATCAATCGCCCATTGTCGAACACCGGTGAAAGCAGTGCTGTCATCAGGCACCACTTCGGAGACATTACAGTCCTCGCAGTAGACGCCTCCCATATTATCTAGCGCGGATGCGGTGGCTGCCCAGAGCGATGTGGCACAGCCTTGGGTTGTTGTCTTAAACAACTTTGCGGCGACCGCGGAAGGATTGCCGTCGGCATCCGTCCATCCAAACTCCGCCATTTCCGCGTTACCGAGGTGTCGCTGTAGCGGCGTGAAGATACCGCCTGGATGCACAGAGAGCGCTCGCAGCCCGTTATCTTTTTCGCGTCGATCCAGCTCGACAGCCATCAGTGACTGCGCCGATTTCGCCTGACCATAGGCTTGCCACTTATCGTAATCACGCTGTTGGTAGTTCATGTCATCGAAGCGGACTGGACTCATTCGGTGGGCAATCGATGAGAGGGTGACAAGGCGCGCGCCGTTTGCGTTACGAAGCGACTGAAGCAGTGTTTGCAACAGCGTAAAGTGGCCTACGTGGTTAACGCCCAATTGCCACTCAAGTCCCTGCTGGGTCCGCCCAAGCGGACAGGCCATAACGCCTGCATTGAAGATCGCGAGATCAATCGCTGGATGACTACTTGCAAAGGTTTCACCAAATTGAGTCACGCTAGGTAAGTCGGCGAGATCCATAAAACTTATCTGCTCAGCAGGAATAATGCCGTCGAGGATTTTGACTGCGCGATCTACATCGCGCGATGGAACAAATACCTTAGCACCGGCATCAGTAAGCGCCCTTACTGTCTCAAGACCGATCCCGGAGTACCCCCCAGTGACCAGCGCTATTTTTCCCGAGAGGTCGATGCCTGCAATCACCTCGCTGGCCTCGGGTTTACTACTAAAACCGGTTTCGATGGGTTGTTGCTGTTCTGAAATACTCATAGGGCCTCTGATTTTTGAGTTCTTATGTATGTCTAGTCAAACACTTGGGGTCTCTACAGCTAGAACCTTTCTGCCGTTTTTGCGGCACGCTCTATTGCACTTCTCGCGGCACTCTTTTCAGCACTTTTCTTCGCGATTCTTGCAAGGCGACGGGTGCCTTCCGCTTCTACCACTGACTCGCAAATTACCGCGGCAATGGCTACTCTGTTGCAACCTAAGTATGTGAGAAAAATAAGGATAAACGCATGTCTTTGGAAACAATATTTAGTCTTAGTAGTGGTTTGGCGATGCTGGGTTGGCTGGGATTGGCCGTGGCGCCGAAATTAGACCTTACTCGTCGTCTTTATCCCTCAGTTGTGGCGCCCATCATGCTTGGACTGGTTTATGCCTATTTGATGATGAGCTTCCAAGGTGAGGCGCCGGCAGAGGGTGGCTTCGCGACTTTAGAGGAGGTCAAAGCGCTCTTCAGTGTCGATGCGCTCTTGCTAGCAGGGTGGATTCACTACTTGGCGTTTGATCTATTTATTGGCGCTTGGATCTTGAGGGACAGTCAGGAGCATCAGATACATCATCTTCTGATTTTGCCCTGTCTTTTCTTCACGCTCATGGCAGGGCCCTTTGGTTTGCTTTTGTACCTTGGCTTGCGGGCGCTACTTCAACGCACTGAAAAAGCCCAGCGAGTCACATCCAGTTAAAAGCGCCGTAGCCGGTATTCACGGCGAGAAATATGAAGAGCGCCATATTGCGTCGGTTTTGCCGGAGGTAGGCGCCGGCAATCGCAATCGAATACCCGACACACCAGAGTGCGAACGAGAGAACAGGATCGAGCCATTTTGTGGTCATGCCAACACCTGATACGACGGTGATGACGAGCGTAACGTTCTCTAAAAGCGCTGCGCGGGGGTTACTTATCTCGGTCACTGTTCGGTACTCCTGAGTTAAAAGGTTTCTTAACTGAGCGAGAATCTGTCAGTCGCTTTTCAGGTTGTCGGCAATGGCGTCCAGGAAGCCGTGCATATCGACGATGCGCTCGCGCTCGGGCGTGGTTGTCTTGCCTTTTAAGTCCCCAGTAATCGTACCTTGTGCGACTGTCTCAATCAGCGCTGCTTTCAAGCGGGCAGCGTAGTCATGGAGCGCTGCGTTATCTTCTCGGACAGCGAGTTCTTCTAGCGCACTGGCAACTGCAAAGATAAGTGCAGACGAGTTGAAGTTAGCTTCTTTACCGTCAGTTTCTAGATAGCGCAGGTACAAGTCGTGGGCAGTGCCGTGCGGTGCCTCGAAGAGTTTGGTGCCGTCTTTACTGATAATCACAGAGCTTGCTGTCGCAAGGCTTCCGCCCAGCGCTGCAGAGATGTCAGAGAAGATATCACCATCCAGATTCTGAGCAGGATAGAGGCCCCAACGGGGTGGGTCACAAATCATCTTACTGAGCTGACGAGACGGACGCATGATCATGAAAGAGGGCGGTGGTGTGTCGAGCGCTGCTAATTCCTTCCGAATCTCCAAAATAATCGAGCTGTAAACTTCGTCGTAGTTAACGAACTCGCGCTTCAAGCCGAAGTAGACCTCTTTCTTATTAAGCGCTGCGTCTTGGAAAACCTGGCTGACCCAGTCTTTGATCGCCTCACGGTCGTTCGACATGAAGAGGATAGGGTCGCCTTCATCGACGTAGCGGGCGTGTTTTTCCTCGCCATCAACGATTACCTTGATCACACCTTGCTCCGGCGCTGGCGTGTTGTAGCTGCCGTACTGATCGCCACCGCCGGCGCTCATTCTCGATATCGACACATGCGCTTTGCGCTCAGGTAAGCCATAGCGTTTGAGCTGCTGCACGAGCTTAAACAGCTTCATCCCGCTGACATTATCAGGTACACCCCACAACGCGCGCTCGGGTGGATTCGAGACAATACGTGCTGCTTGAGCATCTATGAGTTCGTAGTGGTAGCTAAGTCCCGCTTCGGCAACTTTTGCTTTGTAGTCCTGTTCATAAATCTCTTCGATAGCGGTTCGCATTACACCGTCGTAACCCGAGACTACGGTGTCCTTAAGTCCGAGGAAGATGTCTCGCTTTTCATTGATCGCACGTTGGAAGAAGCGATGCGCCCAAGCCTTGACCTCATCGAGGTTATTTGTCGCCAACATCCAGGGGTCGCCCTTGTTGAGCGAGCGGCGGTGCAGCTCCACGGGATCACCGCTTGATCCAACGAACATGACTTTAGCCACGCCGGTTGCGTTGGAGAGTTCGCTGTAGCTGAAGTCCAAGCCACCAGTTTCCATGGTGTCAACTTCGATGTCGCGATCGACCCAGTCGGGACGAACACTTTTTAGGTTTTTAAACTCGATGTCCTCGCGGGTAATGTTGCCGCTAATGCCTTTGCGGATGGCACCGTTAGGTGATTTCGTTGCGAGGGGGTCGAGCTCAGATTCTTTGACGTCAGGGTATTTGGCGAGGAGATCATCAAGCTGCATGCGGTTGACCGTCATACCCGCGTTTTTAATGCCGACGCCGTGCTCTTTCAAAGCAGCGATGGCGTCGTGAATCACTTGGCCGTTACTGGTAAAGCGCTTGGGCGCAGACAGATCGATTTCGACAAGGTTGATATCGAGTGGCAGCGAAACAAACCGAGCCAAAATTTCGGTGAAAGCAACTTGCGCCATCTCGTCGCCATGCAGAATAACGAGCGGCTTTCCGACCTTAATTTTTTCGCTCACAGCGACCCCCCTGATGAAAAAGTGTGATGGCTATTTTCGCCAGTCTTTATGCGGGCGCAGGGTATCTGAGATGCCTTACAAACCCTAGGTTACTTTTCCACAGTTCGGGGTGTTTTGCGGTGAGTGGCGGCCTCCGACGGCGAGGCGGATTGTATTTGCGGATATTGGATGGCGTGTAGTGGCCGTCTCGGTGAGCCCCGTCTTCATCGAGGCTCCCGGAGGAGGTCTCCAAAGAAGATGCCATTCACGAGTAAGCGCTGTGTTCCCCACCAGAATGCCCTGAAGGTTGGACTATCAAGACTAAGGACAACGGCCCCGTCACCTCGCTCATCCACCACCAAGCCTGCTGAGTTTGCAACGAGTGCACGATTTTCATCCGACATGTAGCCCGATAGTAGCGGCGCATCGGTGTAGACCACGGGCGATGAATAAGCATTGGACGATGGGTTCATAAAACGGTTTGTCGTCCTAAAGACGGCGAGCTCATTAGAGGTGTAGCCGTAGCCCAAAGGATGGGAGGCATCGAGGTCACCCTGAAGGATCGCGCCACGCACGAGCGTGAAGGCGTACTCATCAGAAGCTGTTGAAAACGGTTTGCGCTCGGGTAGTAAGCCACCTTGGGTGTCAGCGCTAGCATTCTTTTTCTGAGCACTCTTCAGATCAGCCGCTTGCTGCTGCGCAGGCGTCATCCGCCATGTTGCCTCGGTCAGCTTTTCATTTGCTGCCCACGCCACTGTGTATGCGCCCTGCAACCACAGCACCCCGCCACCTTTAACGAAGTTATCTAACTGCTCGGTAGCACCCGCAACCCGCAGTGGTGTGGTCATGATGACGTGCGTGTAGTTTTCGAGATCAACACGTCGCAGGTTATGACTGTCCACCATGGTGATCGGCATATCCACGCGGGTGTCCAGTAGGTGCCAGATTTCACCGGTACCGTAAGCAGAAGTCCCAGGGCCTGTAACCATAAGTACCTTCGGCAGCGAGAGAACATCAAAGCCCCGGCTACCAAGGTCAATGCCCTCAGGTGTGTAACTGCTGGCTGCTGGATAGACCTTTATGCCCTTGCCGCGTGCTTCGATGAGCAACTCCATGGCAGCTTCTGGGATGGCGTCTTGTAGTTTGGGTGCCACAAACAGCGTTCCGAAACCAAACTCGACCGCGCCTGCGCTGGTGGTCAGGGCTGTAAATGGTGCGTTGGCAACGCGAACGTTGGCACCCGCTTCAAGCAAGTCATAAAGCAATGCGGGGCTTGCTGAATCGCGCCAGTCGATGAGGTAACCAATGGGAGATTGCCCGAGTGTGGCGGCCACCTCCGGTGATGAGGCAATAGGTTGCGTCTTAACGTTTCTCACCGCTTCGCGTGTGTGCGAGAGGTTGAATGCCCACGGCAGTGTCCAGGTCGACACGTCGTAGAAAACGTTCTCCTCGAATTCGAGCTGCTCGCGCCAGAGGGTTTCTAGATAGGTTGCTTGTGGCTGATCGAGCGGGATGGCAATCGCTTCGCCGGTTTTGAAGGTTTTGCCTTCGGCAGTGACGTCAGTGGCCAGTGCCTCGACCTCAATCTGGTGGCCGCTAAGAATGCGGACGAACTCTGCTAAGCGGGTTGGGTCGCCGTCGGCGCTCGCGAGATAGTGGCCACGCTTGCGCTTTTGCTGGGTGTAGAAGTTGCGCTGATAGTTCAGGAGCTCGTCTTTCAATGCCGATGTGGCTTTGATCGAGGACAGCGACGCTCTGAATTGATTCGAAATACTTAAGGGGAAGGTCAGCTTACCGTTGATCGTGTCCTGGCCGGCGCCTCGCGAGGAGGGTTGCTCGAACAAAATACCGACCGTGCCGAATAGGTCGGGGTAGGTAGAGCCTTTGCCCATGAAAAAGTCGTCGTAGCCCTCTTCGGTGAAGAACCGTATCCCCTCTGCGTCAAAAGCTTGCGCGTGGTATTCACCAATTTTGGCGGTCAGGATCTGGTTGATCTCAGGGGTTAGGGGGTTTGTCCGCTCGGGCTTTCCCGGCATGAAAAAGAAGTTGCTATTACTGCCCTGTTCATGGAAATCGAGCTGCACATTGGGCTTCCATTCGTGGAATAGGCTCAGTCGTCCTCGACTCTCCGGATGCTGATGCGGTAACCAGTCGCGGTTGAGGTCAAACCAGTAGTAGTTGGTACGACCATTTGGGACAGACTGCGCGTGCTCTCGATCGTTTGCATCGAAGCTCGGATTCACTCCTCGATGGGCGTTGCTCCAGTAGGCAAATCGATCGAGGCCGTCAGGATTTAGCATTGGGTTGAAAATGATGACGACGTTCTCGAGTTGTTTGAGTAGCTCTTTATCATCCGCTGCGTTGAGGTAGTAGGCGACCAATGGCGTTGAGTTGGCACCGCTGGGCTCGTTTCCGTGGATGCTGTACATCATGTGAAGCACGGCGGGTTGTGCGCTTAGATCAACCTCGGCCTCCGGGTCGATGATGGCTGCTCGCTCGGCTTTGATCTCGTCGAGACGCGCTAGATTTGCTGGTGTCGATATGGCGTAGCTCACGAGCGGTCTGTCACCGTAGGTCCGCGCATGCTCCCCGAGCGATACCATCCGAGGCGACGCCTCGGCTAGGGCGTTTAGGTAGTTCACGATCTCGTAGTGATACCAATGCCTTTCCCCCACATCGACCCCAGTTATTTCCTTGGGCGCTGGAAGCGCTTCATTCAAGGTGGGTACGTCACTGAAAACATCATTCAGCGACAAGCTCACGGCCTGAGCCTTGAGTGTGAACAGGAGAGTAAACGCGAGGAGTAGGTGTTTCATGTTGGGTGCCTTGATTGCTATGCCACAGATAATAGCTGGACTCCGGTATCAAGCGACAACTCAAACCTTCTTTAATGTCCCTTGAGGGGGTAATCTCGAGTCGAAAGCGCCAAAAATAACAAACGCCGAGGAGTCGCAATGAGCGATCGCCGCCCCGTCAGTATCGGAAGAAAAGCTGCCTACGGCTTTGGCTCTGTGGCCTTTGGAGTTAAGAGCAATGGCTTCGATTATTTCTTCCTGATCTTTTACAGCCAGGTGATGGGCGTGAGCGCTTACTTGGTCAGCCTTGCGCTGATGATCGCTTTGATCGTGGATGCGTTGAGTGACCCGCTGATTGGATATCTCTCGGACAACACGCGCTCGCGCTGGGGCAGACGCCATCCATTTATGTACGCGGCAGCAATACCAGCTTCGGTCGCTTATTACTTTGTGTGGAATCCGCCGGCGGGCCTCGAGGGCGACGCGCTCTTTCCCTACATTGTGACGCTGGCGATCTTGGTCAGAACCTTGATCACCGTCTATGAAATCCCTAGCTCCTCACTGGTTGCTGAAATGTCAGATGACTACGACGAGCGCACCAGTATGTTGAGTTACCGATACTTTTTCGGCTGGACCGGCGGCACACTCATGGGGGCTTTTGCCACCATTTTTATCCTCGTACCGACGGCAACGATCAGTAATGGCATGTTCAACGTCGAAGGCCACGGTCAGGTTGGCGGCATTGCCGCCACAGTGATTTTTCTTGCGATCATGATCTCGGCGCTTGGTACTCACAAAATGATTCCCGACCTAAAACCACCGCCCCCGGCGCGACAAATGAGTGTGGGACTCATATACCGAGAGGTTTTTGAGACACTCGCCAGTCGTTCGTTTTTGGCGCTGTTCTTGGCCGCACTTTTTGGTGCTGTTGCGTCCGGTGTCTCCACAACACTGAGCTTTTATTTCTCGACATTCTTCTGGGGTTTTACTACCGAGCAGATCGGTTTGATTTCCCTTAGTGTTGTGATTTCCGCGTTGATGGCGTTTTTCATCTCGCCAGCCATTTCAAAACGGCTGGGGAAAAAACGCGGCGCGATTACTATTGGCTTGATGGCTTTTACCGTGGCGCCGGCACCGATATTTTTGCGACTACTGGGACTGATGCCTGAGAACGGCGACCCTGCCTTGTTCCCGCTCGTACTGAGCATCATCGTGGTCGACGTTGCCCTGATTATTGCTTACCAAACCCTGTCCGCTTCGATGATTGCCGACTTAGTGGAAGAGGCGGAGATCAAAACCCAGCGAAGGAACGAGGGCGTCTTCTTTGCCTCGGTGACTTTTGTAAGGAAAGTGACTCAGGGTATTGGCGCTGCCGTTGCGGGTGTGCTGTTAACAATCAGCCAATTCCCCGTAGGCGCCACCCCCGATCAGGTGCCTGAGTCGGTCCTCACGACGTTTGGCTGGCTTTATGTGCCGGTGATCTTCGGACTGTGGATGATCATGATTGCCTGCTTGTCGCTGTATTCGGTTGATCGAAAAAAGCACGAGGCAAATTTGGAGACGTTGGCGCAACGGTCTTAGCGCCCCCGCGAGCGTTCACCGCGTTACTTGGCGTATGGGCACGATACGTGGAAGCTTTAGATTCCTTTTAGGAGGCGGACGCCTCGTCACTATTTTCTGGGTAGTAAGCCCGTTTGACTCGATGTCGAGAGTAGTCGCCCATCCTGTGTGAACTGGTGGGTAACACCCATCGCAACACCTTCTCGGAATCCTGACATCTGCGTGACGGATAAGATCCAATCGGTGGGCTCGACCGAGAATACCCGCAGTGTGTTGTCGAGGCTGGTGCCGCCGCGGGTGTCTCTGTGTGCGCCCAGCATGAAGTCGGAGGTTAGCGCCAACAGCCCTGCCGTAATGGGCATGCTCTTCACCGGTCTGATCCACATGTATTCAAGCCCCACCTCCGCGTCTTCGAACGCCGTTCGTCGATCGAATTCTGAGATCAAATTGCCTTCTGTTTGGATCAGAGGGTCGTCTTTGCGCGGGCAGTTCTCGGGTCTGTCGACCGTGGGCATTTTGATAAATTGCTTGGTGTTGCCGGGGCGCGCACCCAACGCGGCGAACATCGACTGAACGGGCTTTTGATCTGCCGTTACGTCGACACGAACCTGGCTCAAACTCCGGCCGCCGCTTTGCCAGATGACGTCGATATCAATCGTCTGGTGATTTCGTGCCGCAGCGTTGAATTGAATCGTGCTCCACAACAGGGGTTTTCCAGTTGCCAGTTCAGCGGCATCAACGGCCATCGCCTGCGCAACACCGCCCATCACGAATTCCACGTCTTCAGGACCGACACACATGGCTCGCGTGGCCGTGACTGAAAATCGACCCTCTGTGGTCGTTGAGGCGGTGGGTGTCCAAAAGCTCATTTTGTATCGCTAGCGCTTTTTGTCTGTGGAGTCTGGGGGGGCTTGTGACTGGTAGCGCGCATGACGTAAAGGCATGCTGCGACAATGATAGAAGCACCTATCCACGTATGGATTCCCGGCCACTCGCCAAAGATCGTGAGGCCAATGAGCGCCGACCAAATCAGTTGGGTATAGGTAAATGGGGCGAGTTTTGCCGCAGGGGCACCTGAATAGGCGAGCGTCGTTAGTGACCAGAAACTAACGCCTAAAAAAGCCGCGATGACATAACCCCCAATCAAGCCCTCGATAGGTTGCAACTCCATCGCAAAAAAGATTGGTAGTACGTAAAGCGCTGGTAGCGTATTTGCGAAAAACGCGACAACGATGGGGTCTTCGCTTTGTGACCTAAAGCGGAGTAGAACAACGGAAACTGAGTGAAATAGCGATGCAAATATGGGTGCAAGGTAGCCAAATATTGGCCCTTCGAGCTTTCCAGAGAAAAGGTCCGCCTCAAAGTTGATGATGTAGAGCGCACCGCCAAAACCAAGCAGTGTGCCGACGATAACATCGCGCTTAAGTGGTTCTTTTAGAAGCAACCATGCGAGCGGCCCGACCATTAGTGTGCCGGTCAAACCGAGCGCTGCGGCGGTCGCGAGGGGTATGACCGACACCCCCCAAAAGAAAAGCCCGGCCGACATGATCTGAAAGAAACCACGAAGCAAATGAAACGGAACCGCACCCCAACCCGGAAGTTTTGGTCTAAAGATTGTCCACAAGATGAGCGCTAGACAGGCGCCGAGTGAATAGCGCCATGCAGTAACAACCACAACGCTCTCATGCGCAGACAGGCCTTTAATCATCGCGTTCATGCACGATGCAAAAAAGATCGCTGCCGCCGCGTGTAAGTAGGGCGATCGAATGGTGCGCTGGAGTTGGGACATACGACTTGGCTGGCGAAACCCAGAAGCTGGGGTCCGCGATACCGTTACCTCACTGCTTTACTTACGGCGAAACTTACGACGAATCCGCGTCAGTCGCGATAATGCCTGCGAGTCGCTTCGCGAGCGACTGTTTTTTACCGAAGTCGGTTTCACGGAGTACCTGAATACGTTGTGCCTGCGGTGAGCCAGCGCCATGCATTGACTCCGTCAAATAGCCAACGGCGTTACGCCCTAGGGTCATATTCTCAATCAGGCGGAGCATGCGGGTTCGATCCTCCGTGCTCACCGACGTCTTCCCTTTCAGGTATTTCTCGAGCTGGGGGCCGATGGTTTCGTGCTCGAAATCAGCCTGGGAGGGCAGTGTGACCATGAGGCCGCCCGCAAGATCCTGCGCGAGCCGCGAGATTTCGTAGGGAAAACGTGTGACGTTGTGCTTACAAATGTTGGCAAGGATGGGGTCGTTGATAAAGGCCCCACTCTCGTGTTCGGTGGCCTCGTAGGATGAGGCAATACCCGAAGAGTAAATCGTCTCGTTGAGGTGAGTCATCTCCACAAGTTTGTCGCGGACGTGACTGGCGGTTTCAGCGCCGTTCATCTCAGCAACGCTTGAGGCAGCGCCAATCATGACGTCGCCTAAGCCTGTTTTGCACACATAGCTCGCGCGGTGGTAGGCGGTGAAGCGTGAGACGAGCTCCTGCGCGAACTCGTATTCGCCGTCCATTAGGACGTGCTCCCAAGGGATGAACACATCGTCGAAAATCACGAGGGTTTCCTGGCCACCGTACTTCGCATTGCCCTTGTCGATATCGCCCGCTTCGAGCGCTCGCGTGTCGCAGGATTGCCGTCCGTAGATATAGGTGAGTCCGGGCGCCGTGGCGGGGATCATGCCGATGACCGCGTAGTCTTTATCGCCCTCGAGCATATTCATGGTGGGCATCACACAGATCCAGTGTGAGTTCAGACCACCTGTCATATGCGCTTTTGCACCTTTGACGTAAAGGCCCGCCTCGGTGCGCCGCGTAACGTGCATGAACAGGTCTGGGTCTGTCTGGTCACTTGGACGCTTGCTACGATCACCTTTAGGGTCAGTCATGCCTGCACCGACAATCAGGTTGTTCTGTTGAGCCTTCTTTAAGAAGTTTACGTAGCGCGCGTGATAAGGCGTCCCATGCTTCTTATCGATATCGTAAGTGATCGAGAAAAGAACACTCAGCGTGTCCAGTCCCGCGCAACGCTGAAAACAGGTGCCTGTAAGCTGGCCCATTCGGCGTTGCATTTTGTTTTTTTGAACAAGGTCTTGGGAGGACTCGGGTACGTGGAGGAAGCGATTGATCCTTTGCTCAGAGATGGATGACCACGCGGTCGCGAGCTCTGGATCTTCCTCAGCGAGGATGTACGACTCTGCCATGGCGTTGATCGACGGGCGGATGATTGGATGATCAACGGGCTCGTCAACTCGCTCTCCCAATAAGAACACGTCTAAATTCCGACCCCGAAGGCTATTAATGTAGTCTTCAGCCGTCTTAAGCTCCGAGAATTGCTCCCACTGCTGCTCTGCAGTGAGCTCCTTGTGCTGACCTTGGGTCAAATCGTTCATAGCAAATGCTCCAATCCCTAACGTCCAGTTAAAGCAAAATTTGCCACGGGTGCAAATTCGCCAGTGACTTGTGGGAAGCGTGTTAACCCTCAAATTCCATAGGATGCGGACAGCGCAAGCCGAACTACCTAATTACTTTCAGTTCGCTACTGACATTGATTTTGCCGTGGATTTGTAATTTCCTGACATCCGGGCTCACTCATAGCGACGCGTTTTTCTGGTCCTTAGTGTAGGTCTGCCTCAAAAAACAATAATCAGGGGGTGCGCTAAATGCGCGAGCCACTTGGCGCATTTACTCAAATACCCGCAGCGCCTTTATTTGCGCAGGAGTTCGAATAATGACTGATAGATTTAAAAATGATCGACGGCTCGACCCACGGCTAGTGCCACTCTTGGAGGGTCTCGATCAGACCATGTCGAAGTTCAGCGACGTTGACTCGCGTGAGGCTGCGCTCGAGGTAGTGAACAGTCCCGAAGAGCTTATGAAAGCCGAAGGCATGAAAATGATGATGGAGGCGGCGGATGACGAGTCCGTGGTGCCAAATGCGGGACTCATTATCGAGCGCAAAACCATCGATTCTGCACCTGACGGCAACTCCGTAGATATGAACTTTATTCGTCCAGATACGGATGAAATGCTCCCCTGTGTTTTCTATATTCACGGCGGTGGAATGGCTTTCTACTCGTGTTTTGACGGTAATTACCGGGCGTGGGGAAAGATGATTGCGCATCAGGGTCTGGCGGTGATGATGGTTGATTTCCGCAACTGTCTAAGCCCATCTTCGGCCGAAGAAGTAGCTCCATTCCCTGCCGGTTTGAATGACTGTGTCTCAGGATTTTTGTGGACGCACGACCACGCAAGCGAACTCAATATCGATGCGAGCCATATGCTCATCGCTGGCGAAAGTGGTGGCGGTAACCTGAGCATTGCAACGACCATGCAACTCCTTCGGGATGGGCACGGTGACAAACAGGCCGGCTTGTACAGCATGTGTCCCTTCATCAACGGCCGATGGCCAGACCCAGATCTCCCCTCGAGCAGCGACAACGATGGCATCTTCATTACCGTCGGCTCAAATTTAATCAGTATGGGATACGGCATCGAGCAACTCGAGGCCAAAAACCCAGTGGCTTGGCCGAGTTTTGCGGCGGTCGAAGATGTTGCTGATTTTCCTCCGACCATGGTTAATGTGAATGAATGCGATCCCTTGCGAGATGAAGGTATCGAGTTCTACCGACTGTTATTGTCAGCGGGCGTTAAGGCTCACTGCCGACAGGTTATGGGCACAATGCATGCTGCAGATCTCTTTGTATCAGCATTCCCTGATCTGTCTCGAATGACGGCGCGTGATATTCGGAGCTGGGTGGATGAGTGCAAACGCTGAGGCTTGAGGCGTTTGTCGCTTAGACGAATGGTCAACAGCGGCGTATTTCTGCTAGCTTTTGCGTTACAAAATAAGAATTACACCCAAGCATTAAGTTATCTCAGGTAGGGAGATCCGATGACGGCCGCAGTGTCTGAAAAGGTCAGTTTTGATCCAGAACAGCTAAGAGAGAAGTATCGGCAGGAACGCGATAAGCGCATTCGAGCTGATGGCAACGATCAGTACATCGAGGTCACGGGTGATTTCTCACATTACATTGATGACCCCTATGTAGAGCCTGGCTTCGAGCGTGAGCCGGTCAACGCCGAGGTGGAAGTCCTCATTATAGGTGGTGGCTTTGGCGGCATGCTCGCTGCCGCGCGACTTCGTGATACTGGTATCAACGATCTGATGATTGTCGAGAAGGGTGGCGGCTTTGGGGGCACGTGGTATTGGAACCGCTACCCCGGTGCCTCATGCGACATTGAATCGCTCGTCTATTTCCCGCTCCTTGAAGAGACGGGTTTTGTTCCCAAGCAGCGCTACACCAACGCGACCGAGACACTGGAGTACTGTCAGGTAATCGCGGAGCAATACAAACTGCACGAGATTGCGCTGATGCAGACGCAGATACTAAGCACGGATTGGTCTGAGGAAGAGGGGGCTTGGATCGCGCAAACGAATCGTGGTGACACCATTAAAGCGCGCTTTGTTATCCATTCGAACGGTCCGCTAAACCGCCCAAAATTGCCTGGTATATCTGGCATCGATAAATACACGGGGCACACCTTCCACACGAGCCGTTGGGATTATGACTACACCGGTGGCGGTCCCTTTGGTGGGCTCGACAAATTAGCGGACAAACGCGTGGCGGTTATTGGCACAGGCGCTACTGCTGTTCAGTGTGTCCCACACCTGGCGGCCGGTGCAAAAGAGCTCTATGTGTTCCAGCGGACGCCCTCATCAATTGATGTTCGAAACAACACAGATATCGATGAGGATTGGGTGAAGGCACAACAACCCGGTTGGCATCACAAGCGCCGAACGAACTTTGAATCGCTTTTGGCGGGTATGCCTGTCAAAGAAGATCTGGTGCGCGACGGTTGGACCGAGGCGTTTCGGGATATTTTTGGTGGCATGCGCCAATACCGTCCTAGTGGCTGGCGCCTGCTCGCATGGAGCTTGGGTTGGGCGCTTTCAAGCGCGCGCAAAGAGCGTGGTCTCAAGCAGTACCTGACCGACAAGGCAATGGTCGAGATGGGTCTTCAAGAAAAAATGGAGATGGCGGATTTTGCGAAAATGGAAAAGGTTCGTGCCCGCGCAGATTCGGTAGTTGAGGACTTCGAGACCGCGGAATCACTCAAGCCTTATTATCGGCAATTCTGTAAGCGACCCTGTTTCCACGACGAATACTTACAAGCGTTTAACAATCCCAACGTGACGCTCGTCGATACTGACGGTCAAGGCGTAGAGGCCTTCACAGAGAAGGGCGTGGTGGCGAACGGTCAGGAATTCGAAGTGGACTGTATTGTGTTTGCTACCGGCTTTGAGGTGGGCACCGATTACTCGCGCCGCGCCGGATATTCCATTTCCGGTATCGATGGTTTAACGATTTCGGATAAATGGGCTGATGGCATGGCGACCTTCCACGGCCTTCATAGCCGGGGCTTCCCCAACGCGTTTTTCTTTGGTCCTCAACAGTCAGGGTTCACTGCGACCTATACGTTCGCACTCGACGAGAACGCAATGCAGACGGCTTATATTTTAGGTGAGCTCAAGAAGCGTGGCGCGACGCGGGTTGATGCCTCTGAGAAAGCTGAGGCTGCTTGGATCAACACCATTAAGCGCGTAGCCAGACAAACCGAGGAATTCCAAAAGTCCTGCACCCCCGGTTATTACAACAACGAGGGACATGTGGAGTTTGAGTCTCAAAACACGTTTTACGGCGGTGGCCCGATCGAATTCTTTAACCTCATGGCAAAGTGGCGCGAGGCGGGAGACCTAAAAGGACTCGAAATCTCGTAGCAGTCCACGGTATGGTTTCTCAGTAGTTTCACCGGATTGGAAAACGCATGAGCTGGAAACCGGAAGTCGATGAAATCAAGAAGCGCCGTGAACTCGCACTCGCTCAAGGCGGCGTTGATGCGGTTGCCAAACAGCACAGTCAAAACCGCTTAACCATTCGTGAGCGTGTTGATCAGCTTCTCGATGACGGGTCGTTTGAGGAGTTAGGCCCTGTTGCCGGTACGCCTGTCTACAACGAGGCCGGAGAGCTTGTTAGTTACGACCCCGCAAACTTCATTCTGGGTTTTGGCAAAGTGAATGGCCGTCGGGTCATTGTGGGCGGCGAAGACTTCACCATGCGCGGTGGCTCGCCTTCACCGGCCGGTCTTCGCAAGAGTGTTTACGCTGAGGATCTCGCGGTTCAGTACAAAGTCCCCTTGATTCGCTTGCACGAAGGTTCGGGCGGCAGTGTCGGGGGCACCAGCGGTAAAGGTCCAAACCTTCCTGGCCCTGTGAATGCGCCGTCGCGTTTTCGCTCGGTAGCACAGGCGATGGCAACTGTGCCCGTGGCCACTGCGGCGATGGGTGCTGTGGCGGGGCTTCCTGCGGGAAGACTTGTCGCTTCGCACTTCTCGGTGATGTCCAAAAGCACCGCGCAAATCATTACTGCAGGTCCCGCCGTGGTTGAGCGTGCCATGGGTGAGAAAAAGACCAAAGATGAGCTGGGTGGTTGGAAGGTGCACACCAAGAACGGCACCGTCGATAACGGTGCGGACGATGAGCGCGCGTGCATCGAGGAGATAAAATGTTTTCTGTCCTACATGCCGGACAACATCAATCAGCTTGCTCCGGTCTTGGACTGTGATGACCCGATCGATCGTTGCGACGAGTCGCTGCTCGAGGTTGTGCCGCGTGACCGGCGCGTTGCGTTTGAGATGCGCAAGATCATCAGAGCAGTGTTCGACAAGGACAGTTTTTTTGAGATGGGGAAAGGCTACGGCCGGTCCCAAATAACCGGTCTTGCGCGACTTAACGGACAAACAGTTGGGGTTTGGGGGAATGACTGTAAGTTCCTCGCAGGCTCAATGACCGCAGACGGCGCACAAAAGGCGCGTCGCTTTATGGAATTGTGCGAGACCTTTAGCCTCCCGATTATTACCTTGGTAGATGAGCCTGGTTTTATGATCGGTAGTCAGGCTGAGAAGGAGGCGACGATTCGTCATGGCGCGTCGGCGGTACTGACAGCCGCGATGACCACAGTGCCTTGGGCGGCGGTGATGGTCCGGCGTTCTTTTGGTGTCGCGCAGGCAGCGCACTATGGTCCCGAAGCCTATGTGCTCGCATGGCCTTCTGCCGAGAGTGGTCCACTACCTGTGGAAGGTGGTGTTGCCGTGGCTTTCCGACGTGAAATCGAGGCCGCACCCGATCCAGACGCCAAGCGCCGGGAGCTCGAGGAGATGCTAGCTGCGAAACAGTCACCTTTCCCGCGTGCGGAAGCGCTGGCTGTTCATGACCTCATCGACCCGCGCGAGACGCGTCCTGAACTTTGCAAATGGTTGGCGCGGGTTCAACCGTTACTACCTGAACTCTTGGGTCCCTCAGCCTTTGCTATTAGACCTTGAGACGCACTGGAGAAAATAATGACAAAAATTGAGTTAGAGACCGGTGGATCCGTTTGGAAGCTTCTTGTCGCAGAGGGAGAAGCAGTCGATGAGGGTCAGACCTTGTTCATCCTTGAAGTGATGAAGATGGAGGTGCCTTACGAGGCACCCCATTCAGGTACGATCGCTGCGCTACATATCTCCGAAGGTGACTCGGTATCAGAGGACGACTTGGCAATCGAAATCGAGTAGCTCTCTCTACTGGTAGTTCAAACCCCACCCGTACGGGAACAGCGGATTGGCCGTGTCGTCTGGCACGTCTTCTAACTGCGCTTCTACCTCAGCCATCGATGAGGGAAGCTCGAACGGTAACTTCCCGCTTGGGTTGTGCATGCCAAAGACGACATCCAGCATGGCTTCATCCGACACACCAAACGTCCCGACCAAGGCGCTGCTCATATCGTTAAGCTCGGTCAGAACGGCCGGCCGATTTAGATCTACGAGGGTTACGAGCTGACTCACTTCGCTGTAGGACTTGGCTTTAGCAAGGATCTCGTCATTGAAAGCGAGGTTTGTGTCGGGGAAGCGCGATGCCAGCATTTTGTCGAGTGTGCGGTCGGTACCCGCGGGTTGGGTGCCATTGAACACTGTATTTAGGAACAGAAGGACTACATCGGCTTCTTCGGGGGTGTTAACAACAGTGCCATAGTTCGCCGCAACGCTGGGTTCTAGACCATCCACGAAAATCCGTGTTTTGGCAGCAAGGGGCAACTCAGCAGTCTCGTTGTCCAGCAACACAACGGCGTTGCGTTGTGCCTGCATACCGAGCGCAGTGTACTCAGGCAGGTTAACCAGCTCAGTGATGGCGGTTTCGTCGACAAACGGCTCCTCGAAAAGGCCAAGATCGAATTTATTTTTCAGGATTCGACGCACCGACTCGTCGATACGCGCCTCTGAGATGGCACCGCTATTCACGAGATCGACAATGTACTCGGGGTCGCTCTCACCACCGTACTGATCAACACCAGCCTCGACGGATTTGAGGTATCGCTCTTCGATGGTAAGCGCCTCAACACCCCAGATGCGGCCAGTGACAACGCCCCAGTCTGTGCAGACCACGCCTTCGAAACCAAGTTCATCACGTAATAGGTCGGTCAAAATGTAACGGTTGTAGGCCATCGCAACGTCGTCGTCGGTTTGTGCCGTGGGGATGCCGTAGTAGGGCATTACAACGCGCATATCGTTTTCGATGGCAGCGATAAAGGGGGCAAGGTGATATTCAAAGTTTTCGCCGGGGTACACCTGGCTCTCGCCTGACTTTAGGTGAGGGTCCAAACCATCGAGCTGCGGGCCACCTCCTGGAAAGTGCTTGACCATGGTCATGACGCTTTTGTCGCTGAGACCATTGCCTTGGAAGCCTTTCATGTAGGCAACCGTCATCTCCGCTGACAGTTCCGCATTTGAGCCAAAGGTGCCGAAGTTTCTTGCCCATCGCGGTTCCGTTGCCATATCACTCATGGGGTGAAGCGCTGTTGTGAAACCCATAGCTCGGTACTCAGCTGCCGCGACCTTACCGAAGGCCTCAAGCATGTTGGCGTCGCGACCTGCTGCAAACCCTAATTGCGAGGGCCACTTGGAGACTCCCCCAAGGGTAAAGGAGGCAATGCCACCGCCACGCGGTACTTCATGCACGGGGTCGCTGCTAATGGAGAGGGGAATACCTAAGCGCGCGCGCTCGGCGATCCGCTGTAATTCGTTTAACCGCTTTGCGATGTTTTCGGGACTGGCGCCACCGTAGAAATTGAAATGGGTGAGTGACTTTCGACTGATGAGTTCTTCAATAGACGTTCCGGCGTTCATTGCTTCCAGGAACACCCGAAATAGGGGGTCGGGCTCGATAAGCACCGGCGGATGAAACATCTGGCCGACTTTTTCTTCGAGCGTCATTTGACTGAGGAGGTCCTCCACGCGATCGGTGGTCGCAACCCGGTAGTCTTCGTAGGGATCAAGCGAGCCGTTGCGGTTCAAATCGCGGAATACTTCACCGTCGACGGTGATGGGTTCGCTAGTGCTGGTTTGTGCGAGCGACGCTTTAATTTTGCTGATGGGCTTTAGAAAGAGGTTCGTTGCATATAAGGCAGCTACGACCAAGACAGCGACGACTAGTCTTACGACGATCTTCATTATTTTTATTCCTCAGTGTTCCACCTCTATTCGGGTGTATTCAGCACATGATCTCTACCGGTAAGGTAATTGTCGAATCTTCAAGCGTCCAATAAAAACTAGTGCTGGGAGTACGCCAAAGATGCTGAATCAAACCGCTACAGAACTCGCTCGTGATATCGGCAAAGGGAAATTGTCCTCGGTAGAGGTAACGGATTTCTTCATAGACCGTATCGAGAAGCATAACCCCACTATCAATGCAGTCATTGCAGAGCGCTTTGACGAGGCGCGCGAAGAAGCCCAGCGTGCTGATGAGATGGTTACCCGCGGTGAGCCTCTGGGCGCATTGCACGGTTTGCCAATGACCATTAAAGACGCATACGAGGTCACGGGGCTGACCTGTGAGGTGGGGCATCTGCCGTTTAAGGGCTGGGTGTCAGATTCGGATGCGGTGGTGGTAAAGCGCTTAAGAGAGGCGGGGGCCATCATTCTCGGTAAAACCAACACGCCGCTTCATTGCGCTGACCTCCAAACTTACAACGCGATACATGGCACTACCTACAATCCGCACAACGCTGAGCGAACACCCGGGGGTTCATCGGGTGGCGCGGCAGCGGCCTTGGCGTCAGGAATGACGCCACTAGAATTTGGTAGCGATATCGGTGGGTCTATCCGTACACCTTCCCATTTCTGCGGCCTTTTCGGTCACAAACCTACGTTCGACATTATTCCGCAACGGGGTCACGTACCGCCCACCCACGGTGCAATGACAACCTCTGCCCTAGGTGTGATGGGGCCCCTCGCCCGATCGGTGGATGATCTCGAGCTAGCGTTTGATGTGACAGTTGGTTTTGACTCTAAGCCCGGCGAAGGCGCTGAGCTTGCGTTACCCCCTTCTCGAGCGGAATCGGTCAAACACTTGCGTGTGGGGCTCTGGCTGGGTGATGACTACTGTCCCGTAGACGCTGAAATGCTTGCGGGGATTGAGCGGGCAGGGCAGGCCTTGGCGTCGCAAGGTGCAACGGTCAACGAGGCAAAGCCTGACTTTTCGCTCGCCGAGCACCACGAAACCTATCTCATGCATTTATCACCCATCATTGGCGCCAGTTTTGGGCCCGATGAAATTGCGCTTATGGAGCGTGTTGCGCGCGACTTGGGGCCTGACGATAAGTCTCATAACGCGATTCAGGCGAGGGGTACCTTATTGCCTCATCGTGAGTGGCTACTTTGGAATGAGATTCGGGCTCACATGGTGGCGAAGTGGGCGGCGTTTTTTGACGACTACGACGTGCTGATTTGCCCCGTAACACCGACCACAGCGATGCCGCACGATCAGGACACACCGTTTGGTGCGCGCAAAATCCTCGTCAACGACGAGGCCCGACCCTACTCGGACAACATTGTGTGGGCGGGCGTCGCCACTCTGTGCAGTTTGCCCTCAACCGCTGTGCCTGTTGGTCGGCATAGCGACGGTCTGCCTTTTGGTTTGCAGGTCATAGGACCCGAGTACGGCGATCGAACGACGCTTGCTGTTGCGAGGATGCTGGAAGAAGCCGGCTACGTCAGCACACTCGCAGACGGTTATGAATGACTTGGAGCGAGTAATACAACGTTGGTATTCACGCTACAGCTACGGAGCTGGCTTGATTGCGAAAAGCACGCGCTCCACTCCATCTAGGGATCGATTTTAGAAGGTCATGACGCGGGTGGTATTGAGGTGGCATTGAGGGGTCACGTAGGTAAACTGCGGGTGGAGATCAGATATTTCAGAGCGCGCTGATTCATCCGATTCAGCAACTGGGGAGCACACCATGAATACGTCAACAAACGATGCCCAGCCGGGCATGGGTGGATTTTTAGGTTGGGTCGAACGAAGCGGTAACAAGTTACCCGATCCGGTCTTTCTCTTCTTCTGGCTGATCGTTGGCTTGGTCGCTATTTCGGTCCTTGCCAGTTTGTCAGGTGTCTCTGCGCTGCATCCCACGAAGATCGACCCTGCGACCGGTACGCAGCAAGTGATCACTGCCACCAGCTTATTATCAGCTGACAATATCGCTAGGTTGTGGGTGGATATGCCCAAGACCTTTACCCATTTCCATCCACTGGGCTACGTACTGGTTGTTATGTTGGGTGCAGGTGTCGCTGAACGTGTTGGGCTCTTTGGTACCGCAATGAGAGCGGGTGTGAAAGACGTTCCCAATGTACTGCTGACACCGACGGTTGTGCTCGTGGGTATGTTGGGGAACCTTGCTGCTGATGCCGCGTATGTCGTACTGATCCCACTCGCTGGCATTATTTTCCATGCGGCAGGACGGCACCCGATTTCCGGCATTGCCGCAGCCTTCGCCGGCGTCTCCGGTGGATTCTCCGCAAACTTATTACCCGGCCAGTTAGATGCACTTTTGTTCGGCATCACCGAAGCCAGTGTTTTGACCGTATTCGAGGGCTTCACCGCAAACATTGCCGGTAACTGGTTCTTTATCGCGGGAATGACTTTCGTATTTCTTCCGGTTATTTGGTACGTCACCGACCGGATCATTGAGCCTCGTTTGGGTGCGTTTGACCCCTCGCTGGCGGCGGCAACGGGTGCAGACGACGACAGCAATCGTGAACTTACCGACGCCGAGCGCAAAGGCCTGAAAAACGCAGGATGGGCTGTGCTCTTTGTTATCGCACTCTGGACTTACTTCACGATCGGGCCAGACACACCGCTCATCAATGAGAGCGCATCGGCTGAGGCTCAAATGGCGCCGTTTTACAAAAGCTTGGTGGCAGCTTTTTTTGTGATGTTCCTGCTGGCTGGATGGGCCTACGGGAAAGCCGCAGGTACGATCAACGATCACCGTGATCTTGTGAAAATGATGACCGGTGCGATGGAAGATCTCGCCTATTACCTCGTGCTCGCCTTTGCGGCCGCGCATTTTGTGGCGATGTTTTCGTGGTCTAACTTGGGCCTCATTCTGGCCGTCCACGGCGCTGATTTTTTGAGCTCAACCAACATGCCGGCGTGGGCGCTGCTCACCTCAATTATTCTTGTCTCATCGTTGTTGAATTTGTTCGTTGGTTCAGCGAGTGCAAAGTGGGCGCTCATCGCGCCAGTGATGGTTCCGATGCTGATGCTTCTCGGAATCTCACCAGAAATGGCAACCGCCGCCTACCGTGTTGGCGATGGGGCAACAAACATCATCACACCACTCATGGTGTACTTCCCGCTGATTCTGATTTTCTGCCAACGTTGGCAGAGTAACTTTGGTCTTGGCAGCTTGGCGGCGACGATGCTGCCTTATTCTATTGGCCTGCTGTTATCGGGTCTGGCAATGACCATCGCTTGGGTGGTGCTCGACTTGCCCCTTGGGCCGGGTGCCAGTGTGTTTTATTCGATGTGACGGATTCTCAGTCACCCAAGGACTACATGGATGAGCGCCGTTTTTGGTGATGGTTGCGGACTAGCAACTTTTTGTCAGTTCTTTCGGGCGGTTCTAACGGCGTATGTCAGGCCGTCACGGGTAGTGGTTGCCACTGATCAACGATCTCGCCACCTGAGAAGACTGCGATCTTCGGGAACTGAAGGAAAACGGCTTCACTCTGCGTGGGCCGCAAAAAAACGAAATCATCGACTTTGAGCGACGAATTCTTGGGCGCTACCAACATCTCTTGGTTACTCGAACGACCGAACAGATTGCTGTACTTCAGACCGCCCGGGTAGACAGGATCGGCCTTCCAGTACCCGCCGTGAAGAAATACAGTCTTACCCGATTTTGGCTTTCCCAATGCCCGATTTGCGTATTCAAGGCCGGGAAGGCGAACGCCATTGCTCACTTTGATCGCCGGTGTCGCGATAAAGCTTGCGGGTAAAAAGTCTTTCAGAATGGGGAGGTCGAAATCACTGGGCTTCACCAGTGCCGAGCCTGCGGCAATTTCGTTGGCAAGACCGGTATCGGTGTACAAGCCAAAAGTAGGGCTCCCTGCCATATTCCTGATCATTGCATCGCTATGACCCTCGCCGAGTATCGAAGAGACTTGTGCGAGTGCCTCGCGGAAGCGATCGGCAGCGCCTTTTTTCGCGCGCTTCGGCCAACCTGCCAAATTAGGCAGCTTAGTTAGGTGAGGCTCGTAACCCATGAGCCCTGAGAGCTCGAGGTGGTTGCTGTTGCTAATGCGTTGCAGCGCTGTCGCCAGCGCATCACCGGGCTCCATACCTCCACGGTGAAGGCCGACGTCGATTTCAAGGTTAATGCGCAGGCTTAAACCAGAGCTCGCAGCAAACGCTTCGTATTGTTCAATTCGCTCGGGTGTGTCGATTAGCCATTGAACTTTCTGCTGCAGCGCGCTCGCACCGGCAGCGTCCGCTCGCTTAAAAATACGTTGCACCGCAACAATCGGTATGGGCTTTCCCAGTAACTGATCGGCCTCGGGCATCAGCGCTACCAGCTGCTCGACCATGTTGGTGTTAAAGCTCATTAGCCGGTCAGTCCCAGCACGACTTGCGACGTACTCTATTAATGGCGCAGAGGGCAGAGATTTAGCGACGATGCGATAAGCCATACCCTGAGGCAGATGAGTCTTCAGCCTGTCGATATTGGCATCGAGCCGATCTCGATCAATGATCAGGACGGGCTCCGCCAGTTCAGCTTGGACTAACGCTGTCTGTAATTGCTGAAAATAGCTCGCAGCGAGTGGGTTGTTGCTCATAGGTAATCACGGTCCTGTAAAACGTCTGCCTATTATCTGCCTATCAATAGAAACCCTGTGTCGAGTCCTTTTACAGCCTCTAAGAGAGGTCCTGTTTGAAAAGATCCGATAGATAGCCATTCAGGAATCGACCATCAGGGTCCAGTTCCTGTCTGAGCGTCGCAAACTTATCGAAGTCCGGGTACCACTCTTGTGCTTGCGCTGCCGTCATGCTGTTGAGCTTGCCCCAATGTGGCCGCCCACCATATTTTTGAAAGATAGGTTCGACGTCAGTGAAGAGAAAGTCAAAGGCGTCTTTGTGATAGCAATGCACCGCAATGGAGATGCGGCTGCCGCCGTTAAATGGAGATAGCCAGGCAGTATCGCCGGCGGTCTTTCTCGCCTCGAATGGAAAGAAAACATCGGGTCGCTTTTTCTCAATGTAATGGCGTACTTCCTCGAGCGCTTCCAAACCCTTGTCGACGGGTAAGTGGTATTCCATCTCGTTGAAAAGCACATTGCGCTCGCTGGCGAGCATATCCCAGCTTTCACCGATGACATTTTCGGTCGGCTCTTTTGAGATGGCGCGTTTCAGTAACCAGCGCCGTAACGGTGAACACCATTTGAGTGCATCCCTCAGTGACTTCAGTTGCATCACTGCCGATGTGCTGTTGTCGTCGTTGCGCGCTGTATCGGGCTCTTCTGTCACGTTATGCGTGATCAGTAAATTGGTATCGGAGAAGGGTATGTAAAAGAACTCAAAGTTTCGGTTTTCTCGCCAGTAGCGCTCGGCGTTTTCCAGCGTGTGCTTGTGCGACTCGGGCCATACTTGGCGGTGTAATTTAAACCGCTCAACAAGCTGCATTTTGATCTCGGTGAGAATGCCCAGCGCACCCAGGGCGACTCGGCCACCGTCTAGCCAATCTGTATTTTGGTCAGCGCTAATCTCGATGTGTTCGCCGGTTCCCGTCACCAAACGCAGTCCCTGAATTTCGGCTGCAAGTGCTTGAAGTGTCTCGCCCGTACCGTGGGTGCCTGTGCTGGTGGCGCCGGCCAGGGTTTGTACGTCGATGTCGCCGAGATTTCGAAACGCGTAGCCTTTATCGGCAAGCTCAGGCGATAGGTCGTGAAGGCGACCACCAGCGCCCAGCCAAGCCTGTTGAGTTTCTCCGTCAATTTCACCAACGCCACCAAAGTGATCGAGTTTGACGATGGCTGTCTTGCTCGGAACCAGTGGCATCCAGCTGTGCCCCGAGCCTACTGGACGAATACCGCTTGAGTGAGATTTCACTAAAGAGCTCAGTGCTTCTAAATTCTCTGGCGTGTGCAACTGCGCCTTTGAGGGAGGCAGCGATTTGGACCAGTTTTGCCAGTTTGACGTTGTCGTATCGGTCATTGTTATCAGGGGCTTTTGCGGTGCTCTATTGTCTCGACGGTAGCATATCGCTTAGCCGTTCTGCGACTCAGTCGAAGTCCTTGTTAGTTATGCGCTAAGCAGAGGCGTTTTAGGCCAACTTTTCACTGAAATTAACGGTTCCTATGTATTGCTCGTGGCAACGTTTGGTTTTAGCGTGGCGGCAAATAAAACATCAGCCAAAACCCACTCTTAAAAGGCTGAAATAGGGGACTCCAACATGGCATCTGATATCGAAATCGCTCAGGCAGCGACACCTCGCCCGATCGCGCAAATCGCCGACCAACTCAACATACCTGAAGAGGCTCTGGAGCCCTACGGTCGCATCAAAGGTAAGGTCAGTCTCGACTGGTTACTTGAACAGCCCGTTCGCGATTCTTCACGCATGATTCTCGTGACGGCGATTAGTCCAACACCTGCCGGTGAGGGCAAAACGACAACCACTGTTGGCCTCGGTGATGCACTAAAGAAGATTGGTAAGGACGCCGTTATTTGTCTACGTGAACCGTCTCTGGGTCCCGTTTTCGGGATGAAGGGTGGCGCAGCGGGTGGTGGTCATGCGCAGGTGATTCCAATGGAAGACATCAATCTGCACTTTAATGGCGACCTGCATGCGATTGGTGTTGCAAACAACCTGCTTGCCGCACTGCTCGATAATCACATCCATCATGGCAATGCGCTCGATATCGATGTGCGCCGCGTTACGTGGAAGCGCGTGCTCGATATGAATGATCGCGCTCTGCGCCAAATCACAGTCGCGCTGGGTGGTCCCGGCAACGGCTATCCGCGTGAAGACGGCTTCGACATCGTTGTTGCCTCAGAAATCATGGCGATCTTCTGCCTGGCGACTGACCTCGATGATTTGAAAGCGCGACTGGGTCGTATCGTTGTGGGTTACACGCGTGAGCGTAAGCCCGTGACCGCAGCAGATTTGAAGGCTGAGGGTGCGCTTACCGCGGTTTTGAAAGACGCACTGGCACCCAACTTGGTGCAGACCTTAGAAGGCACGCCGGCCTTCGTTCACGGTGGTCCTTTCGCCAACATCGCGCACGGCTGTAACAGCGTTATTGCCACAACAGCGGGTCTTCGATTGGCCGACTACGTTGTCACCGAAGCAGGCTTTGGTGCGGACTTGGGTGCTGAGAAATTTATCGATATTAAATGCCGCTCGGCGGGTATTCGCCCCTCTGCCGCGGTTCTGGTAGCGACGATTCGAGCGCTGAAATTCCACGGCGGTGTTGCGCGCGAGAACCTCTCTGAGGAGAACCTCGAAGCGCTCGAGAAAGGGCTGGCTAATCTCGATCGTCACATCACCAATATCCGTGACAACTACGGTATTCCCGCGGTTGTATCGATCAACCAATTCATCGCTGACACTCAGGCAGAGATCGATCTCATCATTGAGCACTGCCGCGTCCGTGGTATTCAGGTCGCGCTGTCTAGCCATTGGGCAAACGGTGGTGCAGGCGCGACCGAACTTGCCGAAATGGTGGTGTCGCTTTGCGACGAAGACGAGACACCTGCCAATACGCCGCATCAGTCTTTTGTCTATCCGGATTCAGCTTCGCTGTTTGAAAAGGTTGAAGCTGTCGCGACCAAGATATACGGCGCCTCTGAGGTGACCGCTAACGCCAAGGTGAGAACGCGGCTTAAGGAACTGGCGGAAGAAGGCTATAGCCATCTGCCTATTTGTATTGCGAAAACGCAGTACTCATTCTCAACTGATCCTGCGCTCAAAGGCGCGCCATCGGGTCACTCGATGGATATCCGTGAAGTTCGGCTCTCGGTAGGTGCTGGTTTTGTGGTCGTTATCTGCGGTGACGTCATGACCATGCCCGGTCTTCCGAAAGTGCCTGCCAGCCAGAGCATCGACGTGGTTGACGGACAAATCGTTGGTTTGTTCTGATTAGGTCATCTGTTTAACTAAACGACGACCTAACAAACCAGCGAGGAAAAGCCATGTCGAGAAGCGGTGGATGTTTGTGCGGCAAGGTGCGGTATGAGGCAAAGGCAGACCCCATGATGACGGGTGTCTGCCATTGTAAAAACTGTCAGAAACAGGCGGGCTCGGCGTTCTCCACGCTTGCCGCTTTTCAAAAGGCAGACCTATCGTTTTCGGGTGAGATGTCCTTGTATGAAGACAGCGATACCGATACGGGAAATACCGTAAAGCGTTTTTTCTGCGGTACCTGCGGATCACCGCTTTACTCACAGGTGCCCGCACAGCCCGACATGGCTTATTTAAAAACAGGGACGCTCGACGACACCGAAGGGTTTGTCGCCATGTTCCACTGTTGGTCGAGCACCAAGCAGGATTGGGTTGAGCTTAATCCCGATGTTCCTGCCTTTGAGCAAAATCCGCCGGGTTAATCGGAGAGAGGTTGGTGCCTCGGATGGAACGTGACACCCAACTGAAAGTTCCGATTGTGAATGTAAAGTGCTGGTTATCGATGGCTTTGTAGCCATTCGAGCAAAAGGTCATTAACCGCATCGGGCTGTTCTTGATGCAAAAAGTGCCCGGCATTCTCAACAACACGAACTTCAAGGCCGTTCGGAAAGTCCGTTTCTCTGCACAACGCTTGGAAAATATTACAATCGATGCACCCGTCATCTCTTCCTGTTAATGCCAATGTGGGTACCGGCACAGGGTAAGCATTTGCCGCTCTTCGTGCCGAAGTCAACGGTAGTTGTTTAGGACTCAAAGCCTCGCGGTAGTAAGCCAGCGCGCCTTGCTGCGCGCCCGGCTGTTTGAGCGTATCGATAACCTCAGAAAGAGCGGTTTCTTCTATTTGCCAGTTAGGGCTCCACGTTTTCCATAGCCAGCGAATAAACGCAAAGTCGTTATGCCTAACTGTGTAATCCGCGATGCCCCTCAGCTGGAAGAACAGCATGTACCAAGACAGAAGCGCTTGTCTGGGTTTGAAAAATGCCTCGTTCACGAAGCGGCCAGAGTGAGGCGCGGCCATTGTCGTTAAGCTGTGGAAACGCTCGGGTGCTGCGGCGCCTGCGGTGTAAGTAATCGCGGCTCCCCAATCGTGGCCAATGAGGTGCGCCTTGTCCTCGCCCAGTTGATCGATAAATGCGATGACGTCGCCGGCGATCGACTCGAGTGAGTAGTCACCGTTTGAGGGCTGAGAGCTGGGCTCGTAGCCTCGAAGACTAACCGATACTGCGCGATAGCCGTGTTCCGCTAAAAAAGGCAGCTGATGACGAAACGAGTGGTAGCAGTCGGGGAAGCCGTGAAGGCAGAGAACCAACGGTCCCTCGCCTTGCTCTACGGCGGTGAATTTCAAATCGCCGCTCTTTAGTGTGAAAGTTTGCCCCATAGATCTGCATCCTTGGCGTTGCTTATTATTTTGAGCAAGGGTCCGTGACTTATCAGGCCAAAGCAAGCTTGCGCCTCAACTCGTTTGGCTGTCCATTTGCAGCAGAACTAGCGTAGAGTCTAAGAGTGCAGGCTGTGATGAGAATAATAATGAACACGATGTGCAAAGGTCTTTTCAATCGACGCGCGAGTGGCGCTGCCCTCATTTACGCTCTCCTGACGTTCTCATGTGCGGCGGCTGCCGATGCGACGAGTGCTGAGGACGCCTCACAAGCTAACCTTCCTAGCCGTAATGTCTTCTTGGCGGACAGTCATAACGCCATGGCACATAACGACCCAGCCCAACAAGACGCGCAAATGCTGGCAGGCCCCTCGGGGCCGTCGCGAAGACTTTCCGTTGAAGAAATACAGTACCTGCATACAGGACCTGCACACTTTGGTCAGGTTATCTCGGGCGAGTATGCCGACGGAAAACGGGTCTTTTGGGGGAATGGCATCGATCGGATTGTGAAAGTCGACTACGACACCTATGAATTAATCGACGAGTATCCGTTTCCTGGCACAACGTATTACGACGAGGCGCGAGCCGACGCCTCGATAGCGAAGTTTGATGAGAACAACGCTGGGCTCTTTGCGCTCGTTCATGCCTTTCAAGAAGCCAGCAAACTGCGCGATCTAGCCAACCTCTACACGGTGCTCGACCACGAACATAACTATTACATCGGCAGTAAGACCGGACAGATTTTGGTGTTTGGCGACGAGGATCCGAGAGATTCCCGGTCACGCATTGTTAAAAAAGGGGAGTTCCAATTTCCAAGTGAAGTGACAGGGCCTGTCATGGGGCTCAGCATGACCTATGACGGCTGGCTCATAGCAGCCACCGAACATGGATACATTGTCGCGGTGAGCCGCGATCTCAGTACATTCCATTGGGTGCGCCTAAATCACAGCGAGGGCGCCGAAGACAAAGCCACCAAACCCACGGGTTATGGCTGGATTCGAAATGCCTTTGCGATCGACGAAGACGGCGGTATCTATATCGCCTCCCAAGAGCACATGCATAAAGTGGTATGGACCGGCGATCGTCTGAGTATTGATGAGCGCGACGGTGCCTGGAGTGCAGCCTATTTGAACGGCTGGGGGCATGGCACAGGTGCAACCCCCTCGCTCATGGGGTTTGGTGATGAGGATCAGTTTGTCGTCATTACCGATGGTCAGCCGCAGATGAATATGCTGCTTTTCTGGCGAAACGGTATTCCCGAAGGTTGGCAACAACTGCCCGACGCACCCAGCCGAAGAATTGCTGGCCAACTACCGGTAACCATGGGCGATCCATCCCTCACGCAGATTCAATCTGAGCAGTCGGTTGTGGTGTCTGGGTACGGTGCTATGGTCGTGAACAACGCCCCGCGTAACGTTCCTTGGTATCTGCCCGAGAGAGCGACCGGATTACTAGTTGGCTACCTCGGTAGTAACCCTGACTACCAACCTTATGGGCTTCAGAAATTTGAGTGGAATCCAGATGCTCAGATCCTTGAATACGCATGGGTCAACAAAGACATTAGCTCTCCCAGCAGCGTACCGACGGTGGGTATCTTGTCTGACCGCGTTTATTTTATTGGCGCCCGTGACAACGAGTTCACACTCGAGGCACTCAATTGGACCTCTGGAGACGCTGACTTTCATTACGTTATCGGGGGCCAGCGTTACAACGTAATGTACTCGGGAACCTCGATCGATGAGGACGGGCGGATTCACTATGGCACCCCGTGGGGCCGTGTCCGTCTGATCCCTGATGATAACGGTGCCGGAGACTAGCGCTTGGCTTTACGTCCGTTTGTGCCTTGTGTGGCATGCCCATCGGCGTGAGTATCTGTAACGTGGACACTCCGAGAAGTTTCCGATATGTCATTGCAACAATAAGAATTTAATAAAGTAGAAAATTATGTGTTCTTTTAAGCGACTCGCTGGACTTACCACTACCCTGATTGCCTTGGTTTTTGTGCAGACGGTTTTTACTCAGGCGGTCTATGCTGAAGACGGCGTTCGTCCGAACGTCATCGTCATGGTGGCAGACGATCTAGGCTGGAATGACGTCGGCTACCACGGTGGGAATATCGATACTCCCTCGCTGGATAAGCTCGCCGAGCAGGGTGTGCAACTGAACCGCTTCTACACAACACCCATCTGCTCACCCACGCGAGCGGCACTCATGACAGGCCGCGATCCTATGCGCCTTGGTATTGCCTATGGGGTAATTCTTCCTTGGGACAATATTGGTGTGAATCCCGCTGAGCATTTCATGCCCCAGTCTTTCCAGGCGGCGGGTTATCAAACAGCTATGGTGGGTAAATGGCATCTGGGTCACGCTCAGATGACCTATCATCCGAATCAGCGCGGTTTTGAACACTTTTATGGCCACCTACACACGGAGGTAGGCTTTTACCCGCCGTTTGCCAATGTGGGCGGCAAGGACTTCCAAGAAAACGGTGTCTCCATTGATGACGAGGGTTACGAGACCTATCTGCTCGCCGATGAGGTAAGTCGGTACATACGTGATCGTGATGAAGAAAAGCCTTTCTTTATCTATATGCCGTTCATTGCGCCGCACACGCCCTTGGATGCGCCTCAGGAATTGCAAGAGAAGTACAAAGACATTGAGACAGATCTGGCACCGGCACGATCTAATCAGACTGACTCGACCCGTCGTATGGCGAAGTTGATGATGCAGCCCAGTGCACGGCCCATGTATGCGGCCGTGGTAGACGCCATGGATCAGGCGATCGGGCAGGTGCTCGATACGCTCGATGAGGAAGGTCTTGCGGATAACACGATTGTTCTCTTTTTCAGTGACAACGGTGGTGCCGCTTATTCGTATGGAGGGGCTGATAATGCACCGCTTCGTGGCGGCAAGGGAGAAACCTTCGAAGGCGGTATCCGTGTCGTATCGCTGATGCGCTGGCCAGGTGTCCTTGAGCCGGCGCAAAGTTTTGATCAGATCATGACGGTGATGGATGTTTTCCCAACGCTGGCCGAGGCGACTGGCGTGACGCCGCTCAACAATTTCCCCTTCGATGGCAGCAGCTTGTGGTCGTCGATCAAAGAGGGAGAAATCCATGAGCGCGATGAGCTGGTGATGTTTGCCTCTGAGATCCCTATCTACGGCAGCTTCAAGCTCACCGCGTTTGACGAGGAGTGGAAGTTGGTTCAGGAAATGGAGCAGGATCAGCTCTCGACCACGGTAACCAACTATCTTTTCAAGATCGCGGAAGACCCTTACGAGTACAACAACCTTGCGGGTGAATACCCAGAGGTCGTCGACGATATGAGTCGCGCGATAATGGATTGGCGCGCCTTGTACCCGGTCAGTGGCACGCGCTCGGTTCTGATACCGCCGCCAGGCTGGCGACCTCCAAAGGATTGGGCAACCTATCCCAGACCTCTCGACGAATTACAGACTCAGGAAACCCTGGGAATGGCGCCAACTGAGACGATTCAGCGCATTTTGGACATGCAACACGGGCAGCGCGGCCGGTTAGTTTACGCCTGCTCCAAACGTTGGTGGAGTTTTGGTATGTGTATCAAAGATGACGAGTCATAAGGCGTGTTGCGCCCGCATCGTTGTTGGATTTTGACAAAGCGGTAGTTTGATTAGGCGGTAAAAAGGAGAATAAAAATGGCAGCAATCATCATCGCGCATTTCAAGGCGCAGGAAGGCAAGCTCGCGGAGATGGCTGAGGTATTTAAGGCATCGCTGGGCGCAACGCGTGGCTTTGACGGCTGTATAGGCCTCGACGTCTATGTTGAGGAGTCGGCAAACATGTACACGCTGATCGAGGAATGGGAGAGCGTTGCTCATTACGATGCCTATCTACAATGGCGTATCGATACCGGTATCAAAGAAGCGACAGCGAGTATCATCGAAGGCGGCTGGGACAACGGCGTTACCATTCAGCGACTGGGTGCCAAACTCGATATATAGTAGCGTCGCTCGCCACTCGCTCATTTGACCGCGGTACGTGCGCGCGCCAGATGATAGAGAGACTTTGAGATGAGTGAGTCAGCGCTTCATATCGTACTTTGCCAACCTGAGATTCCCCCGAATACGGGGAATATCATTCGCCTGTGTGCAAATACTGGGGCGTCGCTTCATGTCATTGAGCCCTTAGGCTTTGAGATGGATGACAAGCGTCTACGGCGTGCTGGGCTCGATTACCATGAGTTTGCCAATGTGCAAATCTGGAAGTCGCTACCAAGTTATATTGAGGCTCACGGGTCTCGACGACTCATCGCTGTCGAGACCTGCGGCGAGGTGGCTCACTCCGATCTCGCTTACCAGCGCGGTGATTCATTGGTCTTTGGCTCCGAAACCAAAGGCTTATCATCCGAGTTGCTTGCGCTCTTTGACCCTGGTCATATCGTTCGCTTACCCATGCTGCCGGGCAGCCGAAGTCTTAACTTATCGAATGCAGTTGCGGTGGCTGTTTTTGAGGCTTGGCGACAATTGGGCTACGCCGGCAGGTAATTTGGGGCAGTGGTAGCTACCCCTGCTTTTCGAGTTTGATATCACTTTCTACGGATACCCATGAGGGTGCCGAGCAACACCATATTTGGAGTTTGGGAGGTAGCGCATCTTTCTGATGGCAGCCGCCCAGTCTCACGGATAGCACGCCCAGACCATCAACGTTGCTGGTATGAACCCCCGAGCCACAATCGCCACAGAAACTGTAGTAGCGCTCATTACCGCTGTCCGCGAGCTTTCCATACGCTTTGAGTTGCCCGCTGGTGAGTTCAAAGTCCTCGCGCTTGATTCGGGCGGCGTACTGAAACGCCGATGATCCGAAGGACTGGCAGTCGGTGCAGTAGCAGATGGCGACCATGTCCGGGTTTGCAACTGCTTTCCAAGTGATATTGCCGCAATGGCAGGCTCCGGTTATGTCCATAAGGCGTGGCTCCCCAGTGGCGGCTACTTACGTTTTTATTTTGGCATAACATATGCCATATTAGCGATGAATGCTGCGCTAGCGATGCGCACAAGGACAACGTATAACAATAATTGCTGTGGTGAAACGAGTCCTTCATGCACGCTTCAACAAAGCGTTATCGGTTTGCGGGCGGTATCGGTGGGAGATTGATAAACCACGGAGAGCAGAGCTATGGAAGTAACTCAGATTTGTGAAGGTTTCGGTGCCGATATAAGCGACGTCGACCTCGCGGCATTGACGGACTCCGCTTTCGAAGCCATCTACGCTACATGGCTCAAATACGGTGTTCTTCGGTTCAAGGGACAGTCGCTGGATAAAGCGTCATTGCAGACGTTTAGTCAGCGTTTTGGGCCTCTTGAGCAGCTTCCGACAGGACGTATGACTGAGGAACAAAAGGCGCAGCTTGATAATCTTTACGTCACGCCAATCTCCAATATAAAAGTCGATGGAAAGCCAATCGGTGGGCTCGGTGACGCGGAGGCCGCATGGCATTCCGACATGACCTACATCGAAACGCCACCGCCTGCGAGCGTGCTCTTGGGCGTTGAGATTCCAGAGAATGGTGGTGATACGTTTTTTGTCGATCAGCGAGCTGCCTTAAGAGCACTGCCTGAGGACCTCCGGGTCCGCATTCATAGCCTGTCAATCAAGCACAACGCGGCGCACGACAGCGTGGGTAAACTGAGGCATGGTTTCGAGCCTTTCGACGATCCGCGAATGGCACCGGGAGCCGTCCATCCTATCGTGAGAAGGCATAACGAGACCGGTGATCAATGTCTCTACCTGGGACGCCGCGATTGGGCGTATATCCCGGGGCTATCGCTCGAGGAGAGCGAGGTGCTCCTCGACGAGTTGTGGACCTATGCCATTCCGAGCGACTTTGTGGTCGAGCAGAATTGGACACCGGGTGATGTCATCATCTGGGACAACCGTCGCTGCCTTCACCGCAGGACTGCTATTGATCCCTCGCAGCGACGTCTCCTTTTACGCTGCCAAGTCCTTGATCGCGCGGCTTAGTGCAAATGCTCTAATGGGTGGGGAAGATGGCTAGATCTATTCGACTCGCAATGCCCTTGTTCATTTTGGTTGTCCTCATTGTGGGTGGGCGCGCTGCGGCGAATCATTACGGCTGGGAGTTGAATAGTGAATCTCTCGAGGATTTTCAGCGCTGGATTAGCTCGCTCGGATGGATGGGACCTGCCGCTTTTCTAATGTTAGTCATTTCTCGACTATTCATTGGTCTCTCATCACACGTCGTTCTGATTCTCGGCGGTCTCGCGTTCGGGGCTGTAGGCGGCACCTTCTGGGGTGGTTTAGGTCTGACCTTATCGGGGTGTGTTCATTACTTTCTCGCCCGCTATCTAGGCAGCGACTGGGTCTCAGAGCAGCTGGGCGGGCGACGGGAATACTGGGAGCGTTTGATCGATAAGGGTGGCGTGCCCGCACTTTTTATCATCAATGTGCATCCCCTCGGACCGCAGAGCTTGATGACACTCGCCGCCGGTGCTGTTCGATTCAATTTCGGTAAGTTTCTTGCAACCATGGTCGTGGGAACGCCGATACGAGCGAGTCTTTATGCGGTGATGGGCGGAACGATTCTGACGTTGAGTGTCGGGCAGATTTTACTGCTGACACTCGCCATCATCTTGTTCACGGTGGTGCCGTTGTTCTTACCGAGGACACGCCGATGGCTGTTGCGAGATTCGTGATGCTTGCGTGTTTTAACAAGCGTTCATATATCAGACGCAGTTTGACGTGCTTTGAGGCGCTCAAACTGAATCTTCACTCGGTGAACTTGCTGATGGCGAATTTACTTACAGAGAGAGAGAGTGGAATCCGACACCGCAGGCGGGTGTTACAACCAGCCCGATCAAGACTAAGAAAAGAAGTCAGGAGAGAGTGAAGGTTGAGATATGGTAAGGCTCGCTGATATTCCTGAGTACGAACGCAATCACCTGATGAGTAAGCTGTTGCCACCGATGGGAGCACTTCCTTGGGTGGTTAACACCAAGCCACTCGCTCAAAAACGCATTGCGATCGTGACAACGGCGGGTCTCAATTTCAGAGAAGACCGCAAATTCGATTTTGTCGATGCGGGCTACCGCGCTTTACCGCGTGAGCTCGCAACGAAAGATATTTTGATGACTCACACGTCGGTAAATTACGACCGCAGTGGCTTTCAAGAAGATATCAATGTTGTATTTCCTATCGATCGCCTAAAGGAGTTGGAAGCCAGCGGCGCTATAGGCTCAGTTGCTTCCATTAATTACAGTTTTATGGGCGGCGGCATGCTGCCCGATGTCTACGAAGACAGCGCGCGGGATTTGGCGAAGCTTCTTAAAGCTGATGGTGTCGACGCGGTATTGGTTTTGCCGGTATGTCCTAACTGTTCGAGAACCGTTTGTGGGCTCTCTTATTACCTGGAGTCAGAGGGCATCCAAGCAACGGGCATTGCGCTATTTCGCGAAATCGCGGAGTCGATGAAGCCGCCGCGGATTTTATGGGTTAGTTTTCCTTTGGGTCGACCGCTTGGAAAGCCGGGCGATGCTGACTTTCAGTCTGCGGTTATTGAGACGGCACTGTCGCTTCTTGATGAGCCCGAGGGACCAGTACTGGCTGACTATCCCGTGGATCTTCCTGATGCCGATCTTCCGCCGCCTGCGTGTCCTGTGAGTTTTCAGCGTAAAAGCAATGATAAGTCATGGTACGGACGGCTTAAGCGAGAGGTGACGGCGCTTGGCCCTTGGTACGAACTCGGTCTCAAACGACGGGGTAGAACGACGGTGGGTATTAGTGAGTCCTCGCTTGAGGAAATCGTTGTGGGACTATCAGCTTGGCCTGACAACGCTTCGGTAGACTTCCCCGATCCTACTTGGCTTAAGCTCGCGCTCGAGGATTTAAAAGCCTTTTACTCAGAAGCTATTACCGCACAACCGGGTGATTACGAGGCCGGGTATTCAGACTCTGTGATTTTCGAAGACACGCTGCTCGGTGAATTGATTGTTTATTACGTCGCGCATTTCGAAGCGCAAGATCCGAATCATCCGTTTGTCCGCGTTATCGCATCGCGCGAGCAACTCAAGCGCTCGACGGGGAATTGGGCAATCGATCGCGACGGTGATTACGTGAAAGCAGCGAATCCGATTGCTGATAGCGATTAGTTTGGTCCATGCAATGTCCTTCGGATAACAAAACAGAGGCTCCCAAATAATCCTGGGTGATAGCGCGCTGGATCTTCGCAAGTCGGGTGCCGTACCGCTTGCCCGCCGATTTGGTGCGATGTACCGTCCCCTCATGAATAACAAAAAATTTATCGGTCGCTTTGCACTGTGGTCTATTGGCATCGCCTGCCTTCACTTCGCACTTGAAACCCTTTTCACGCTCCGATTCGGTCAAGCGTTTGTCGGGCTACTACCTGACTACATTGCGGTTGCTTTGCTTATCTGGGGTGGTCTGCAGGTCCGGAAGAATAACGCGGCCCTTGGACTGTTATGTGGTGCGTGGGGCTTCACATTTTGCCTTCACTACCGCGCTTGGGCGTGGCGGTTTGAAGAGGTCATGACCGGCAGCGCGACGCCGTTAGTTGAGACAACCATGTACGTGCTGACCTACACCGCGCCGATCTCGATTATCTCCTTTATCATCACCCTGATGCTTTGCATGCCAACTGCGCAAACGTCGGATCGGGCGCAATAGAGCGAGGTATTGGAGTGAAATTAATCATGTTAAGAACAGCGCGGGGGAGAGCGTAATGTCGATAGCTGCCATCAGTGAGTGTAGGTTAAAGGTGTCGTCCGACCTGCAATGAGATAGTCTTGCTGCTGTGACGTAAACAAGTAATAACGAGGCGATGGCGCCACCAACACTAGGAGATGTCTCATGTCTAACGAAGAATGGATGACCAGTGCGTGCATCCTTTGTGAGCTGAACTGCGGTATTAAAGTTCAGACTGGTGGCGAGAACGATCGAGAGATCGTGCGCATTCGAGGCGACGAAGATCATCCTGCTTCACAGGGCTATCTTTGCCAAAAAGCATCAGGCCTGAACCGCTATCAAAACGGAAAAGACCGGATTACCTCTCCCTTGCGACGCAAACCAGACGGCTCCTTCGAAGCAATCGATTGGGATACAGCCACTCGCGAGATCATGGAGCGCTTTGCGGCGGTTCGCGACACCCACGGCGGCGATAAAATCTTTTACTACGGTGGCGGTGGCCAGGGAAATCACTTGCCTGGCGCCTACTCGAGTGCAACTCGTTCTGTGCTGGGAAGCGTCTACCGCTCGAGTGCCCTGGCGCAGGAAAAGACGGGTGAGTTCTGGGTCAACGGACAAATGTTTGGGTCCATGGTTAAAGGTGACTTCCACCACTGCGACGTCGCGTTCTTCTTAGGTAAGAACCCCTGGCAAACGCACGGCATACCCAGAGCGCGTGTATTCCTGCGCGATTTTGCGAAGGATCCGAGTAAGACCATGATTGTCGTGGATCCGGTGGTCACCGAGACGGCGAAAATGGCCGATATTCACCTGCGAGTGAAGCCCGGCACCGATGCATGGATGCTGGCAGCGATGGTGGCCATGCTGGTTCAGGATGAGCGCTATGCAGCAGCTTGGGTCGATGAGCACACCCAAGGTATTGCGGATATTAAAAAGGCGTTTGGCTCGATTTCGGTCGCCGACTACTGCGCACATGCAGGCCTCACGGTTGAAGAGGTCAGTAAGGCTGTAGACGCCATTGCGAACGCCAAAGGCATGGCCATGTTCGAGGACTTGGGGGTTCAAATGAACCACCACTCAACGCTGATCAGTTACCTCGAAAAATTGGTTTGGGTCTTGTGTGGGCATTTCGGTAAGGAAGGCGGTCAATATGTACCCGCTTACTTGCAGAATATTGCGGGAAGCGGCCGCAGCTCGCGTAAGTCGCCAGTTGTGAAGGCGCCGATCATCAGCGGCATGATTCCTTGTAACGTTATTGCCGATGAGATTTTGACCGATCACCCAGATCGCTACCGAGCCATGCTTATCGAGTCGGCTAACCCCGTGCATTCTTTGGCCGACAGTAATCGTATGCGTGAGGCACTTCGTTCGATGGAGTTGGTGGTCGCGATCGACATTGCGATGACAGAAACAGCGCGTGCGGCGGATTACGTATTGCCTGCCTCCACGCAGTTTGAGAAATGGGAGGCAACGTTCTTCAACTTCGAATTCCCTGAGAATTACTTCCACCTTCGAAAGCCACTTTTCGAACCTCTCGGAGAATCGCTTTCTGAAGCTGAGATTCATGCGCGGCTGATCGAGGCTGCAGGCGTTATGCCGACCGAGTTGGTCGATGAACTGCGTGGCTTGTTGAAAGACGGTGGACGTGCCGCCTTCCGCGAACGGTTTATGCAGGCGATGGCTGAGGACGGCATGGTTTCTAAGTTAGCGCCTGTGATTCTTTACCGCACCCTGGGCGAAGTACTGCCTGAGGGCGCAAAAGAAGGCGCCGTGATGTGGCCGCTAACGCTCGGCTTCGCGATGCGTGACAGCGCGAGCCTGGCGCGTGCAGGTTATGAGGGTGACCCCATCACACAAGCCGATAAGCTCTTTGACGCGATCATTGCGGGCCACTCCGGTGTTGTGTTCTCCCGCGACGATATGTCGACCGCTTGGGAGCGTCTTGGTAGCGAGGGTGGCATACAGTTAGTGCTGCCCAGCTTACTCGAGGAGCTCAATGTCCTCGAGGCGGGTCCAGTTGATCGGTCAACGTCAGAGTTCCCATTTGCCTTGAGCGCGGGCGAGCGTCGCGACTACACCGCAAACACGATTTATCGTGACTTCGGCTGGCGCCGAAAAGACCCCGACGGTTCCATGCGAATTAACCCGGCCGATGCTGAAAGCCTTGGCATTGAAACGGGCGACCAGGCGCGGCTTGTTACTGCAGTTGGGTCTGCGATGGTGCGTGTCGAGGTGACCGACCGAATGTTGCCGGGCCATGTTGCGATACCGAACGGCTTTGGCTTGGATAATGAGGATGGCACGCGCTCGGGTGTTGCTCCCAATGAACTCACGTCACTTGCCGACTGCGATAAGTTCGCAGGCACGCCACACCACAAGTTTGTGCCGGCAAGAATCGAGGCTGTGGCCTGAAAGCGATACTGCTTGAACGGGCAATGATGGGTGTTTCTGTTAGTGTCTCTGTTACAGACGCGCCCGCACAGTTGAGGTAATAGGTGGGTTCATCATTGACAGTTCTCAGGCGGACTTTGCTAGCCGGTGGTGCAGCCGTGGTGCCGTTGCTGAGCCTGTTCGGTTGCAGCTCGAGCTCGCGTCAGACCATTAGGCATATCCTCCCGACGGTTACCGATACCCGCATTTCAATCTCCTGCTCTTTGGCTCAGCCCGTCCAGTCGCTTTTTTTGCGGGTAGCGAACGACGTTTACCGAGGGGAGCAGCGCGATAGTGAAGGCTTACATTGGTCCTTCACCGCGGAAGATCTGACAGCCAATACTCAATACCAGTTGCAGCTTCTTGACGGTGAGACACCTGTCGGTGACACGTGGCCACTGCGTACCTTTCCCGCAGAAGATGCGGCCCTTGACCAACTCAAACTAGCGGCCTTCACGTGCGCTGGTGGCGGTGACGCGTTTGGTTTTAATGGTCTTCAATATTTCAAGCCGCACGCGTTTCGCCACAGACTTTTTGATGAGTTATTGGCGCAAAGTCCCGATGCTGTAATCGCCATTGGTGATCATATTTATTGGGATCTTCGAGGTGGCGATAGACCGCCTCTGGGGCGAAGAAAGTCGGCGCTTGTTCGGTGGGTTATTGGCGCCTACCTTCGGGTGAAATACGGCGTTTTTGATCGCGCGTTACCGCTGCTGGATTCTCCCAATGAAGCCGTGCTTAAGCGTATTGCGAATGAGCAGATTGCCGATCTTTACGGTACACGATTCAAGTCAACGCCGATCTTCTTTATCCCGGATGATCATGACTACTTCGAAAACGATGACGCTGAGAAAGATCTCGTTACGTTCCCAGCCGATGCGTTCAGTCGTGAGGCGCATCGCGCTGTTGCGGAACTTTACTATCCCCCGCTACCTCATGCGCCGTCACCCGAAAACCATCGATCCTTCGGGTTGTTTAAATATGGCAAGCTGTTTGAGGCACCGTTACTCGACTGCGCGGGGCAGATGTCCTTAGCAGAGAATGTGGAATCAGGGGAAAGTGACGCTCAGGACAAAAACAGTGCGCGATTATTGCCTGAAGCCATCGAGCGATGGGTTCTTGATCGCATCGAAGCCTCGCCAGCGAAGCACTTCGCCCTCGTGCCATCGCACCCTATGGGTTGGACGGCCGGTAAATGGCGCGAGTGGTATCCGGATGTTGTTGCGCCAGACGGGTTTGAAGGACTGGTGACCAATGAACTGAACTTTGAGGGAGCCACCAGAGGGGTCCTGACGACTAAGGCTCAAAAGTATTTGTGGCAGCGCGGTTGGTGGACGCAACACCAACGATTACTTCAGGCGCTCTCTGAACGCCCAGGGTCGCGTTTTACCTTCTCGGGTGATATCCATGCGCAGGGGGCTGTCGCGATTGAAGTCTCCGGTGAAGAGGCATTACCAGGCGGCCTTGTTAAGTCCCTCTTGGTAGGACCCGTGAGTACCTCTGATGCGACTTGGCCCTCCTTCGCACGGGGGATTCCCGCGAATCAGCCGGGTTGGTTGCAGACGACAACGCTATCGGACACGGAAGAAGTCAACGGTTTTACGCTATTCGACATCACGTCAAGCGGTGTTGTAGCTCAGCTGTTTAACTGTGGTGGTCACGACTCGTCAGGTCCAGACGACGGGCGTGTACAGCGCGTTACTGATCTCCTTTTGAGCTGAGTAAGATTACGTGAGCTTATTTGATAGCAATCAACATTCTCATCGCCGCTTCAATCCGCTGACCGGCCGTTGGGTGCTGGTATCGCCACATCGCACCCAGCGCCCATGGCAGGGCAAGCAGGAGGCTGCGAGCACTGCCTCACGCCCCGCGTTTGATGCTGGGTGCTATCTCTGTCCGGGCAATGCGCGTGCAGGTGGTGAGAGGAATCTAGCCTACTCTGGTCCCTTTGTTTTCCAGAATGACTTTAGCGCGCTGTTGCCCGACGTCCCTGTGGACACGAGTACCGAGCACGACTTGCTGCGCTCAGAGAGCGAGTCGGGTATCTGCCGCGTAATTTGTTTCTCGCCGCGTCATGACCTAACACTGCCTCAAATGTCAGTGGAAGATATTCGAGGCGTAGTCGATATCTGGGCGGCACAGTACCTCGAGCTAGGTGCTATGGAGGATATTAATCACGTCCAGATCTTCGAGAACAAGGGCGAAATAATGGGGTGCAGCAATCCCCATCCGCACGGACAAATATGGGCGCAAAGAAGCATTCCAGACGAGGTAAGAATTGAGTCTAAGCGGATGCGCGAGCACCTCGAGAAAACCGGTCGAACCTTGCTAGGTGATTATGCTCTGGTCGAGCAGGAGCGGGGTGAGCGGCTCGTATGTGACAACGAGAGCTTCATTGCTCTCGTGCCGTTCTGGGCCAATTGGCCTTTCGAAACGCTCGTGCTGTGCAAGCGCCAGATCCGCCACATCGGGGAGATGAGCGCTAGAGAGCGGGATGATCTTGCCGATATCCTCAAACGCCTAACGACGCGCTATGACAACCTTTTTGAGTGCAGCTTTCCCTATTCAGCCGGTATGCATCAAGCGCCCACCGATGGTGAGGAGCATGCCGAGTGGGACTGGCACATGCATTTCTATCCGCCACTCCTGCGCTCTGCGACCGTGAAAAAATTTATGGTGGGTTATGAGATGCTGGCCGACCCGCAGCGCGATTTAACGCCCGAGGTAGCTGCGGCGAGGCTGCGTGATTTGCTAGAAGTGCACTATCTGGATCGAGTCTAATAGCCGATAGCCCGAAATAAGGCTATTACTGATATTTGGTAATGGTGGTCCTCGATTGGCTTAAAAGCGACTCGTACTGCGTTGGGATGAGTCGCTTCAGTGTTGAAGCTTCAAGTGCGGAAAGCTGTTCGATTTCAAGGGGTAGCCTTTACTGCCCAACAGCTCCTTTAGCTTCTAGCGCCCGGTATTGACCTGGCTCTAGTACCCAAAACGCAGATGGGTCTACGGACTGATCTTCCAGCAATGCTTCTAAATCGATGACTGGCTGATCAATACTTTCCCAAGTCAACTGAAATACCCCGAAGTGAATCCCTAGACTTTGCTCGCTTTTGAGGTCCTTGTGCGCTGCGACTGCCTCTGCAGGGTTGAGGTGCATCGCCTTCATAAAATAACGCGGCTCATAGGCGCCGATCGGAATGATGCTAAGTGCGAAGGGTCCGAATCGCTCACCTTGGTCTGCAAAGTGTGGCGAGTATCCCGTATCTCCAGCGAAATAGATGGCGCCTTGACTGGTCTCGATAACGAAGGAGCCCCAAAGCGTTCGCATGCGATCGTGCAGCCCTCGCGCAGATTGGTGCTGACATTCGACAAAGTGAACCTTCGAGGAACCCACGTTGGTGCTTTCATCCCAATCCAGCTCAACCGGGTTGTCGTAACCCAGCGAGCGCAATAAACCTGCGTTACCAAGCCCTGAGACAATCACGGGTTCGCGCGACTGTCGCTCGCGCAGAGCACGCAGACTGGCAGTATCCATATGGTCGTAATGATTATGGCTGACGATAATAAGATCGATCTCAGGGAGATCTTCAATCGCAACGCCTGGCGGTCTGATGCGCTTTGGGCCCGAGAATGTGACGGGGCTGGCACGCTCTGACCAGATGGGGTCAGTGAGGATGTTCAAGCCATCAACCTGAATCAAAACGGTTGCATGATTGATGTAGGTTGCGCGAAGCCCCTCAGTGATGCGCGCTGGAATGGGCTCAGCTTGAGGGTTTGCTCGTGCCTCAGGCCAATCAGCTTTCTCCCAAAGACTGGTAAAGAGAAATTTAAAAACGGCGGGCCAACTGTTTCCCTTGGCATCGCGGTTATAGAAATGACTGCCGTCGTAATGGTCAGATATAGGGTAGTCACGCTCTTCAACCAGACTGCAGGCGGTAAGTGCCGATAGGATCACGGCGCAACCCATTAACACGCGTCGCTTGGCATAAACGGCTCTAACGCGTGTGGGTTGAAAGCGATTGGATTGAAAGGACTGCGAAAAAAAACGAGACATCATATTCATGCGCAATTTACGTTTGGGTACAAAGAGGCGATCATCAAACCACCACGCTTTACTAATAGTGATGCAAAAGACAAAGCGATGATTGATCAAATACGCGCACAATTTCAGTCGCATTTTGGTAGCGCCCGAGATCTCTCGGTTGTAATGGCGCCCGGTCGTGTCAATTTGATTGGTGAATACACCGACTTTAATGATGGATTTGTGTTGCCAATGACGATGGATCGCGGTGTTTACATCGGTATTCGGCCTCGCAGCGATGATCGGATCTCGGTTGTCTCACTCAAATTTGACGAAACCATTGCTTACAGCCTTGGGGCCTTCGAGCAACCGAAGCCGGGCCACTGGTCCTGTTATGTATTGGGTGTGGTTGAAGAGCTGAGATTACTGGGACTGATCCCCTTCGGGTTCGAGGCGGTCATCGATGGCAATCTAAATCTCGGTGCGGGCTTGAGTTCCTCTGCCGCTGTGGAGACAGCAACGGCCCTGGCATTGCAGACGATTTTCAAATTTACGATGCCGCGTGCTGATATCGCGGCTCTCTGCCAACGTGTTGAGCACCGTTATGCGGGTGTGATGTGCGGGATCATGGATCAGTTCGCCAGCGGCCTTGGCCGCGCTGATCATGCACTGATGCTCGACTGCCGATCGCTCTCTTACGTGGACATTCCCGTTACCTTGGGCGATCACCGGATTGTCATTATCTCCAGCGAGGTGAAGCGTGAACTCGCTGCCTCCGCTTACAACGAGCGTCGTGCACAGTGCGAGGAGGGTGTTGCGCTCTTTAAACAATACGACCCGTCGGTTCGGGCGTTGCGCGATGTCACACTGGACCAAGTTAACGCATATGCGAGCGAACTCTCAGACATTGTGCGGCGGCGGTGCAGTCATGTTGTTAGTGAGAATATGCGAGTTCTTAATGCGTCAGCTGCCCTTGGTGCTGGTGATTTAGAGGAGTTCGGTGCTCTTATGAATGCCTCGCATCAATCGCTTCGGGATGACTTTGAGGTTAGCTGTGACGAGCTCGATTGTTTGGTCGATATTGCTCAACGTACGGATGGGGTGCTCGGATCCCGCATGACCGGTGCTGGATTTGGTGGCTGCACGGTGACGCTGATTCATAGCGACGCGATAGACAGCTTGAAGGCGCAGTTGTTCGCCTACACAGACCGCTTTGGTTTGAATCCAGGAATGTTTGTTCTTCAGGATAATCTTGAGGCGGGTCCGCTGGTCAGCTCATGACGGCTAACGTGAAACTGTCTTTAAATTAGCGGGATTTCGACTAGACTCGGTAATGCGCATTGCTAGGTGGTATACCAGTTCCTTACTAAGCGAGCAGCACAACAATGAAAACAATAAATCGTGCGTTATTACTATGGATTTTTTTATCCGTCTTTCTCTCCGCTTGTGGCGGCGGAGGCGGCTCCTCTTCTTCTTCAACTCCTGCACCGGTTGTCACTACACCACCGCCCAGTTCGGGTGGCGGCTCTTCGGGGGGCGGCGAGCCTCCCGAACGTGGTCCCCTCGAAACTGACCTCGAGCTAAATCAGCGATTGATCGCTGCTGACTCTACCGATAGAAGCCAGCCGGGTTTCCAGCTTTTTATGAGCCCCCACGTCAATCCCATTCTTGCGTTAGGGCCGTATGTCTACGTGACAAACACACCCAACGGGACAGTTGATGTTATAGATGCGGACACTCGGTTGGTTGTTCAACAAATTGAGGTTGGCTTGGAGCCAATGAGTTTGGCCGCAAGGCCAGACAGCAGTGAGATATGGGTTAGTAACCATGTTTCTGACAGCGTGAATGTCATCGACGCTTCAGCGGACTCACCCTTTGTACACACGGTAACTGCCGTCATAGATCATCTTGATCTGCCGCTGGGTGAGTCAATTTTTGATGAGCCCGCGGGTATTGCCTTTGCAAACAATGAGAAAGCGTACGTGGCGCTGTCTCAGACGAATCAAATTGCAGTCGTCGATGCGACGACATATCAAGTGACTAAGCTCCTTCGCGTTCCCGCTCAGGATCCCAGAGCTATTGCAGTTGTAGGTGATAAGTTGCTTGTGCTGCCCTTTGAATCGAACAACCAAACCCAGCTCTCTGGTTGTACATCGGATGGCATTGATGGCGACGTCTGCACCTTTGATGCGGTGGAGCATGTCTTCAATAACAACAATGTCCTCTCTCTTAACTACACAGCGGACATTGTTCGCAACACCGATCTCCCGGATAGGGACTTGATCGTTTACAGCACGGAGAACGAACAGCGCCTTCAGTCGGTTAACCACTTAGGAACGCTGCTCTATGGCCTATCTGTAGATGCTTCTGGTGTTGCTTACATTGCTCAGACCGACTCAAGAAATGCGGCCAATGGTCGTGCCGGCTCACAACAGCATGGGCTTGCCGAGCTTGAAAATAGGCCGTTTTTTAACCAAATCACCCGGGTCGATTGTTCGGGGGCCGAGGGCTGCCTTCCTGAGACGCGCCGGCGTTATGAGTTGGAGCCAAGGCCGCCCACTCAGCCAGCGGCTGATAGGGCACTCGCCACCCCATATGACACAGTGGTTCTCCCCGAACAGGATGGCTTGCTTGGTATTGCCGCAGCCTCTGACACTGTTTTTTGGCTGGATACAGCCTCGGGGGATATTAAGGATCGTCTGGTTGTGGGTGCTACACCGCGTGGTATCACTCTGAGAGGTAGTGATGAGGCGTGGGTATATAACGCGAGCGATTCGACTGTAAGCGTTGTGTCGTTAAGTGGTGGGTCACTGGCACTGCAGGCAGCCATCGCTCTCGACGATCCGACGCCCAGCGAAATTGCGGCAGGCAGACATCTCTTTGAGTCAGCAAAGGCGTCAAGCACCGGCACATTCTCATGTGCGAGTTGTCATATCGATGGCAATACCGATCAGCTGCTTTGGGTATTAGATACGCCCATTTGTGATGTGGCCGGATGTACGCAAATACAGCCGCGACTGACTATGCCTATGCGCGGACTCAGAGATACAGCCCCTTACCACTGGGATGGCGTCATGGGTGATCCGCATGGTGGTAATAACACAGCTAATATCAATAGTTCTCTGGCGCCTGATTGCGAAAGCGGTGTGGCCTTAGATTGCTCTCTGGTTCTCGTGGATCGCACACTTGGCTCGACAATGTGCGGTGTTGGTGAGTGTGAGGAGGGACCGTCGGGGCGAGCGGGTAAACTGACTGATGACGAGCGTTTAGCGCTGGCTCTGTTTAACCTTTCCGTCCCCTTTCCACCGCCACCCGAACGCACGGAGAGCAATCGCTTAACGCCGTCTGCTTTTCAAGGGATGCTCCAGTTTCACATGGAGAAGGACTGTGGCAACTGCCACCGAATGCCGTTTTTAGTGAGCACCAATACGCCAGGAACTGGCATGGATGCACCGACCTGGCGGGGCGCGTATGACCGTTGGATGATTCTGCCTCAAGGTCGTCTGAATATCTCGGATCTTCTCCAGATCCTCACTATCCCAGACCACTTTCCTGAGCGGCAAATATGGCGAGCGGCCGGATCAAGTGAAAATATTTGGCGGATGGTGCTCGAGGGCAGTACTGGGTACGTGGGTGCTATGGGTTCACAAGTCGCGGTGCTTCCTGATAGCACTTTATCCGCGCCTGAGCTCACTAAACTGGATGCCATGATGTCCGCTGCCGATGCTGGAGCGGTTGCATTGAGAGTATCGATGATCAAGCCAGGCACGGGTGAGGCACAAGAGCTGCACTACGAGAGTCGATCGTTCACGGATGCGGAGTCAGGGGAAAGTTTTAGTGACCAACAACTCTTAGAACTCGGGGAGCGGGGTGAGCTTCAAGCATTGATCACAGCGCATCCACCCGCAAACGTTACAGCACTTCACCCTCAACCCGGTATTTGGCCCGAAGCGGCCATTGCAGCACAAGCAGCCACGCTGAACGTCGCGGAGCTGGATGACACTAATCGATTGGAGATGAGAGGTCGTCATATTTATCCAGGAGCTCAGATCTTCGTAGATGGGGAGCTGGTTGATGGCTCGGTAAGCTGCATGAACGGCGAGTTACCCAATTGTGTTGACGAGCAGATTGAGGTGGTGCTGTCGGAAGCGCCCAGTCATGGCGGTTTTTTCCAGATTCAGCTACAGAACCCGCTAGGTAAGTTTACAAACGACTCTTTTTATTTCTCAGAGCAAGTCGAACCTTCGTTACGCGAGGGTTCTATCTTAGCCAGTCGCGGTGATCTCATGGACTGCGGTTTACCCTCCAGTAGCTGGGAGTTTGCCGAGTTTAATGGTTCGGCTCGTTGCGAGCGTTCCACCAGAAAGATCGTCGCCAGTGTTGATACCGCCAGCCAGCCAGAGCCCTGGCGCGTGCAGGTATTCCACAGGGTGCCCATTTACAAGGATCGAACCTATACGGCCTGTTTCTCGGCAAGGAGCTCTTTGGATAAGCGGATTTACACGTACCTTGATCGCGGGGCCGATGCCTATCAGTTGTTGGGTGCGAATCAAAAGTTTGCCTCAAACGTCACTACTGACTGGCAAACCTTTTCTCAAACCTGGACCGTGGACAGGACTGATATCACCGGCCGACTCGCCTTTGATTTGGCGGAGTCACCGGGCACCGTGGAGCTCGCGAATATCACCCTAATCGAGGGAGAAAACTGCGAAGGTTAGTTGTTCGTGAATCGCGTTTTGTCGACGCCTTGGTCAGCCAGCAAGACCCGGAATCTCGCAGAACATATCCGCCTCTACCTTGACGCTTACCGCTGAGTTGGCGTGTGCGCCGACACACCACGAGGGCATAACCATCGAGTAAACGCCCGAACCGCCTGCCTGCAAAATCAGGATTTGCTCGGGGCCTTTGAAGGCCATTCGGTCCTGCGGATTAGGTCCTGCGAACTGGCTGAATAGCCGCTTCACAATGCTCGCTTCAACGAAGCTGCGCTCATACAACTCTTGAGCAATGTCTTCTCGAGTGAGACCTGCACCATGCAGTATTGCGCTGTGTTCGGGGTTTAAAACTACGGTTGCGCAGCCTCCGGTGAGGGTGCCGTTATTACTCGGCGGGTTAGCTAAGCCCATCGCTAGAAGTTCGAGAAGTGCCTTATAGCTGTTGGGATCATCGCCATCTCCCGCATAGATAACCGAGTGGGGTGCTTCAGAGCCCAATACGGTGACCACACTGTCTTCAACGTCAAAGCCACGGCTCACGTGAAGCGGCGTGAACGGGCTGTTCTCTTCGTCTTCGGCAAGGCAAAAAGTGAACTTTCCGGGATGGCCCAGCAGCGCCATATCGGAACTTCCGGGGCGCGCCTTACCAATATTGATCATAGTGAGTCTGAGCGCGCGGCCAATCGTCGCGTTGGCACGATGCCCTGGTCCCAAAGCGCCTGTGCCTGAGGCAATCGGACCGCAAGTATGGCGAGCTGGGCCATTCACAATAATGAGTGGCGCGGTGCAGTGCGTGGTTGCCTGCATTTCAGTCAGGTCAAATTCAGGTTCGATAACGGCTTTGACTGCAGCGACAACCACCGGCATGTAATCAGGTAGACAGCCAGCCATCACTGCGGCAATGGCCACTTTCTCAACGGTGGCAATACCATGGCCCGGACCCATTGTTCCAAGCATCATGTCCGCATCAAGCCCCGAAGCGAGAACCATTCTGGAGACGCGTTCTGCGGTTGGAATTACAACGGGTAGACCGTCGGTGCACCCGAGACGGTGGAGTTCCTCGAGCGCCGCTTCCTCGTCACGTGCCGAGAGAATATCAGTCACTACTTGCCTCGAGTGCGTTCAGGATTTGCTCGGCCACTGAGTCAGCAACCGCTGTCATATTTTCAGCACCGGTGCCGGCTACCGGGTGCGGTAACTGAACGCGCGGTACGTCGGACATGCCGAGTGATTCGGCGACAAAATTTCCTTGAGACCAAAACTCCTCAGTGACCAAAGCCACTGCGGGGATACCTAATTTTGCGAGGTTTATGCCGTCACGCACGGTGCCGGTAGTGCAGGAGCCTCAGTGCCCGTAGGCGGCGATGACGCCAACGCAATCACCACCAATTTCACCTAGAAGTTTTTCTGGTGCTGCAATGGTGGCGTTACCTTTGTTGTAGGCCTTTAGATTGATGCCAGGCCGGCGACGCGCAACGGCCTCACCCACTTGGTTCAGGAACTCAACAGAATCCGGAAAGCCGTTAGCCAGCAGGCCAATCGTTGTCTGCGCATCACCATCAACAGCCACTGATAGGTTGTAAGGTGTTTGCTCCACACCTACCGCCGCGTCTGGATTCAGAAATTCAATCATGTTGTGCCTCAATCGCTTACAGTCTTTATCGCTAACCGGCGCGACTCTGTCAAGGCGCAGTGGGTGATCATTTTAGAGGGCGCTTGAGCCACTCAAGATCGCATTAAAATTCACCACTGACACGCACCCACAGTCACATTGCACTGAATAGCGCGTAGACTATTGCGCATAGCTTGAGGTGAAACTTATGGAACGTCTTCAAATTGCTGAGGGGCTGGAGTTCAGCCAGCTCGTTTACGGTATGTGGCGCTTGGCAGACGATGCCGATACGTCGATTAAACATGTCGATGCCAAAATCCGAGCAGCGCTCGATCAGGGAATCACGACCTTCGATCAGGCAGATATTTACGGTGGTTACACAGCGGAAGACGTCATGGGTGCTGCGCTCAAAACGAGTCCCTCGCTCCGGCAGCAGATGGAGATCGTCACGAAGTGCGACATCGTCATTGACGCTGGCCGTCACGCAGGCGCACGCGTGAAGCATTACGACACAACTCGCGCGCACATTAACGAAAGTGTGCATCAGTCGCTGACTGCCATGGGAACTGATGTTATCGATGTACTGCTGATTCATCGTCCTGATCCTTTGATGGATCATCATGAGACGGGTGAAGCACTCGATGCTTTGGTCGACTCTGGAAAAGTCCGCGCTGTTGGCGTCTCGAACTTCAGACCATGGGACTGGAATCTTCTCCAGTCCGCAATGCGTCACTCGCTCGTGACAAATCAGATTGAACTGAGTCTCAAAGAAATCTCGCCCTTCACCAATGGCGATTTAGCGTTTCACCAGCAATACGGCCACGCTGTCATGGCTTGGTCTCCGCTAGGCGGGGGTGATTTGATGACAGGCTCGGGTGAGCTGGCAGATCGGCTCGATGTTATTGCAAAGCGTCACGAGGTGGATCGCGCCGCGGTCGCAACGGCTTTCCTACTTGCGCATCCCGCCAAGATTACGCCGGTAATGGGTACCAATAATCTTGAGCGAATTTCAGCGCTTTCAGATGCGGAGAAGGTAGAACTCGATCGGCAGGATTGGTTCTATCTGTATGAGGCCGCCCTCGGTAAAGAGGTCCCTTAATCCAGTAGTACATTCATTACTAAGTCATTGGCTACGTGGATATGTATCCAACAAAAGAGAGATTAGTTACAAAATCCGTCTAAACTAAGAGCAACCTCAAAAAAATAATGACAGAGGTGAAAATGCGAATAAGACAAGTAGCACTTGCAGCGTCGGACTTGGAAGAGACCGACGAAATATTCCGCCGTTTATTCGGCTGTGATGAATCCTATGCGGATCCGGAAATCATCTACTTTGGCCTTGATAATCGGCTCTACACTCTCGGGGATTGTTTTCTCGAGGTGGTCAGCCCGGTTAAGCCAAATACAGCCGCGGGTCGTTTTCTTGATCGCCGGGGTGGCGATGGTGGCTACATGGTCATTGTACAAGTCGAGGACCTCACTCAGGAGCAGGCCCGTTTAGCAGATACGTCGATACGTACGGTATTTGCTGATGATCGCGGCAATGCGAAAGCCATCCACTTACATCCCAAAGATGTTCCCGGCGCGATCCCTTCAATCGATGAGATGACACCTCCTGAGTCTTGGCTGTGGGCAGGTGAGGGCTGGGAACAAAGAGCAGGAAGGCACGTCGGCCGCATATTGGCGGCAGAAATAAGATCGCTCAACCCCCATGAAACGGGCCTTCGCTGGGCAGAGGCTTATGGCCTCGAACTACTATCATCGGGCGATGATTGGCGTATTGAAATGGGCGGTACCGAAATACGCTTTACCTATGATGCAGAGTGCCTCGAACCTGCCCTGATGGCGATCGACTTCGAAGCGATTGATTTGCCTGCTGTCTGCGCCGCAGCTGATGAGTTGGGGCTCGAGCGTGACGACTGTGTTGTCACCGTCTGCGGCGTGGACTTTAACTTCACGTAAGCCAAATTTTCTCTAAAAAATACGGAGGGGCGTTATGACTAAAGGAACTATCGACACAGGTACGGACCATTTGCTGGCCAACCTCAACGCGGGGGTATTAACGCTAACGTTTAATCGCCCAGAGGCGCGGAATGCCCTATCCGGTGATTTACTTCAAGCATTTGGCGCTCAGCTGAGCGATGCGGAGATCAACCCCGACGTCCGATGTGTGGTGGTGACTGGCAGCGGTAATGCCTTTTGTGCCGGCGGTGATGTGAAGGCCATGTCTGATGTGAATACTCAGGGGGCTGCGAGCCCTTTGGAGACGCTCATTCAAAGGCAGCGGCTGAATCAACGCTCGACCAGTGGTCGACTCAATAAAATGCCGAAACCCACGCTGGCTGTGATCCCTGGTCCTGCCGCCGGCGCTGGCTTGTCGATTGCACTCGCATGCGATCTTCGCATTATGTCGTCCACCGCGTTTATGACCACGGCCTTTGCGAAAGTTGGTTTCTCTGGTGATTACGGCGGCACCTTATTCATGTCGCAACTCGTGGGTACAGCGAAGGCGCGAGAGCTGTATTTTCTCTCGGAGCGTATTGGGGCCGAGGAGGCCGAGCATTTGGGTTTGGCCAATTGGGTGGTTGCCCCCGAGGACCTAGAGGAGCGAGCCACGGAAATTGCCCAAAAGCTGGCGAATGGTCCGACGGTGGCCTTTAGTTACATGAAAGAAAACCTGGCGCGAGCACTGACATCGGCCGATGTCGAAGATTGCATGGACTTAGAGGCTTCGCACCATATCCATTGTGGTGGCACCGCAGATCACAAAAACGCGGTCGAGGCGTTTATTGCGAAACGTGCGCCTGCATTCGAAGGCAAATGATCGTAACGCCAGGTTAGCCGCCTAGTGTGACTGGGTCGCGCCGACAAGTTTGTACTCACTTGCATCAGTGATGAAGTCAGCATGACCATAGGTCTCGAGCAAATTACCCAGCTTGCGCGTTAGGCGTCGGTCTAGCCAGTGGCGCACGCCCGGGATTTTCATGCCAAGCGCACAGAGGTTTGAATTGCTCACAATTGTTGCAAGCGCACAGGCCGTGGCGATTTTGTCGTTGAGTTTGAAATAAACACCCATCGCCTCAGCTCGGGAGGATTTACCCTCACAAAAGTTTTGAATCAGGAAGTACTTTGAAAAACCCCGCTCCATCCATCGGTGGAAACGCCCAGTGATACTGGGATCGGTGAACAGCTCTGCGTCCATGGTTCCTCGCACGAGCTCACCACAGGTTTCGTCGTCATAAATCTTGTGCAGCGACATATCTCTGGCTGTCATCAGGTCGACAATCTCCTGCGGCGTTTCTCCCAATAACTCTTCGGGCAGCCCCAGTAAAAAACACCGATAGCGCGCCATCTCTACCCGCGCTCGCTCGGCTGGTGTGAAGTCGGTGCGTCCTTGTGCCAAAAGTTTGTATGACAACAGGAAGATACCAATTAGCCCCGCTGGCATTTGGTCCACTTGCGGAATGGGAATGCCGTACGTGGACACATCCCATTTGCCGGTGCGCATAATGTTAAAGCGCACCATCGAGTGCATCAGACGTACTTTAGCGGCGGCCTTGAAGCCAGGATTGAAGCGCTCCATTGCGCGCGGCATGGCGGTCGCCGTAAAAAAGCTCGCCGTTTCAAAGACCCGTCGGACCGATTGTTGATCGGTGAGCGTGCCCGTCATCGTCATGGGTAAGGCGGTGTACTTATTCATGAAGGTTGCGATAAATGCGCCGCGTATGGCGAAGGGCGATATCGTTCCCAATGGGATGCGCTCGTGCTTGGCGCCTTCTTCCACCAATGCCATGTCGACCCAGTCGGGTGTGGCCTCCATAGCACTAATGAAAGCAATAAGTTCGTCCGGTGCGTTGTCAACGCTCTCGATACCTTGGTCACAGGCTTTTTCAAGCATCGAGACCAGTGCTCTAAAGCCATACTCAGGTATGAGTGATGCGTAGGCATCAGCTACCTTGTCACCCATCATTGTGTAATTTCGGATGCGCTCAACAAGGTTTGGGTTATCAAGGACGCGCTCGCAATAGCTGCGGTGTCGAGATGGGCGGATCGATTTAAGATCAAAGTCCGTGACGTAGCGCTCGGGGAGTTGACCGAAATCCACACTGCCATAGACCTCAGGGATCATCGTCTTTTGCTCGAGCACGGTGTCGGCAAAAAGGGTACCTGCTGTGTTGTTCATCTCCGATAACTCCAAGTCTGCTTTGGCGGCCTAGTGCATCGTTATTTTGCGCGCCATGCCAGGTCATGACTGATTAGACCTTAGACAGTTACGGGTATCCACTGCAACTGGTTGGCAACGAAATTGTGGAGGGTTCCGCTCAGCAATCCTTAAATGCGTTGGCCACTCAGAATAGTTAATCATTGGTAGATGAGCTTCGATAGGCTATTTACCCATGCGTTCTGGTGCCCTTGCCCTAAGCGAGGTAACGTTGTTGTAAAGCAATTCAGTTAAACGCCGAGGTCCGATTGTCATGTTGGTTTTGAAACGCTTGGTAACTAGTCTTCTTTTTCTCACTTCGTTACATGCCTCGTTTGAGGCGGTGAGCGCTGAATCAGCCACGGCCATTTTGATGCCAAAATCGGGCACTTACTCACGGCCGATATCCACGGATAAGGAAGAAGCACAGCGGTTTTTCGATCAGGGTTTGCGCTTCGCCTGGGGCTTTTATTTCCCGGAGTCGATTGCCTCGTATCAGGAAGCCTCACGACTGGATCCGTCTCATCCCATGCCCTACTGGGGGATTGCACACGCGGCCGGCCCCAATCCGAATTCGCGTTACGCACAGATGCCGGACGATCCACAGGGCGCAGGGTTGGCAGCGATTGAAGCGGCGCTAGACCGTATCGATCGAGCGACACCCATGGAGGCCGCGCTGATCAACGCGCTCTATGTTTTCTTTGATGCGAAAAGTATTCCTGACCCTCGCGAGCGTGATCGGGCTTATCTCGCAGAGATGCGCAAGCTCAACAAACAGTATCCCCATGACCCCGATATTGCAGCGCTCTACGCGGGGAGCTTTATGTCGATACGACGATGGGATTACTGGGATAAGAATGGTGAGGCAAAGGGTGAGACGCTCGCTGTTGCCAAAGCGCTCGAGCATGTCATCAACACCGGGGATCCGCACCCCGGGGTCTATCACTTGCACATTCACCTGATCGAGGCCTCGCTTGAGCCTGAGCGCGCCATGGTCTCAGCCGATGCGTTGGAAGCGACTTTACCCATAGGCGGTCACGTGGTTCATATGCCGGCACATATCTTTGTACGAGTTGGCGACTATCAACGCGCGATCGACAACAACTTACGCTCACTCGCGGTGGACAAAGAGTTTGCGCAGCACTGGGGTGACCTTCCATTACCGAACATTGGTACCTATCCACTTTCACACAAGATACACGCCGGCCATGCGCTCGACTTTGTGCGTTATGCAGCGACGATGCAGGGCAGTTCCGAGCTCGCTATCAAGTCTGCCAAGCAAATGGCTGAGGCGATCAGCCAGCATGGTACGCCCATGGGACGCATGCAAAAGCGTGTTGCCGCACCGTGGGTCACGCTCAAGATTTTTGGCAAGTGGGATGAGGTGCTTGCGATAGAACCACTCAAACATTCGACGCCTTATCTCACGGGGATACTGGCTTACGTCAAGGGCAGTGCTTATGTTGCAAAGGGTCAGTATGAAGAGGCTGCTCAGAAGCTAAACGAGATTCATCGCATTGCAGCCTCACCGGATGTCTCGGTTAACCGTGCAGGTGCGACAGCGACTGCCGAGTTGCTTGCATTGGCAGCTAACGCACTCGAGGGTGAGATGAAAATGGCTCAAGGCCACTTTGATGGTGCCATCTCTGCTTTCGAGAAAGGCGTGGCGCTAGAAGACACAAACAACTACACCGAACCACCCGACTGGCCGCAATCGATGCGTTTGTACTTGGGTGCAGCGCTTCTAAAAGCGGGCCGTGCTGCGGAGGCAGAAGCCGTTTTTCGACGTGATCTGCGATGGCATCAAAACAATGGCTGGTCGCTATTTGGTTTGACGCAGGCCCTAGAGGCACAGGGCAAATCAGCCGAGGCGGCCTCTACGCGTGAGGCTTGGGCCAAGGTTTGGTCGTATGCCGATGTGACGTTAAACGCACCTGCGATTTTGTAATTCTCGTGCCCGCCACCTGTTATCTGAAAATGAAGCTTCGAATACTTAGGAGAGATTTTGTGACCGGCCGATCAACCGCTTTGAAATCGATTATTGCGCTTGCACTTGCGAGTTTCTTCCTGCCTGCCATGGCTGATGATCATTTTGAATCGGTGGTTAAGGACGCGAACTTCAGGGCTTCAATCGATTTAGAACCTGACGAAGCTTTCATCGAGCTATCTGAGGGCTTTACCTATTACCGAATGACGGCTCGGGATCAGTGCGACACGCCCGATGTATTAGTTCACGGGTTTTCGGTGCCTTCTTATATTTGGGAGCCGACCTATGACTTTTTGGCTAGTAAAGGTCGTTGCGTCATCATGCTCGACCTGTACGGTCGAGGTTTCTCGGATAATCCGAATGTTGCTTACACTGACACCTTGTTTGCGACGCAGGTCTTAGAACTTCTCGATGCGCTCGGTGTCGAGCGCGCTGCATTTTTCGGATTGTCCAATGGTGGGCGCGTGGTATCCCAGGTCTCAGGTCTGGCACCAGAGCGCGTTACCCGTTTGGTATACGTTGCCTCCTCGGGGTTTCGCGATGTAACTCGTGCTGCCGATACGTCGGTCAGCCAGGATGAGATTGATGAGCTTATTGAGAAGTACTCAGAGCTCCCTGCAGGCCAGCTTTCTGACTTCAAAGACCCCACAAACTTTCAGGATTGGGACGATAAATACGCAGAGCTTCTCGTTCACAAGGGTTTTGCACGCGCTCTCATTTCAACGCGTAAAAATCACGACTCGGGAGCGCTTGATCGCATCCACGCATCACTGCAAACCTCCGACATACCTGTGACCACTATCTGGGGTGATAGCGATACGGTGGTGGTTTATGCCGGCTTTGCTGACAAGATCGAGCGTCTACTACCGAAGCGGCAGGAATTTTTTATAAAGGATTCTGGGCATCTCCCACATATGGAAAACCCAGTGCAGTTCGAGGCGATACTGACCAACGGTTTGGGGTTGTAGAGGTTGCTGCCAGATGGGCAACTGAAAACAGTAAACTGTCCACGCCGAGCGACTTGAACTATTTTGGATTACCCGCTCACAACCAGTAACCCCCCAACAACTCTGAGAACCGATTATGGACCGGCGATTTTTTTTGAAGGCAACGAGTTCCGCCTTTGTTGGCTTATCGGCCAGCGGCTGCGTGACTCGCCCCCCGCTGTTGGCCGATGCGCCATACACGCGCGCGGTCGGTTACGGCGCGCTGGTACCAGACGCGGAGGGACTGCTCGATCTACCCGACGGTTTCTCCTATCGCGTTCTTTCAAGCTTGGGCGATGTCATGAGCGATGGGGCGACAGTTCCCGATAAAGCGGATGGTATGGGCTGCTTTGACTTGGGCGACGGACGTCTAGCCCTGGTTCGCAACCATGAACTTGTATCGACTGACGAGAGTGGTGGCGCCTTTGAGTTGGGGTTCGGTGCCAAAGATGGGGTTCTCGTACCGGGCGGCACAACTCACGTGGTGCTTGATCGAGACAGCCTTGAAGTGAGTGACCAGTTCCGATCGCTTGGTGGCACTATTCGTAATTGCTCTGGCGGTACTACCCCCTGGGGGAGTTGGCTCACCTGTGAAGAGTCGGTGACTGGCCCCGGACAAAAATACGGTGAGGGACTGGATAAAAATCACGGTTGGGTTTTTGAAGTGCCGGCCGCTCAAACGGGTTTGGTTGAGCCCGTCCCACTTGTTGCAATGGGGCGCTTCAACCACGAAGCAGCCTGTGTTGATCCGGCTACGGGCTATGTCTATTTAACCGAAGACCGGGAAGACAGCGTTCTCTATCGCTTCATACCATCCGAGGCGGGTAATCTGAGCCGCGGAGGGCGCCTTCAAGCGATGAAAGTGGAAGGTGTCACTGACCTCAGGAATTGGACCGATAAAAGCGTTGCTGTTGGCACAGTCGGCCGGGTCACCTGGGTTGATTTAGAGGGCGTTGAGGCACCAGAGGATGACCTTCGATATCAAGCAGCTGCCAAAGGTGCGAGTCTCATTGCGCGAGGTGAAGGCGTTCACATGGGTGAGGGTGAGGCGTTTGTCTGCTCGACCAGTGGCGGTGATGCGGGGCTCGGGCAAATATTTAAGCTCTCGCTCAGCGCTTCCGGTGACGACGATCGATTAGCACTGTTTTTCGAGAGCGTGTCCCACCATCAATTCAATTTCGGCGACAACCTGACGGTTGCTCCCAATGGTCATTTGGTCGTGTGTGAAGACCAGTACACGGTCAAGGTCGATAATCATCTCCGGGGCATTACAGCCGATGGCCATGCTTATCCCATCGCGCGATTAAATCTTCAAACCGAACTCGCGGGCGCCTGTTTCTCACCAGACGGCAAAACACTGTTTGTGAACGTCTATGCGCCGACCAAAACGCTGGCAATAACAGGGCCTTGGGATCAATTCAATTCAGGATTGATTACGGTTTAGGGCCTCGTAGGGCCACTGGTCTGACAGCCTACTTAACCTCAACCGCTTGGTTGGCGGAGATCGAGCCGCCACTGATTACCTTGGCGTAGACCCCAAGATTACCCTCTGCCTCGGACACAAGGTGTCGCATGACATCTGTATCTCTCGGAAGATCGCCCGTTGCGTGTGTGGTCATGGAGCAGCGCGGACAGGTATCGACAATTTTAAGTACGACCTCCCCGATGTGAAGTTCTTTCCCAATCCATGATTGCTCCGGAAAAGGCTCGCTTGCGCCATCGACTTCAAGCAGAAGATTCGCGCGGAAGCGACGCTGATCGAATGCGGAATTCGGAGCCCGCTCTGAAAGTGTGTCGAGCGATTGCTGTGTCATCAGCATTAAAGGAAACGCGTCGAAGTAGGTGCCAGGCGGGGACTCAAATTCGATGACCTCAGCAAAGGCGGTTAAGTCCGGTAAAGGCTCATCTGGAAGGCGGCCAAAGAGTTCACGCAGCTCCTGCTCGAAATCTTCTGAATCGGGAGCACCGCGGCGATAGTGGTCAAGATCATCGGCGGGCATGATTGGCCAAAGACTGACTTCATGGGACATTTTCTCTGACAGCCAGCGGTTGATGGCGTCCGTATTTGTGCTGCAGGTATCACCATCGGGGGCAATAATTTCTGCGGTATTACCTCCGATTGAGACTGCTTGGAAACGCATGAGCTGCGGCAACTTTTTCGCGCCGCGGATACCGCCCCGGACTTCGTCTCTGGTTGCCCAAGCGCGATCGCCCTCGATGCCGTTTTCGCCAACCGTAGCATCAGCTAAGGATTCGCCCAGCATGGATTTAACCGGGTATCTGAAGATTGCCTTGAGAGTGATTTGTGCCATAGCGCTATGCCTTTGGGTTTGAGTTACTGAGCCGGAAGGACAGTGATGTCTCACTTGCCCTCCAGACTTACGACAATTTGGTCATCGGAGTTTATTCGTTGGGGACATCCAATGCCGGGTTTCGGTCAAAGAAATTTCGGGGCTTGAGCACGATTTCATCGACCTTGGCCGGCATAACAGGCCAGTCCTCTGCCATCGGTACATGGTGAAAGCCAATGGTTGGCCAGGCAACGATATCGGCGTTTTCAATGGATTCATCATCGGCTGTGTAGCGCGGTAGACCTTGCCCTTCTGCTGATTGATTCACTGCAATGCCTGCGGAGAAAATTTCGTCTGGCTGATAGCGAGTCACCCACAAATTGTTCTTCAAGAAACCCGCACGCTGATAAATAGGATCCTCAGGTGTGACCAGGGGGCGAATATTAGGGAAGATGAGTTGGTACGCCGTTGGATAGCCCATCTGATTGGTTGCATTGGCGCTCGCGAAGGTCAATAAAGCCGGCTTCTCTACGCGCATAACCGTTTGACCGGCTTGCTCGGTCGCGACTTCCTCGGTCTCTACACGCCATATGCCCTGACGCGGTGTGCCCTCACGTTGTGCTTCCGCTACGAGTCTCTGGCGAAGAAAGTTATTTTCCGTACCGTCGACATCCATATCCACGCGGTAGCTGAAGAAATGATCGTGATTGACGCCTAAGCGATGAGGTGCAATCAAGGTGCCGTAGGCGGTTTCATCCATGGCGCCCGCGTCTGTCATAGAGGCAGCAAAAACACCCTTCGTAGCATCAATACCGGTTGAAATCAGACGGATTCGAAGCCGTCCGTCTTGTTGGAATACATAATCTTGGAAGTAATCGTAGTTACCGATGACCGCCACCATGCGCACAACGAGATTCGTTGCGCGCCGCGAGTTGTGTGTGGTGAGTCCAGGCAGATCCTCAAGGAGTGATTCGTTGTGACGCCAGGACGGGTAACCGGGGTCGAACTCGAAGATGCAAATACGGTTCGGTGCCACCACTGGTTCGCCGGCCCCGGTGTGGAGAACCACGTCCTGATAAACCGCGTTAGCAGGGCAGTCGTTACCCTTGAGCTCGGTCGCCATGTTGCCAAAGCCGTACTCGCCCATGTCGAAGTAGGCGCGGTAGAACCAATGCGTGTCGGGATCTTGATAGGGAACAAACATTTCGGACATGGCAATCTCGTAGGCGATAGGTCGGAAATCATCGCCGCGCATGTAACCAATATTGTTAAGCACCGTGCCTTGTCGGGGATCGAAGCGAAGATGGAATTGCCATCCTTGCCAATCGATTTGACTACCACTGACACTGAAATTGCGTCCCTCGCTTTGTGCGATGCTAATGGGGCGAAGCGGTGTACGGGTATCGAGCGCATCCTCACCTAGTTCGAGGACCTCAAAGTCAGCAGGGGGCGCCTCGCTGCCAGCGAAAGAGTCAGTGATCTCGATGAGGCGGTTTTCTTCCACATCGAACAGCACGCTCAAACCTTCAATTGGGCGGGCGTAGGCGCTGGTTGTAGGCAGAATGCCCAAGCCGCTTTGTCCGCGGATGTTGAAGCAATCAAAACGGGCGAGACGATCGTTTTGCGGATCCGCGATGTCAGCGTAGAAGCGTCCCACAGTGCGAGGTAGGCAGAGTGCGTAGTCAGGGTCTACGCCACGTCGGCTCACTGCTTCGATAACCTCTGGGAGTGCGCTTACTTTCTCGACAGCGCCAAATAACTCATCACCCACCAACATCGATTGGCCAGTGGTAAGTTGCTGTGATGCGGACAGTGTTTGCGTGCCGAAATCGAAACTTGCTCTGAACGATGCCTTTCCTGCTCGGTAAAATAAATCCGCGCCGCGCTCCGCCGGGATGTCGGGAGTCCACGCTTTTGCTGTTTGTTTATTTGGCTCTTTAAGGCTCATCCGATTGAGGACGATTCCGTCACCTTCTCGATCGATCAGCGCTTTAGCCGCTAATGTGATTTCTTCAGCACTCAGTGATTGCCAAGGTGACACCACAGAATTTGAGGCCGTCGCTGAGGGTGCGCCATCAGAAGAGCAAGCGCCTAAAAATGACAGCAACGACGACAAACAAACTGCTGGTAGTGCGCGTGAAGCGGCTTTTGTAGACCTGCTAGTAACAGTCATTTGGCGTCCCCTGTAATTCTTTTATTCTTTTGAGTACTGCGTTTTACCACTCTACCGTATAACGCGACTCTGGGGGGGCTTACTTAGTCGTTGGTGTAGTTCTTCCCAATACCGAGCGATACCAACCGACTGAGTTCGGAGAGACTTCGACCACTCTCCTCGCGTAGTTCGTTGAAATAGCTTTGAGTGGCTTTGAGTGCTCTGAGGCTGTGTGTTCCCGAGTCAACGATATTGTGATTTCGTAAGAAGGTCTCCACGTCTACCGTCATCAAGAACGTGTCGACACCCAAGGTGCGAAGCGCATAGGGGCCTGTGTTGCCGCCGAGTCTGCTCCCGTGTTTTTTGAGATAGATCCAGAGGCTGATAACGTCGTCTTCGGGCCAGCTAGCGATGAACTCGCCAAACTTACAGTCCTCGCGTCGTTCAGTATCGGAAATCATGACCGCGTTCTGCAGCACGGTTTTCACCTTACTGTAGTTGCGAATGATCCCGGGGTCGCTGGCTTTCCTTTCGAGCATGTCCTCCGGCATCATCAACAGGCGCTCGATGTCGAAATTCCAGAAGACCTCTTCAAAGTTCGCCCATTTATTATTGACGATCCGCCATACGAAACCCGACTGAAAGACCTTTCGCGTGAACTCTGCGAGGTAGCGGTCTGATCCCAGCGTCTTGAGATGCTGTTTGGTTGCGGAAGAGGGCAGAAGTGCCTCGACTTCTGCTTCACCGCCTTTGCGTTCGCAGGCGCGTTGGTAGAGTTCGTCGTAGCTTGGGGTGTTCATCATGAGTCGCGCGGTAGTCTCGTCTTACATCCTGTCGGGGTGAGCCTTTCATATTTTTAAGCCGTTCGCACTACTGGTTGCTTTTCCAATCTTATTTTTTGGCACCGCGCCCGGCTTATGTCGACCTCAAATAAGAGCGACAGTTGGTGTTACCGAAGTGACTTTGCGACCGTATCTAAAACGCTGGTTTATTTAATTGGCCAGCGATATTCCTTCTTTTTGTCATGGGACTAAAGGCTGCTGTGTTCGAGCTCAGTCATATTGATAAGTCATTCCGAGATCGCGACGAGGTAATTCATATTGCGCGCGATTTGTCGTGGTCGCTTGACGCAGGTCACAACGCTGCGCTGATGGGTGAGAGTGGTGCCGGAAAAACTACCTTGATGAATATCATTGCTGGCCTCGATCACGTTGATAGCGGCGACGTGCGAGTGGGTGGTCAGTCGGTGACGACGCTAAGCTCAAGTGAGTTAACTCATTTCCGTCGGCGTGCGCTAGGCCTGATTTTTCAGAAGTTTCATTTGGTGCCTTCACTTTCTGCATGGGATAACGCAGCGCTTCAGGCACGCTTAGCAGGTGTCTTCGATGCTGATTTTGCAGAACACCTCTTTGAGACCCTCGGGATTGAGCACTTGCGACATCGCCATCCCGGGCAACTATCAGGTGGTCAGCAGCAGCGTGTGGCGATTGCGAGAGCGCTCATGCACAGACCGCAACTGGTGCTGGCCGATGAGCCTACGGGTAACTTAGACGAGGCGACGAGTGACAAGGTGATCAGCTTGCTGGTGAGGGCCGCCTCCGATGCAGGAAGCACCTTGGTCGTGGTTACCCACAGTGCGGCTATTGCAGGTCATCTGACAAGTACATGGCGCCTGGCTTCAGGTTCCCTCATCAAAGCTGCATGACGCACCCTATTTTCATTATCTTGGCAACGACACTGTCGTTTTATCGACAGAAGCCGTTACAGGCACTGTTTGTGCTCGTGGGACTTGTATTGGGCTGTGGCCTCTACACTTCCGTCGCTCAGATCAACGCCAGTGCAAAGGCGAGTTATGCCGAGGCAGATCAAATCTTGGGTGCGTCGGCACAGTGGCGAATCACTAACCGCTTGAACGATGAGGTTGCGGTTGAGGATTACATTCGTCTTCGACGTGCGGGTTTCACACAAGTTTATCCCGTTATTGAAAAGCGGCTACCGAGCGCAGACGGGGCACTGATTTCGCTGATTGCGACCGATTTACTCGCACTACCGTTGAATACAGCAGATGACGCGAGCACCGGGGAAAACCCGTTCAGTGGTGCGGGGTGGAGTGGTTTGACGCAAACACCCTTTGAAACCTGGGTGCCTACAGAGACAGCGAAGCGATTGGGCATCGTCGAAGGTGAGCAAATACGGTTGCGAGACGGAAAACTGCTACCGCCCGCTGTGATTCGATCCCAGACACAGCAGCGTGATCAAATTTTCATGGACGTTGGTGCTGCTTTATCGCTGTTTGAAACCAACCGCGTTTCGTACCTTGCGGCGTCTTACTTGAGGGAAAGCGAGCAGCAGCAAATCTCGGAGGTGTTCGACGATCGCCTGTTGGCGACCAATAACTCTCAAGCGCTTGATCTGGCACAACTGACGCAGAGCCTTCATACCAACCTTACCGCGCTGGGGCTTTTATCGTTTGTGGTTGGGACATTCATTGTTTTCAACGCGGTGCATTTTTCTTTACACGCTCGGCGACAGACCTTGCGTGTATTAGGCGATCTGGGTGCTGCGAGACGTGATGTTACGGCCGCCATACTGTTGGAGGCCTTCATGTGGGCTGTGGTGGGCGCCTTGCTGGGTACGTTATTGGCCCAGCCACTCAGTGCTGCGCTTATGCCCGCAGTCGCCGCAACCTTGTCGAATATCTACGGTGCCTCTGTTTCGAGTCTCCCTGTATTCAACGCAGATTTATTTTTGCAGGCACTACTACTTGCTATGTCGGGGCTTGTGTTGGCCATGGTCGTGCCGCTTGTTCGATCAATCGGTAGTTCTAGGCTGGGCGAGGTTGCGGGTAACGAAGACCCTTCAGTTGACGCATCTTTATCTCGTCAAGAGTTAACGGGAACATTTCTAGGTGCTGGCTTTTTGATCGCCGCCTACATGAGCTATCCACTGGCATCAACGGTGGTTGAAGGCTTTGGGCTGCTGGCGTTGGTCCTTTTTGCGGGAATCACTCTGCTACCGGTGGTCATTTTATGGGTAGTCGGATTGGGAAATGCAGGGCTTGGTCGTCATTGGTTAGGACGATGGGCGCTTGCTGATGTGCGTTTCCAATTACCGCATATGCGCCTTGCGATGATGGCGTTGTTGCTGACATTGATCGCAAATATTGGTGTCACTTCCCTAGTCGGCAGTTTCCGCATCGCGCTAACCACTTGGCTCGAGACTCGCCTTTCTGCCGATATTTATGTCACGGCAGGAGTGCTTGAGCCCGAGTCGATAAGTCAGCAAAGCTGGGTACAAAGTGCGCATCAAAGAATAGAAATCGATACTACTTTTTCAGGTCGTAAAATGACGATCGTGGGGGTGGATGTTGACGCACCAGATTTCACTGCTTCAAGTGTTATCGGTGCTGACCGAGGCGCGTTTAATCGCTGGATGTCTGGCGATAAACCCGACCAAAGCTTCGCGTCCGGCGCCCTGTCTATCGGCCGATTAGCCCTAAACCATATAGTGACAGGCGGCCCTGTCATCGACTCTTTAGCCTCAGATGGTTCAGCAGCAGGCTTCGCGGGGTCGGCTGCGACATCAGAGTATACGATCAAGGCCTTTGCAAATGAGCAGCTCAGGTATCTGGCAGGGGTCGAGGTTGGCGACACTTTTGATTTGCCAACATCGCAAGGCACACGACGCTTCGAAGTGCTGGGCTTTTTCCACGACTACGGAAACGTCAATTATGCGCTGCACCTGCCAGCTCAAACCTTTCTCGAACTCTTCCCTAATGCGGAGCCACAAGGTTGGGGCTTGTGGATTGGCGATGAGCCAATGGAGACTGCCGAGCTTGGCTTAACCGAGCTCGGTGTAGAGCCTGGGTCATGGGTATCTCAGCGAGATGTGCTTGCCATCTCAATGGCGATTTTTGATCGTACGTTTGCTATCACCCGTGCCCTGAATACGCTGACCCTTCTGGTTGCTGCCGTTGCCATCTTTGCGTCGCTTCTAGCGGTCTACCAATTTCGGCGCAGCGAATACGCTTTGTGGCGCTCGCTTGGCGCAACGTGGCCAACATTTTTTTTGGTATCGGGATTTCCAATCCTTTTAATGACGGGCGTTGTAATGTTGTTGGCTCTGCCTTTAGGCATAGCACTGTCCTGGTTACTCATTCACAAAATAAACGTGATCTCTTTCGGTTGGACGATGCCGGTTGTGATTGACGCCGAACCCATTTCGTTTTTATTTCTTGTGGTTGCTGCCGTCGTTCTATCAGCGTTCTTGCTTGCATCGCTTGGACAGAGAGCAGCCGTAAATAGCGCGCTTAAAGAGCTGGCGGGGGAATGAGGATGCCGTTGATTAAACGACGACTTTTCGTCTTTCTCACGCTACTGGGATTCTTGGCAGGTTCCGGGGAGTGGGCATACGCACAAGACCCGTATCAGCTGCTTCGTCAATCTGGGGAGGGCTTTGCCAAGGTGATGCCGGGCAGAGCATTCAACTTTCCACGAGACCATTACCCGCACGAGGACTTCAAGATCGAATGGTGGTACCTCACGGCCAATTTGAAAGGCACTGACGGTAACGATTACGGAGTTCACTGGACCTTGTTTCGGCAGGCTATGAATTCAGATCCCAATCCGGGTGGCTGGCAATCTAACCAGACGTGGATGGCCCACACGGCGATATCAACGCCCCAAGGCTTCGAGTTTGCACAACGCTTTGCCCGCGGTGGCATTGGTCAGGCGGGTGTAGAGGTGGTCAACCAGTCTCGCTTTGAGGCCTGGATGGATGACTGGTTTTGGCAGGGGGTGGCTGAGTCACCGTTTCCCGCCACGTTATCTGCCAGCACGGATAATCAACGTTTCACACTCGAGCTTTCCGCGTCGGATAACTGGGTCTTGCAGGGAGACAACGGATACAGCCAGAAGAGCGATTTGGGACAGGCGAGTTATTACTATAGTCAGCCCTTTATCGATATTGCGGGGACGCTCTGGGTTAACGAAGAACCCGTCGAAGTTGCAGGTAAAGGTTGGCTCGATCGTGAGTGGAGCTCTCAGCCCCTTGCGGACAATCAGGCGGGGTGGGATTGGGTGTCGCTGCACCTGAACGACGGTAGTGCGCTGATGGTTTATCAGCTGCGTCACGACTCCGGTGAGCATTACATCAGCGGTAGCTTGGTCAACGAAGCGGGAGAAGTCATTTCACTCAAGGCAGGTGACGTCACGATGACACCGGTTAGCGTGACGCGGTTAAACATTGACGATGGTATCCCCAATTCGAGTCAAAACCGCGAAAAACTAATCCCCCTCGAATGGCGGGTGCAAGTGCCCAAGTTCGATATCGACTTAGCCGTGAGCGCCGATAGACCGGGCAGCTGGCTTGCCACAGCTTTCCCGTACTGGGAGGGACCTGTTTCTGTCGAGGGTAGCCACGAGGGCGTTGGCTACCTCGAGTTAACAGGTTACTGAGACTGCGATCCCTCGTTCTCACCACCGCTCTTGTAGCGATCAAACCACGCAAGTATGTGATCGACCTTGCTGACCAATCGCGATGGTCGACTCGCGATACCGTGCGATGCGCCGGGCATCCGGATCATCACACTTTCCACGCCTTTTAGGCGCAGTGCCTGATAGAACTGCTCGGTCTCTGACATAGGTGTCCGTCGATCACTCTCGCCCGTCAGAAGCATCGTTGGCGTGGTTACGTTGCCAACGAGTGAGAGTGGAGAGCGCTTCCAATAATGATCGAGATGCTCCCACGGCGGACCCGGGAATTGGTGATAGATCTGGCCGACCATAGAATCTGCAGTCAATGTTTTGCTGACCCAGTTGATGACGGGCTTTGCGGCAACCGCTGCATTGAAGCGATCGGTGAGGCCAACTGCATAGGCGGCGGCGATACCGCCCGCGCTCCCCCCAGCGATAAACAGGTTATCGCTATCAACAAAGCCCATTTCGATTAACGCATCGATGCCAGACATGTGATCAGCAAAGTCTTCTTCGCTAGAGTATTTGTATTGCAGGAGCAGAGCGAAGTCCTCGCCGTAGGACAGACTACCGCGGTGATTGTCGTAAAAAACAACATAGCCCTCGGCTGCCATCATTTGGAGTTCAGCGGAAAAATAGGGGCCGTAGGCTGAGTGTGGTCCGCCATGAATCTCCAGAATCAAGGGATATTTTTTGGTGGGGTCAAAATCGGGCGGTGTGATGTACCAGCCTTGAATCTCCTGACCGTCAAACGATGAGTTGTAGACGATCTCGTGAACCTCACCGAGCCTCCGGAAAGCGAGCAAATCCTCATTGAGCGAGGTCACGACTTGGCGCTTGCCTTTCCGCAGGATGGCGAGATCAGCGGGCCTGTCCGCTCGACCCTGTGTGAAGGCAATGGTGTTGTTTGCTGCGTGGAAGCCGCCAGAGAGATAAGGCCTACCCACGGTCGTTCCACCGAGGCCTGCGACCACCTCGCTGAGTTTTCCCTTTAGCGTTGCTTTACCTACTTTTCGCTCACCGCGCTCGTCGTAGGTATGCAAAATCGATTTGCTGTCGCGTGACCAAATGAGCCCGCTGGCATCACCATCCAGATCGTTGCTGAGGATGCGCATGTCCGAACCGTCGAGATTTGAGACCGCGATACGATCTGCAGTGAATGCCAAGGGACGTCGCTCTTCATGGGTAAAGGCCAGCATACGGCCGTTGGGAGAGACACGTGGACTTCGCTCAGCGCCGGGCTCGCTTGTGATTTGTGTCAATGCATGAGTTGCGATGTCCACGGCATAAATATCGGCTTCATCGCTCACTAACTCCCAGTCGTCTTGACGATAAGCGGAGAAGAAAATCTGCGCGCTATCGGGTGACCATGAGAGTGACCCACCGTGGTTAAAGTTGCCCGACGTCAACTGACGCGCAGAGCCGCCTTCTGAGGGCACAATGAAAATATGTCGATAAGCGGGGGTAACAATGCCACGACCGTCGTATTGATAGCGCGTTGTGCTCACGGTGATGGGTTTATCCGCCCAATTTGCACCCTTGGGTTTTGGTCGCGGCTTAACGATCGTCTCGGTTGGCGCTTTTACGCTCATTGTAAAGGCCAGCCATTTACCATCTGGGGACCAGCTCAAGCTGGACGGCGAGGACTGGAGGTGTGTGACAACAGCGACATCGCCGTTATCCATCCACCGTAAGTGAATCTGTGACGATCCTGTTGAAGATGACACAAACGCGAGCTGTTTGCCGTCTGGCGACCACCTCGGCGACGCTGCGTTCTCAGTGCTTGACAGCAAGGGGCGGTGGCTTCGTCCGTCGGCATCTATTCGCCACAGCTGCGAGCGTGTCCGATCACTCATGATGTCGTTGGATCGTCTCACGTACACAACGGTGTTTCCGTCGGGCGACACCTGTGGGTCTGACACCCACTCCAAGTCAAAGACGTCCATGCCGTCGAACGCGGGCAGTGAATCATCTTGGGCGAGCGCAAGCACAGGAAACAATATTGCAGTTAGTAGCAACGCCTGTAGGACAGATTTTGTGGTCTTTCGAACAGTGTTTACCGAGTGACTGAATGAGGACATGAAACTTCCTTTAAAAAAACGACACAGTTTTGGAGGCCGCACCTGCGTTGATCCAGGTGTCTTTATTTGTCCACTGAGGTTAGTGCTTTCAAACACGATATTCATCCCCTGATAAATCACCAACGTCGTTTTAATCCATAAGTGTTCCGGTCACTGATGTACCCAGTGTCATTGGTGGGCTTATTGATTAGATGCTGGTAACACAAATGCACAAAACTCAGATGTGGATAACACAGGCGCAGACAATAGAGGCACAAGGGAAGTCAACGCCGGCTCTCTCCTTGCCAAGCACCGCCTAAATCACCACAACAATGTCACTTCTAGCGGGCTGCAGAGTGCCCATTGCTTACGCTGACCCGTAAATCGACATATACTTCCGCCCGCGTACTGCAATCCAAATTTTAGCCAAGCAGCCTTTAGTGTGGGCCGCCACTGACCGAGGTAACAAACATGCCGCAAATTACGCTCCCCGACGGTTCGTCTCGTCAATTTGATAACCCAGTTTCTGTTTTTGATGTCGCTGCTGATATTGGTCCTGGTCTTGCGAAGGCTGCCCTGGCCGGAAAGGTCAATGGCGAGATGGTCGATACCTCGTTTGTTATGTCAGGCGATGCTGAACTCGCGATCATCACCTCAAAGAGCGAAGAAGCCCTTGAGCTCATTCGACACGATGCTGCGCACGTAATGGCGCAAGCCGTGCAAGAGCTATTTCCCGGAACGCAGGTGACCATTGGTCCCGCAATCGAAGACGGGTTCTATTACGACTTTGCCCGCGAGACGCCGTTTTCGGCCGACGATCTTTCTAAGATCGAGGACCGCATGACGGAGATTGTTGATCGAGATTTAGCAATCACGCGTGAAGTTTGGGACCGTGATGCGGCAAAGCAGACGTTTGGCGATATTGGCGAGAGCTACAAAGTAGAAATCATCGAGGACATCATTCCCGAAGGCGAAGAGGTCTCGGTTTACCGTCAGGGTGAATGGTTTGACGTGTGTCGAGGACCGCATTTGCCGAGTACAGGCAAGCTACCTAAAGCCTTCAAGTTAATGAAGTTGGCTGGTGCTTACTGGCGCGGCGATTCCAATAATGAAACGCTGCAGCGAATCTATGGCACCGCGTGGCGCGATAAGAAGGAGCTGAACAAGCATCTGACGCAACTCGAGGAAGCCGAGAAGCGAGATCACCGCAAGATCGGTCGAAAACTCGATTTCTTCCATTTCAGCGACGACGCACCCGGTTCTGTTTTCTGGCATCCCAAGGGTTGGACCTTATTCCGCCAGCTGCTCGATTACATGCGCCAGCGTCAGGACGAAGCGGGCTATGTTGAAGTGAACACGCCTGACGTGATGGACCGCAGTCTCTGGGAGACCTCCGGACACTGGTTCAATTACCGCGAGAATATGTTCTCCACGCAAACCGAAGACGAGCGCATTTTTGCGTTGAAGCCCATGAACTGCCCGGGCTCGGTATCGATGTTTGCGCAAGGACTCAAGAGTTATCGCGACCTACCGCTACGCATGGCGGAGTTCGGCAAGGTGCACCGTTACGAACCTTCTGGCGCACTGCATGGCTTGATGCGTGTGCGTCACTTCACGCAGGACGATGCGCACATTTACTGCACCGAGCAGCAGATGGAGCAGGAGTGTATCGACGTCGTTAAGCTGGTGCTCGATATCTACAAGGACTTCGGTTTTGACGATGTCATCATCAAGTTGTCGACGCGACCTGAGAACCGCATCGGTAGTGATGAGGTTTGGGACAAGCTCGAGGGTGCGCTCAGTAATGCACTCGACGTTATGGGCTTAGACTATATTTTGTTCCCGGGTGAGGGCGCCTTCTACGGTCCCAAGCTTGAGTTCGTCCTTCGTGACGCGATCGGCCGGGACTGGCAATGCGGCACGCTGCAGGTCGATATGAATCTGCCAGAGCGCTTTGATATCAGCTACGTCGATGAGGACGGTAGTCGTGATAAGCGTCCGGTGATGTTGCACCGAGCACTCTTTGGTTCATTGGAGCGCTTTATCGGCATCCTTATTGAGCATTATGAGGGTAAGTTCCCCGTTTGGTTGTCTCCTGTTCAAGCGGTGCTCATGACGATTACCGATAAGCAAGATGACTACGTTAAGGATGTCGAGAAGCGGTTGAAGGCGCGAGGTGTTCGCGTGATGTCTGATCTACGAAACGAGAAGATTGGCTTCAAGATCCGCGAGCATACACTGCAAGCCACGCCTTATCTCTTGGTGGCAGGTCACCGTGAGATGGAGAATGGTGAGATCGCAGTTAGAACCCAGAAGGGTGACGATCTCGGCACTATGTCTATCGATGCCTTTATTGATCACCTAAGTGGTGATCTTGCTGCGCTGCGGTAGTTCTGCTTACTTATCTCTGATGCCTTAAAGGTCACCTCCCTAAGGGGTGTGACCACCAACGCACGAGGGCGACATCTCTCTTTTCGTCTGATTAGTCTTAGCCAGATGCACTCTTTGCGGCGCGTGCGCATCTCATTCTTTGTATTGCCTGTAGGTTTTACATAAGCTGTGTGAAGTGAATAAAACAAGACGATCATTTGTCGTATGCAGAGTAATCTTTAGCGCAATGTGGCGCTGAAGAGCGAGCTCTCGACACAGAAGAATTAGCTCTCGTTATAGGCGTCCCGCAGAGCGAGGCGTGTGAGGAATCGTATGGAAATTACTGATATTGAGCAGCTGCGCAAGATCATTGCCGAGCCATCGCCCGGTCTTGAAGCGAAAAATGTCCCGTATCTAGATACGTTTGCCTGTGACTTTATCAGCAAGAGCCCTTTCATCATCTTGTCCACATCAGATGAGGAAGGGCGTTGTGATGGCTCACCCAAGGGCGACGCACCAGGTTTCGTTGAGGTCGTTGATGAGCACACGCTGCTCATCCCAGATCGACCGGGAAACCGTCTCGCCTACGGGCACAAAAATATTCTTGCGAACCCCAATGTGGCGGTGTTGTTTTGTATTCCTGGCACCACAGAAACGTTGAGGGTTTCTGGAAAGGCGGTACTGACGGCTGACCCCGCTGTACTCGATAGACTGGCGGCCCGCGGTAAGCCTGCCGTTCTTGCGATACGCGTGACCGTTGAAGAGTGTTTCTTTCATTGCTCGAAGGCCTTTATTCGCTCGAATTTATGGGACCCGGAGCAGTGGGTTACCCCAGCACATAAGGTGTCGTTCGGCGAGATTTATCGGGCCCGGTTTGGTATCAGCGACGATGAGGTACAAGCGCTCGAAGCGTCACTCGCTGACGAGTATGAAAACAACTTATAAGCGACTGTGTGGCCTTTTGAGCTACTAGCTCAACGCTATTCGCTCTTTCAGTTACCTGCTTCTATCGCCAATCCGCGCTTGGTCTCTAGATAGGTTGCAAAGCTTCCAAGCCAATGGCTTCCCATGTAATGCATGTCGCCGAGAACAGCATCGAGACCGGCTTTGCGGTGAGCGGCGAGGGCAGCTTCTAGTGGTTGGCGACGGACGTCGTTCAAGGGCAACGCGCTTGTAATGCCCTCGAGCATCCACGCACGGCTGGTGTTTAGACCGTCCAAATGCGCGAGCTTGCCGTCGGATTTATCCGTAACAGTAGCCGGCACCAGCCAATTGGATCCGGTTTTCGCGGTGAGGGTGGGAAAGAAGTCAGTTAGCCAGGACGAAAATTCAGGCCGGGTAAGGACGCGTCGCATGAGGTCGGCTTCGGCGATACAAGGTGATAAGAAGTCTTGGCCTGAGGGCTCGTAAGCCAGCGGGCAATTAACATCACCGGCATACAGCTCGCGCACACGTGACTTGAGTAGAGCCTCGAACTCTCGATCGCCCGCTATATGCGCCCAGTCCAACATAAGCCCAAAAGCAAAGGCAGTCTGGCTGTGCTCGCCGGTTCGAATGGGGAAGGAGAGTTTGGGGAGCCACTCGCTGATATTGGAAACGGCCTGTTGCTCGAGTGGCAGCAGGTGATGAAGCCAGCGCTTTGCATCGTCACCCGAAGATTGCCGCAGTTCCGCTGTCAGCTGGAGTAACCAGGCAATACCATAAGGGCGCTCGAAGGATTTCATGCCAGGCCGTGTATAACTTGCAAGTTCGCCGGCGATGTTCTTTGCGGTAAAGCTCTTATTCAGCATGTGTCGAATCGCCGCGCCGTCGACCTCGCTCTCGTGGGTATTGAGTAATCGTACTAAGAGCCAGTGACCATGAACCGAGGAGTGCCAATCGAAGCAGCCATAGAACGCTGGGTAGAGTTCGCGGGGCGGTTTCAAATCGTCGTCGCTGGTCATGTAGTGGGCAATCTTGTTGCTGTATTCCTTGTGGATACAGTCCATGGCGAGACCCGAAAACACCTGTGCATAGCTCTGCTCAGTCTCGGTATCGCCTGCAAACGTGAGACCTCCGGAAAACAAAGTACTGAGGACGACAATTATTTTTGTGGCTAAGGTGTTCACTGTGATTCGCTCGCTGGGAATTCTCGTGCCGAGCGTAACGTATCTATGAGGTAAAGGGCCACGAGCAACCGCTATTTGGCGGCATGCTAATCCGTGGGTGCTTGCTTGGGTTAGCTGATCATCCGATGAGAACGCTCGCAGTGGGCAAGGTGTGCCGAGAGGCTTTGTTTAGCTCTCGAGCTTCACGGTAACGAGCCTGTAAGCGCTGCATGGCGCGCTGTATTTGCGACTCACAGCAATCTGCTTCAGCACACGGCAAGATGTTACACGGCTCGTTTTATGACTCTCAGGCGGCAGCCCACACTGCAAGTACTGAGCGAAGTGCGCTAACGAACGCGATAGGCTCATCGAGCATGAGATGGTGCCTTGCTCCTGGAACACCAATAAACGGTATATCCGTACCACCCAGTTCGCGCACGTAATCCGCAGAGTCGTCATCAAATAGGGCGCTATCTTGGCCGTAGATGTAGGCTTTGCGTCCGGGTGCTGCAACAACAGCCTCGGCCTGCCTGAGAATTCGGTCGCGCAGTGAGAAGTCACTATCGAAAACACTGGTGCTGAATTTCCATGTCCAACCACCCTCAACCTCTTTGAGCGAGTGATAGGCCATGTAATCAAAAAGGTAAGGTTCGCCACAGGGCTGGTTTGGCGAGAGCACGAATCGAGACTTGGCCTCCGCATAATCGGGGTACACCCTGTTTGGCCGGCTGGTATCAGAGCGCATCGGTCTCCCACCTGAGAAGTGGGCTTGAAGGCGTTCCAACCGGAGGACCATCAAGTCACAAATAATTAGGCCACCAAATAGCTCGTGGTGATCGTTCATGGCCGCAATACCAACGTGGCCACCGTAGGAGTGAGCGATGACGACGGGCTTTTGTGCGTGATCAAATAGGCCGGTTTTCTGTGCGACGTCGACCACTTCCTGTGCTCGAACCTTGTCGGGGTACTCATCACGAACGCCGGAGTCACCCATTCCCGTTAGATCGTACGCAACCACATGATACTTCTCGGCCAAAAACGGTGCGATGAAGGCCATGCAACGGGCATGCGCTAGGAAGCCGTGCAAAAGTAGCAGGGGTGGGTTTTCAGGGTTGCCCCAACGGAAATAGTGGACGTCGCAGCCTTGTGACTCGATGAAACCCTCTTCGCGGGGCACTTGGAGTGCCCTCACCAACCATTCGGGCGCATCTGGCGCGTCGGGTGGCAGTTCTTTTTCGAGATCACAAACTGTTGTTACCTGAGTTTTCATAGACATCCGTGCGAGCCTGGCGGATCGCATTACTTCATTAGCGTGACTAAAACGTGCTTCCTATACGAGTGGAGCCCGGTTTTGGGATCGCACATCATATAGAAAAATGTGACCTAAGGTTGTCATGGGCGTCATTCACTCATGCTAAAGCGTTAGCAATAGAGGTGTTTGGTCGCCTGCTCAGCTTGCCGTCTTACGTGCGCTTATTACACAGCCAAACATGATGAGACTTGTGCCAAGGAGCGTCTGCGCACTTACGGCTTCGCCAAATAACCACCATCCGAACATAGCGGCCCACACAAACGCTGTGTATTCGGTGGCAATAAGTTGCTGCGCCTCGGCGCGACGATAGGCAATTGACATAAGTATGAGCGAGCCTATGGCAACAAGGCCCGCGAGCACAGCGCCACCCCATTGCAGTTCATTGGCTGGCATCAGCAGTAAGAGAGGTGCGAAGGGTGACATCAGGAGTAGCACGAACGTATTTTGATAAAACGTGATTTCCATGGGCTTTGCGATGAGTGCGAGCTTTCTTTGGAGAATTAAATTCACGGCGTACATGACGGCGAAAGCCAGCATGGCACTGACCCCAAGCAGGTCGGTGTCTGCATTCATGCGTAGCAGGTCACCGCCCACCACAACCATGACACCCCCAAATCCCAGCAGCGCGGCAAATTTAGCATTGGGGCCAATGCGCTCACCCAAAAATGGCGAGGCCAGAAACAAAGCAATGATTGGCGCTACAAAGGTAAGTCCAATGGCCTGCGCAAGTGGAACGCGTGTCAGACCGAAAAAGAAGCAGTACATCATGACGGCCGTCAGCGCTGAGCGGCCCACATGCAATCTGAAGGCATCAGGACTGGGTCGCGGCGGCCTAGAGGGCAGATACAATATTGCTGCAAACAATGCGCCCATCGCGTTACGCCAATACATCGCGCTATAGGTACCCATAGCGAGCGCTTGTGCTTTCATCACCGCGTCCATCACCGAAAAGAGGAAAACACCGCCCAGTGCTAGTCCAATCGGTAGATAGGGATTTTGGTTTAAAGACATAGCGAGTGCGCAACCTTGAGTATAGAAATACAGGCCTTTCAAATAGCTAGAGCGTCTGCTTCGACGCGGGCGCTAGTCTGAAGGCTGAGGTTATCTACGTCACTACCTGAAGAACGTATTGTTTCGGTTAACGCCTACCCAAAGGGTGTTACTGATACGCTCACCTGATAAGCGACGGCAATGAGGCACAGGTGCCTAACAGACGCCGCTTAGATGAGCGAGGCGTTAGATACTTAAATCGTCTCGATTGTAATCATGCATGTCGCGGCGGGCTGCATCGTTCCACTCAAAAGAGCGTCCTGCCGCCTCGAAGGGTTGATAGGTGTAGGCCATCTCATCGGGGTAGCGCTCTTTCCGTGCTGCTATGGCATAGCCGAGCACCTTTGAGCGGCGAGCAATGATTTCACCATCGAATACTTGCGCATCGCTATGGATCCCTCCGCCTTTCACACCAAGGACTGAGGAGCGCTTATGGAAACCAAAATTGACGGTAAGTCGTGGCTCGAAGCCACTGTTTGGAAAGGAGCCATGAAGCGCTTGGCGGTTGCAAATGACCACATCGCCGCGGTCACAGACTAGTGGTACAGCTCCCTTAAGACGTTCGCTTCCAGACTCTGCGACTAGATCCGTGATATCGATCTTACCCAGCTTATGACTACCGGGCAGTACCCATACGCCGTTAACAGCCGTGCTGCCATACAGCTGCGCCATGAAATTAAAACCATGGATGTTCTCGTCAAAGTCCGGGCTCTCCCAATGTGTCACGCCGTCCTGGTGCCAAGACACCGCGGCACCAATGCCGGGCTCTTTGATAAAGAGCGCTTCGTTAAAGGGGGCGAAGTCTGGTCCGTTAACTGCCTCTGCGACTTTTAGGAGCTCCGGGTGGGCATAGGTCCGCAAGCAGGCATCGGAGAAGCGAAGCGATCCGAGCAAAATAAAGGGCGATGCGAGAGGGGTATCAGCAGTCGCCTCTGGCTCAAACATTTTGACCTGGTGTCTGCCGTTGGCTAACTGTGTGCCACCGAGCGGATCTCCCAGCGGCTTAGACCAAACGAGATGCGGTGTTTTTGAATCGGAACCTAAAGCAGGGTTCCCATCTGCATCGACGGCGCTGTCAGGCATTGTTGGGAACGAGCGCTTGAGAGACACCATATCCGCTTCAATGTCCTCACATTCTTCGTCGCTGAGAACGCCCGTAAAGACATAAAACCCGTACTTCGAGTAAGCGTCCAAAATATGTTGTGCGAGCTTACCGGACGTGTCGAATTCAATCGGCCCTCGATTATCGAGTGCAAGTGCAGTGGCTTGGCCGGCTAGAAGGTATTCGCGCATCGCATCGGCTTGCTCACCATAGTGTGCGGCGCAGGCCTCTATTGATTTTGATATGTCTTGCATCCTGTTCTCTCCCCGGGTCATCCCTTCTTCTCATGAGTCATTGTGCTGACAGGTTGAGCCACTCCAATAACGAGCTTGACCATTTAGGTCTCCCCCAACTCGTTTTGTAGCTGCTGATGAAAACTAACAATCGCCTTTTCGTAATAGCCAAAGGTTAGATGCGAATTGGCCGAGGTTGTGACTGTCTCTTGGATGTCTCTGGCGGCAGCCCGATCTTCTTCCTGACCCGACTTATTCACAAAGTCGACGTCCCGCATTGCGTCTTCGTCGCTGATTTCGACACCGTTTTGCTCTGCGTGTTTGATGGCGTAAGAAAACATCTGGGTGCGTGTCGGTGACAGGGGTTCGATGACGGTGACGCTCGTGTGTTTCGATAAGACTGAAACGCTGACGTTGGGGAATAGGTGATACACCAGTGTTGCTGAGCCCTCTATGTTGCGCTCCTCGCGCGCCACAGACCTCAGCTTCTCGATACGTTTAAACGGATAGATCACGCGGGAGTTCTGTCCGTAGGACTCCACAATGTTGATGTTGTCTAAACCAAACGGGTAAAAGCTCTCCCGATGCAGTGACTTGATGTGGTAACCCTCGAGTAGTGTCTCCGTCAGTAGCTTCCAGTTGGCCTCATCTACCGTGTCGTTTTTGTAAAAGAAGGACTGTGAGGGCTCAAAAAAGTCCAGTGCCGTCTTGAGTGTTTCGAGCCTTGGTTCGCCTTCCTGCTGGACGTAAACCAGGCCACCTTTTTCAACGGCAAATACTTCTTTAAGTCCTGAAGTCTCCTTGTCGAGGTCAGGGAAGGCTGCCTCACCCGGAACGCCCCGCAGTGAGCCATCTAGGTTATAGGTCCATCCGTGGTAGGGGCAGGAGAAGGTTCGGGTACACCCTTCGCCCGACGCAACCTTCATACCACGGTGGCGGCACGCATTGATAAAGGCGCGGACCTGTAAGTCATTGTCGCGAACCACGAGCAAGGGCGTGCCGGCCGCAGTACGGGAGATGTAGCTTCCGGCGTCAGGGATGGCTGCTGATGGACAAAACACAACGGGTCGCTTACGCAATAGCGCGATCTCTTGTTCGTAACGGCTTTGGCTTGTGTAGTGCTCTACCGGCTCATGCCACTGCACCGTTCCAAGGTCAGTTGTTCCGTTATCGATATGCTCAAAAATGCGATCGATGATTTCAGGAACTTCGAGTAAGCCTACTGTGTTGTTATCCATATGGCAGAGCTCTTTGTCGTTTGTATCAGGTCCTCAGCGACTCGTTATTACTTCTTGTTAGCTTGGGTCTGCTAGCTTGAGGAGCTGCTTGCCGTGATTTTCGCCCGTGTAGAGTCGGCTCAGTGTTCTTGGAATATTTTCAAAGCCTTCCTGCACATCCACCTGAAACTTCAGCTCCCCCGACATAACCCAGCCCATTAGATCCTGAATCGCTTCCATGGCACGCGGCATGTAATCGAGGATGATGAATCCCTCCATGCGCGCGCGGTTGGTCACCAAATTCATAAGGTTCGAGGGACCAGGGATTGGGTCCTCGGCGTTGTAACCCGAAATACCACCGCACAGGACAACCCGAGAATAGAGGGCTAAGTGGTTCAGCGCAGCCTCCAGCGTATCGCCGCCTACGTTGTCAAAGAACACATTCCATTTATCAGGACAGGCTTCTGCAATTTGCGCGTCTAAATTGCCCTGCTTGTAGTCGATAGCTGCGTCCAATCCTGCAACGTCAGTAAGCCATCCGCATTTTTCAGACCCACCAGCGATACCAACAACTCGACAGCCTTTTAACTTGGCAATCTGAGCCGCGACCGAGCCGGTTGCGCCTGCAGCGCCAGACACTAGGACGGTTTCGCCGGCTTTTGGCTGACCGAGTTCTAGCATGCCAAAGTAAGCAGTGATGCCTGTCAGCCCAATGACCGACAGCATCATCTCGGGTGTCACACCGTCAGGTATTTTGGTCACGCCGGTGACGCCCTCGCCAGGCGTTATTACTGCGTAATCCTGCCAGCCCCCCATCGTTTGCACGAGATCGCCTTCAGCGAAATCTTGATGATTGGATAACACGACCTGTCCTACGGTCCCGCCGCGCATCACCTCACCAATCCCGACAGGGGGAAGATAGCTGGGGCGGTCGACCATCCAACCGCGCTGAGTTGGGTCGAAAGAAAAGTAGAGGTTCTTAATGAGTATCTGTTGGTCTTGGACCTTAGGGACGGTGGTTTCCACGAACTCGAAGTTGTCTCTTCCGACCATACCTACGGGGCGTTTTGCTAAGCGCCACTGCCGATTAATTGTCATCAAATCCCCTTAACTACTTTATCGTGAGCTGCTCGATGCCTGCGATGATGTAATCCACAGTCATTTCGATCATCTCGTTTTGATCTCTGGTTTGCTTGCCCGACCACTCAGCCGCAGCCCAAGCAGCACCTCTTGAAAGTTGAACAATGAGGCGCGCGCGATCGGTGTCCAATTGATAATGCTTTGCGGTGCGCTCGATCAAAAAATTGGCTGCGTTTCTGCTGTTTTGCTTGAGCTCATCTTGGATAACACAGGCGATTTCGGGCTGTGTGATGAGCATTGGCAGAACCGTGCCGGGTGCGTTGTGCTCGAAATTACTGCGCACTGACACGCGGACAATATCTCTGAAAGTCTCAGCATTGCTCGCGGCCACGGAGGTCCTTTTCCCGAACCGGCTGTACTCACGTTGCAGGAGTGCCTGCAGCAATAAGACCCGGCTTGAAAAGTAGTTGTAAACCAGCGGTACTGAGACAGAGGCCTCTGTAGCAAGACCCTCTATCGTGAATGTGGCTAGCCCGTTTCGGCAGATGAGCATGGCGGCTGCATCGAGCAAGTTATCAGCTCGTGCCTCAGGGGTGAGTCGAGTTCGTTTTCGTTGCACGGTAGTTGATTCGTTATTACTTAACGCAATCTATAATAGCGAGCTGTGCTTATGAGTAAAGAGGCGGGGTGAACTCTCCTCAGCAAAAGTACTTCTGTAGCCCCCTTGTTGACGCTCGGGGGTGCGCTTAAAGCACGTTGTCTTAATCTCGCATCAGTCAGGAATAAACGTGGGATAGTCGGTTGAGACACCCTCGTAAATGTACTTCCAGCTTCCGTTTTGCATGACTGCTCTGTGCCGAGCACCGGGCGTGGTGCTTTGTCCGTTGTCGTAGCCTGCATCGCCCTCAAACATGACAAGTACGGTTTCATCTTCTTTTGCGAACAACGGCAATACTTCAGGCGGTGTGATTTGCTTCTCGCCCTCGATCATGTCTGCAGTGTTGTGGTAGCGCAGTAAGCTACAGAGGGTCACATAGGTGGGTGGCATCATGCCCATCTCGCCTGCTTTGTGGGCGGCAACGACATCTGCGACGCGCATCCACTGATGGTCGTGTATTTCGCCCCCATCGATGGTTACCGCGTCGTCTTGAACAATCGGAGCTGCATAGATCCAGGTTTGAAAACGTTTTGGCTCTGCAGTTGGCGTGGTCCATTGGCTCAGCTGGACCATGTTATCGAGATCTGGTGTCAGGCCGCACTCTTCTTGAGCCTCGCGTGCTGCGGCGATGCGTGCAGTTTCATCGGCGTCACCGCCACCCGCCTCTATATCCTCCTGATCGATTGCCCCGCCCGGAAACACCCACAGCCCGCCTGCAAACATGAGCGCTTTGTTGCGCTTAAGCATCAGTGTTTCCATGCCGTGGTCAGTATCACGAAGAAGAACAACAGTACTTGCGGGTCGGAGGGCTTTAGGGTCGGTCATCTACTTCTATCCTTGTTATGTTTTTATCCGTTTTGGTGACGGTCATACGGCTACGTTTTTGGCTGATCACGTTTTAGTGGTGCGTTGCCGGCTCGAGCGATGAAAAGCAGCACCGAAATATCACTGTGCCAGCCAGATAGCGCTGAGCCAAGTGCTTATAGATCTTAAAGCATAATCAGTAGGTGGTGCTCGAAAGGCTCGACGCGAAACGTGCAGGGTCTCGTCTGTGAAGATAGATTGCCAGCGGGTTAGGCTTGGCTGGCGGGTTTTTGGGAGTATCGAGGCGGTCGGTATTTGAGGATTAACGAACTGGCGCAGTACTCGGCTTTTGTGGGTTGTCGGTATTCAACAACGTAGCAACGAACATAAGTAAAAAATTCGAGCGATACGCTTCGTCGGTTCCTTCATTTCCCTCGTTTGGCTGGTTGACCGACCACTTCGTAGCGTCCAGTGGATAGTCATCGACGTCATCGAGATAACCATCATTATCATCGTCGTCATCCTCGGTGTTTCCCTGACCGTCATTGTCAGTATCGATGCTGTCATTAGGGTCAAGCGGCAGGTCGTCGATCGGATCCGCAACGCCGTCGCCGTCCGAGTCCTCGTCGTCGGCGTTTGCGCCAAACACTCTTACGTAATCGACAACAAGCCGCTGAGGGAAGTTGGTGCTCTCATCGGGGTAACCTGGCCAGCGACCACCGACAGCAATGTTAAAGATGAGAAAGAACGGTTTTTGGAAGGCATCAAAATCAGGCGCGTCCGTGAACTGGTAGCTGTAGAACGGAATATCGTCCACCAACCAAGTTACGCCCTCAGGTGATCGAATCATGCTGAACACATGAAAGCCGTAGGAGAACTTACCAGAATCTAAATGGTAGGAGCCACCCTGATAGGTATGAGAGTAAGGCGCATTGAGGCCGCCGCGATTCCAATGCATGGTTCCGTGGACGGTGTTTTCTCGTCCTCTACCGCCAATCATTTCCATGATGTCGAGCTCGCCGGTTCTGGGCCAACCCACTTGCCGGAAGTTTGCACCTAGGGCCCAGAGCGCGGGCCAAATGCCTTGCCCCTCGGGTAGGGCGGCGCGGATGTCGACTCGCCCGTAGGTAAATTCAACTTCGCCCTCGGTTTTGATGCGGGTGGAGGTATAGGTTGATCCGCCAACGCGCTGCTCTCGTGCAGTGATAACCAAGTGACCTTCTTGTAACGTCGCGTTCTGTGGCTGGTAGTACTGCCACTCCTCATTACCCCAACCGTTATCACCGATATCAAAGTTCCAATCTCGTAGATTGACGTCGTCGCCATCAAACTCATCCGCCCACAGGAGCCGCATATCAGGGTAGGCAGAAGGCGAGATGTTTTCCTGTCCCCGCAGGTTGTTTAACAGTAAAAGGGGGCCACCGGTTCCACGTTGCAAGCCCGCCGACATCGCGGTCATGCGCCATACGATGCTTTTGATATCGACGGTTACGAGGCCTAGGTCGCTCGGCCAAAAGACCAAGCCAGTATCAACATTTTGCAGATCCAACTCGCTTGCTACGAGGTCATCGACATCGATACTGATCGTTGTCCATTCATCGCTAAGTGTTTCGGCTAGCCGGATTTCACCGGTGGAACAGGGCCATTCGCAGTCGACCTTTATGGTCAGCGCTGTATTGGGCACTGAGGCTCGCG